>NZ_SRIC01000022.1 GCF_004684775.1 Streptomyces sp. MZ04
GCCCACCCCGACTTCCCTGACGCTGCGTCACCCACCTCCAGCGCCGATCCAGCAACCGTATAGATGACCAGCGATGACGACAGCTGACGAACCGCGAGACCATACAGCGCGGATCCAGCAACCGTCGTGGGACGGATGCGTCCACCACTCGGGACGCACCCTTCTGACCTGCAAGTTTGCCAGTGTCACAACGTCGATGCTATGGAAGCCCCTTCACATTGTCCCCGAACGTCCACCCCTTGGATCCGTCCCAGTTGATGGACCACGTCATGAGGCCCTTCAGCGCGCCGTTGTAGTGGTTCCACGCCTGGGCCACCAGGTTCGGGGCCATGTAGCCGCCGCCTGCGCCCGGTTGGGCGGGCAGACCCGGGACCTGTTTGTCGTAGGGGACCTTGATCGTGGTGCCCTGGACGACGAGGCCCTTGTTCAGGCAGTCCGTCTGGGCGGTGAAGCCTTCGACGGTTCCGGCGGAGTAGGAGTCGCCTGAGCAGCCGTACATGCTGCCGTTGTAGTACTGCATGTTCAGCCACCAGAGGCGGCCTGGTTGTTTCCGTAGAACTTGCTGGTGAGGGCCGTTTCGGGCTTCGCGAGTTACTGCCTGGTTGGTCGTGGTTGAGCTCTGGTTAGGCGAGTTGGGTTCCCACTTGTTTCCCAGTGCTGACCGCAGCGGAACCCGAAAGCCGCAGCGGCAGGTACGGGAAGAGCGATAGGAACGAACACCGGAGCCGGATCCCCGTGCACCCTTGGAGGCGATGAGGGGGTCCGGCTCCGGCTTCCATGGCCAACGAGGGACCTCCGTCTACGGCACGGCGATTAGGTCACTCGTTCGGGTGGATACCTGGCATGTGTTGCTGGGTATACCGGGAGCCGCCACCGAGCCCGCTATAGGGGTACGACGGGCCGGTGGCGGCCCCTTCGGGGCGGCGGGCCCTGAAGTTCCGCCGCCCCAAAGCTCTCTTTTCAGTTGCTCCTGGCATACGCCAGGCCGTTCGCCCTGCCTGGTTGTAACCAGCCAGGGCCCGCGTTCGTAGCTTCAGACCTCACGTCATGATCAAAGTGATCGAGGCCAGGGGTCCGTATGCCAGTCGCGCGCTACCGCCGTATCGCCGACGACATCCGCCGACGCATCGCCAACGGCGAGTGGCGTCCCGGCGATCCGCTCCCCTCGCGCCGCGTCATGGCCGGCGAGTACGGCGTGCACCACGAGACCATCAACCTGGCCTACACGCTTCTGCGGCGAACCGGCGCTCTCGAGGGCGAGGAGCGGAAACAGGTCGTTGTCGCGCATCCTCCTACTGTGCGCACCCTCACCGATGTCGACGCCGTCTGGCCGTTCGCCAGCGAGACCACCGATACCCGCCCGCGCCCCGCCACCGAAGAGCTCGCCGAGCGGCTTGGCGTCCGCATGCGGACGGTGCTGCAGCACGAGACCGTGGAGTGCCTGGATCCGGGTGGCCGCTCGGCGATGCTCGTGACCAGTTGGTGGCGTGGCCGGCGGCAGGCTCATGCGTCGTTCACCGCCGAGCTCAGCACTGCCCCGCTGGACGTTGATCAGGCTCACGCGTTGGGGTTGCTGGTGGACACGCCCGCGTTCTGCGTGATGCGAACCCGGCTCGATATCCATGGCACCCCTATCGAAACTGCGGATCTGATCCTGCCGATGGACAGGTGGCGGATCCGGCTGAGTGGCTGACCGGTCGCCGCACGGGGTCTGGGTGCGGCGGCCGGAAGCTGACGCGTGATTGACCATTGAAATGCATATATCTGCGGTGGGGAAGAGTGCCGCACGCATATGTCCCTGCATTCCGTTCGCACCCCGTGTGAACCGATCACGCCACGTCATACCAGGGGTAACGATTCACTGGTTGGGTGCGGAACGTTCACACCGCATCCGCGCTCTGTGGCGCCGCGGGGTGACCGTCAGCCCTGCGGCTGCGCCCGCCGTGCCAGGTTCGGCCACCGTGTCTTGGTGTAGGCGTGGTAGTGGTCGTCCTTGTGGTCCTGCCCGAGGGTGCAGTGCAGGACGTCTCCGGGTTTCTCGTCCCAGCACAGGCCGCGAATCTTTGTCTGCGCGTACTTGGGTGCGTTCACGTGAAGTGCTCCATCCTCGGGTTCCACGAAGGCCGCGACCCGGTGACGCGCTCGAGGGCGGCCCGCACCGTGGCCGTGTCGGTGTGGAGGCGGCCGTCGGCGGGCGATGTCAGCCAGTACGGGCCGGGTGGCATGACCCGGCTCTCCGGCGGGAGTGTCACGTGGTTGGTGACGCTCAGCGCCGTGGACTGTGCGACGTTCCAGCCGTCCGTGGTGCCGGGCCGGACGAAGAAGTACACGGCGGGAGCAGCCGCGCTGGGGTCGACGACGACCGCGCCAGGTTCTGCTATCCGGTCGAGGGCTTGCAGGCCGAAGGACCGGACGACTTTGATGGCGTCCCAGTCGACTCCGGCGGCCACGATCCGGGTTCCTGCCGGCCCTGGCACGTAGGGGGCATTTCCGCTGGTCATGCGCAGAAGCTAGTGGCGGGGCGCCCGCGCTACCCGAACTGGCGGTTCGGGGTGCCTGCGAGTTCGGGTTGTCAGAGCAGGCCGAGGCGTTGGGCGAGTCCGACGGCTTGTGCGCGGTAGGTGGGGCGTACCCGCCGCAGGAGCCCTTCGACCAGCTCGACGGCCAGAGGGCTGCGGGCCAGGTCTTCGGGCGCCAATTCCTCCAGGCCGAGGAGGTGGACGAGGACCGCGGCGTCTTCGCGGCGCAGGTCGTACAGGCGGGTGACCTCGAGGCCGAACGTGAACTGCCGTTCACGGGACGGCATTCGGCTGACGTCGATCTTGTCTGCGACGTGGAGACCCTCGGAGGCCTCCCCGGCGAGCATCTCGATGCTGACCGCGTGGAGGCGGACGTTGGTCGGGCCGAACACCGTGTGCTGCGCGTTGCCCTCACCGCTCCGTTTGGCGAGCGGCACGGCACGCCCCTCCAACCGGGCGCGGGCGTCCCACCAGCGTCTCGTGCGGGCCTCCGCCACCACTGCCACCAGCTCCAGCGCGCCAGCGACCGCGTCCTTCTCATGCCCGGCGGGCGCCTGTTGGAGGTCTTCGACGGCGAGGACGGCAACCTCACGAGCGTGGGCCACAGCTCCGGCGTCGTTGTGGGAGAGCAGGACATGGCCCAGGTTCCACTGCGCTGCCGCGATACGGATGGGATCGTCGGCATCTTCCGCTGCGCGCATGGCCCGGTCGGCGACCATCAGGGACAGATCCAGGCGTCCGGTGCGGCGGCAGTAGGAGCGCAGCAACCCGTACAGGTCGGCGGCGCAGCGTGATACTTCACGGCGGGCCTGCTGGTCGCTGCCGGTTCGGTGGACTTTGCCTGCGTGTTCGACGTCGGCGATGAGGGTTGGCAGAAGTGCCTCGGCTTCGGTGAAGCGGGTCTGGGACGTCTGCCAGATCCGCCAGGCGTTCTCGACGCGGTCGCGGAGGTCGCCGGCTGTGGCCGCGGGTTCGCTGCGCGGGGTGCTGCATCCCATGAGGGCGTGGGCGACGCTGGGCGCGGCGGTGATGGCGGGGACCGCGTCGGGCACCGAGTCGTCGCTGAGCAACATCGCAATGGTGACGCCGAGTTCGGCGGCCAGACGCCCCAGCAGGTCGGGGGATGGGCTCTTCCTGCCGTTCTCGATGAGGGACAGGTAGCGCTCGGTGATGCCGCAGAGTCCGGCGATGGCGACCTGGCTGCGGCCTGCCTGCTCGCGGTGGTAACGGATGCGGACGCCGACCGGGAGACGTGGTGTGCTCATGCCTGCCACCTCCCCGTTTGTGTCGACTGGTGGGGCTCAGCGTATGGCTGAGCATTCCCTTGTGGGACGGTGATTCCACGGATGGGTGACGGGTTGTTACGGCTGGGCGGGAGAGGGTGCGTTATGGCGCAGCTGGTGTTGTGGGACATCGACCACACGTTGATCTCGACGCGCGGCGTGGGCCGCGAACTGTCGGCGGCGGCGTTCGAGAGCACGCTGGGCCAGCCGATGAGAGAGCAGGCGAAGATCGACGGAATCACGGAGCCGGTCATCTTCCGTGAGACGGCGAAGCTGCACGGGCTGACCACGACCCGCGGCGACTTCGAACGGTTCGCCGCGGCGCTGGCTGAGGAGCATCTGCGCAGCGTCGGAGAGCTGCGGGAGCGCGGGCACGCCCTCCCGGGTGCCGCATCCGTCCTCGACGCCCTGGATGCGGCGGGGGTTCGACAGGCCGTGGTATCCGGCAACATCCGGGCGGTCTCGGAGATCAAGCTGGGAGTCTTCGGGCTGGACACGCACATCGAGTGGGAGGCCGGCGCCTACGGGGAGGACGACGACCTGCGTCCCGCCCTGGTCCGGCTGGCGCTCGAGCGCGCAGCGGTACCAGCCTGCGAAGCGGTGCTGATTGGGGACACTCCTGCCGATGTGGAGGGCGGGCACGAGAACGGGGTGCGGGTCATCGCCGTCGCCACCGGCAAGAGCGACGAGGCAGTACTGCGGGAGGCTGGCGCGGAAGTCGTGCTGTCGGATCTGCGAGACACGGACCTGCTGGTGAAGCTTGTCCGCGGGGATGGCGGGTAGCCGTGATCGTCATATGCCGATGTCGCCGCTTCCTGGGTTCTGTCGGACCCGGCGCCTAGACTTGCTGCATGATCCCCTTTCCCCCGTCGCCTGGTTCCGCACGGTCTGCGGCCGTGGTGAACTCTGAGATCAGGGAGCTGTGGCCGCATCCCGCGGTGCGCCTGTCGTCGGAGGATCGGGCCCGGTACGAGGAACTCGTGGCCGAGTGGGCGGCCGCCTCCCGCGCAGAGTCACTGCGTGGAGAGATCGTGGAGGCGGCGTAACATCCCTGCGTGGCTATCGAACTCCCTGACGACCTGATCGTGCTGGAACGTTCCGCCTGGGAGGCAATCCAGGCGGGGACGCTGACCGTGGACACTGCGCTCGCGGTACAGGAGCGGATCCGGGAGTACGCCGCAGAGTCCGGGAAGTCACGGCTCGCTGTCGAGACCGAGCTGAAGAAGCGCGTGCGGCACCCGGAGTCTATGAGCGACGCGGCCTGAGCTACGGCCGCCACCTGTAGGCGAACCAGTCGTAGACGGATGCGGGCCAGCGCAGCCACAGCGGCGCGTCAGGATCGAGGACGTAGAGCGCGGCAACACCGGCGTATCCGTAGCTCAGCAAGATCAGAACGAGCAGCAGCCAGTCCACGGCGCCCTCCATGATGCGAGCGCCCCGCCGGGCATCACTCCGGCGGGGCGGCAGCGCTGCAGCCACAGCGCGGATGTGATGGCAGCAACGGTAGCGGTAGCCACTGACAACGCGGCCGGGGTCAGCTCGCGAGCTGGAGCACGGCAACGATCACGAGTACCGCGACTGCCGCCAGGGCGCCCTGCGCGACGGACTGCCGCCAGGCCGGGCTTGCGATCCAGGAGCGGACGACGTGCATGGCGCCTCCTCGGTAGGGCCTCAGGATGGCAGACAGCTCCGACGCGGGTAGAGTCGAACGCATGTCCGATAGCCCGCGCCCGTCCCGCATGGAGAAGCTCCGCATCGTCCGCGGCTTTCTCGCCCACCAGCTCGACCAAGTCGACCGCTGGATCGCCGAAGAGCAGCAGCGGCAGCAGGAGAAGGCGCGCGGCGAGGAAGCCCGGCCACCGGCCCCGGACTGGTTGATCGAGCAGGGCCTCGACGGGCGCGCCGCGGTGTACGTGCACGTCGGCGGCTGCCACATGGCGGGCAAACGGTCCCGCGGCGTCGACCGGGACCAGGCGCGCCAAGCCCTGTACGAGCTGCAGGTCGACGCGTGCCCGCACTGCCGTCCCGACACCGAGCTCGGCGTGCTGGAGTGAGCGACCCGTCGCACCCTGAAAGCATGAGCGCCCCGATAGTCGTGCACCAGCCGTCCCCCACCGGCGGCCGGCGAGTCACCGTGCGCGGGGAGATCCTCGGCCTCGCACACTCGGACGCGGACGTGTTCGAGTTCCTGCGGCGGGCCGGACTCCCGGAGGCCGAGGGACTGCTCGATGACCCGGCTTGGGTGACGTGGCGGGGCGGGCGGGCGCACCACTACGAAGCGGCGTGAGCGGGAGATGCACGAGCGCCCGCCTCCGACGAGGGGGCAGGCGCAAGGCGAACGTCTCCGGGGGCCTCTGCCCCGCCGATAGGGCGGGAGGGATGCGGTTGCCCGCGCCCGGCTGATCCCGGCAGACGGTGGTCCTGGCGGGCTGTGAGCTTCCACTCCGCGCTTACGCCTCTGACCTAGTGGGAGACCAAGACCCTGACCAACATGGCATGAGGGGCTGACAGGCGGTACGAGATTCACCTACCGTGGCCGCACCTACTTGGGGAGGCGCCGTGAGCGACACGTGGTGGGGCTAGCCCCCCAGCCGCTCAGCCGAGGGCACGCCACTGCAAAGCGGCGTATTACGGATCTTGCAATCCGCGATCGCGCGCTTCTCCCTCCCCTATGCGCTGCCTGTATTCCAGCAGGAGATGGCGATCTTCGAGGGTCAGGTTCGCAGCTAGCTGGTTGATCTCGTTTGAAACAGCGGCGCAAGCGACTCGACCGGCGGGCCAATCGCGTCGGCCCACGGCCGCGTACAGGTGGCGCCAACTCTGGTCGAGCGGCTTCCGGGCAGCCAGCTGCTTCTTTGAGAACTTGCGCGTCTTCTTCGGAGACTTGCGCTTCTTCGAGCCGCCAGGTGTGGCGCGGGCCTTCTTGAAGGTGGGGCCGCCTGCCGTGAGGCGTATGCGTGGGCTTGCGCGATGCGTCATGGCCTGGCTCCTGTCAGCGCTCCTTCGCGAGTCGCGACATCGTGATCCCGCAGAGCCTGCGAGATGGCGCCGGTGCTGGGACTCTTCCCCTTGTTCTTCCCCTCGGCGATACGGAGGTGCGGCTGGATCTGGCGGATGCTGAACCCCTTCCCTCGCAGCGCCAGAGCCTGGATCACCATGGTCTCCGTCATCACCGGCCGACGGCCGAGCTGCTTGCCCGACTTGCGGGCAGCCTCGAGGCCGTTCTTCGTCTTGCGGCTGATGTCCTTGCGGCGCTCCTCAGCGAGCAGCATCGCGAGCTTGAGCATCATGTCCGCCTGTGGATCGTGCTTGGGATGCTCCTCGGGGTAGTGGTCGCCCGCGCCGATGCCCTTGAGGACCCGGAGCGGGATCCCCTGGGTGCCGAGGTGCCCCATGAGGAGCAGTCCGTCGAGAAGGTTGCGGCCGAGGCGGTCGACCTCCTGTACGCAGAGCATGTCGCCGTGCCGCATCCAGTCGAGGGCCTTCGCAAGTTCGGGGCGCTTCTCGTGACTGATCTTGCCGCTGATCTTTTCCTCGAAAATGCGGATGCATCCAACCGCTTCGAGGTCGATCCGCTGGCGCAGCGTGTTCTGCTCGTCGGTGCTAACGCGGCCGTACCCAATGAGGTCCAATACCCCTCCGTGTTCAGAAAGTTGGTAGAGAACAGTTTCTGAACACGATTGCAGATGAACGGGAAGATGAACAGAGGAACCCTGAACTCCGCCCTCTCCGAGGGGGTCCCGTTCAGAATCAGCAGCGGACCGTTTGATGAAGGGAGTCAGGCAGCCTCGCCGACTTCGGCTGCGAACAGGGACAACTGCTCGACGATGCGCGCCTCCGGAGCGGGCGGGACAGTGTCCTCTGCGGCAGCACAGGTGGTGTCGGCGCTCGCCGCAAGGCGCTGGAAGGCGAGCCTCTCGCGCACCCCACGCTCAATATCCGACCACACGACGCCGCGTGACGGATCGGCCGGCGTGGAGGGTTCGCCGCGGTTTCCCAGCACGGCGGAGACCTTGTCACCGACGGGCGCCTGGTTGCGATGCACGAGGATCACGGTCGGCGTGCCGTGTCCGGGAATGTAGGCGCCGGACGTGTCGATGACCCACCGCAGATCCTGCCGGGCCAAGTACTTCTCAACGAACGGCTTGCCGAACTCCCGCTTCATGAACGAGTTCGCGGTCAGCTGCGCGCACCATCCGCCCGGAACGAGGAGCTCGGTCATCAACTGATGGAAGGGCAGGCTGAGCGCGTACTTGCCGTGGCACACGAGCGAGTAGGCGGCACGGACCGCGTCCCGTTGCTCGGGCGACTTTGGCGTGATGTACGGCGGGTTCCCCAACACGGCGTGGTATCGGCCGCGCTCCAGGAGCGGCTCGGCGCGGTCCAGCAGGGCGTCAGCAGCGGCCACATTGACGGGCCAGTCGGCGGGCATCCGTTCCGGCATCTCCGGGTGGTTCTTCCGGTTCACCCGCAGGAAAAGCGTCACGTGAGCGACAATGCGCAGCCTGGCGATCAGGACGGCGTAGGGGTCGAGGTCGACACCGCACACAACATGCAGGGCCTGCTCAAGGCGGGCGGCCGAGGCTGCGACGAAACTGTGCGGTGGCCCCCAGAACTGCGCCGCACCCAGCGCCTCGTACAGGATGTGGCCGGTACCGCACGACGGGTCGATCATCCGGAAGTCGTCCATGGTGCCGTGCGCTTCCGCTGCGGGCCGGAACGCCATCTCCAGCAGCAGGTTGGTGACGAAGCGCGGGGTCTGCGCGAGCGCCCGGTGTTTGCGGGACTCCTCTGAGAGGGCCTGGTAGGCGTTGCCGAGCAGGTAGCCGTGCGGTCGACAGTCCGGGTCCTTGACGTATCCGGCCGCCCACAGGTCGCGTATCGCTGCCGCGTTCTCGTCGTCGATCGGCTGCCGCCACAGGGCGTTCACGGCGGGGTCGGTGAAGCCGGCGAGCGCGGGATGCAGATCGGCCAGCCGCTTCAGTCCGTCGCAGATGCCCGCCGCCGTGCCGGACGGGCGCGCACCGGGCGCCAGGTGTAGCGCGTCCGCCCACCACAAGACGGCGCCGGTGTGCACCCAGGCGACTGCGGCCTGGTGGCCGATCTCGCGTGCGAGCCGGTCGACGATACGGCCGGCCTCACGGTCTGCGGCCTTCGGGAATCCGGCATGGCCATGCTGGGCGGGGGTGCCGTCGAGCAGTCCCACGATCTGCCTTCCTGATTGAGTCGAGAGCGAGGGGAGGCCCGGCCCCGGAGGGCCGGGCCGGGCGGGTCAGCAGACCTCCCAGTCGTCACGCTCCGGCCACAGCTGCGCGGGGCGCTCCCGGCCCGGCTGCTCGACCTCGATGAACATGATCGAGTTGTTGAGGTTGCGGCTGATGCCGGTGACGCGGCCGACGACCGGCACGTCCCGGTAGTCGAAGCCGCTGACCAGGCAGCCGACGAAGGTGCTGTTCTGGGTGGTGGAGGTGGTGGCCATGAGGCCCTCCTCTGGAGTGGGTTGATGTAGCTGAGTTCCGCTGCTCCGAGGTGACCTGTGGCCTCCTCCATAGCTTCAATTTAGTGGGTACCCATCAATTGCGTCAAGTGGGTACCCACTATTCATTTTGAGGGGTACCCACTAGGGTTCCCGCATGGAGACTCCGCCCGAACCATTCACCAGCCTCGCCAAGCTCACCGAAGGCGCAGAGAGCATCGAGCAAGCCAAGGCGCTCACCGAGGCGCTGAACGCCGTACCCGATCTCCAGCGTTGGCTCCGCGAGGAGCGTCAGCGCATCGTGCGGACGCTGCATGAGCGGGACGGGGTGAGCTACACCGAGATGGCGCCACAGCTTGGGGTCAAGCCGGAGCGAGTGTCAGGCATTGCCCGCGGCCATAGCCGCTCTCCGCGCCGCGGGACCGAGGGCGGGGGCGCCCCCGCGACCACTCCATAAATTCGGACAACCACCCCAAACGGCGCTCGCGATAGGGCATGTTATCGAGAGTGCTTCATGGTCAACTCGCAGCGCTTAACAAGACGTTATGCGCTCCCCCCCTCTAAACGGTCTTGACGTGAACCCTTGACCTCAAGTCTTGACTTGCTACCTTGAGTTCATGACGAACACTCAAACCGAGACCAGGCTCCAAGAACGCATCTACGACTCCCTGGTCGCCTTCAACAAGACCGCCCACACGCCCGAGTTGCGCCTCGCCCAGATGCGCCAGCACCTCGCCGAACACCTCACCCGCGATCTGCTCTCCTACTGCCGCGCCGAGAACCTCCGCGAGGCGATTGAGGCCGCGCGTACCGAGTACCTGACCGGCAGCACCGGCACGGCCGAGGACACCGCCTACAACGATGGCGTCGCCGACGCCATCGCCGCGATCGGTGCGCTGCTGGAGGGTGGCAAGTGAGCAAGCCTCGCCTCCTCCCGACTGGCAACTGCTGGTGTGGCTGCGGCCGGGAGGTCGGTCTCGGGAAGTTCTTCGCCCAAGGCCACGACAAGGTGGCGGAGGCTGCACTCGTGGCCGTCCGCTACGAAGCGTCCGTGCCACGCCTGCTCGCCGAGCACGAGTTCGGCCCGGACAACTCGGTAACCGGCGCGGCCGTCGCGGAAGGGCGCTGGGAGCGCTGCGACCGCTGTGGCTATACGGGTGCCCCCGCCAGCATGCGCAACCACGAGAAGAAGCCCCACAAGGAGACCGAATGATCGTCGTCACCCCGCCCAGCCCGCGCGCTCTCGCAGGATCCACGGCCCCGCTCATCAAAGCCCTCCAGGACTACGCCGAGCAGCGACCCGGCGGAGACGGAGGCGCCATGCTCGAAGTGCGCGACGAGCACAACCAGCGCGCCATCAGCATCATCTGCGACGCGGCCGAGATGAACGAACTCGCCGCCCGACTCACCGACGAGAAGTGAGGAGCGCAGGTGACCGAGGTGCACATCCCGGCTGACGATCTCCGTATCGGGGACGTCATCGTCCATGGCGGCGGCGAGACCACGGTGCGCGACCTGGACCGCAGCAAGTCGCCGACCATCGTCACCAACCCCGGCCAGCCCGACGAGATCAGCGGCTATCTGTGGCAGCACGTGGCCGTTCGCCGCGCCTGACACAGAACAACGGCGCCCCGGCTGAGGAAAGCAGCCGGGGCGCCGTCATGCCCGCACCCTACCGGGGGGGCACCGCTCCCTCTCCCCCGCTGGTCGCTTCTGCCCTACGGTGTCCCTCTGGCTCAACCCTGGGGGGACATATGCGAGTTCGCACCATCTCGGCGTCGGCCGTCCTGCTCCTTGCCGCCCTCACGGGGTGTGGCGACAGCGGCAGCGGCGACGAGCCCGCAGCGAAGCAGCCCACGAAGACGGCTGTGTCGAAGGAGCCGAACGACGGAGACGGCGGCGGTGTCGAGAAGGCGCTGAAGCTCGGCGAACCCGCGCAGACCATCGGCGACGGAGGAACCGGCGTCCTGCAGATCACCCCGGACACCGTCGTGTACGTGAAAGAGAGCAGCGGGGAGAAGGCCGCGAACGGGACCTTCGCCGTCATCACGATGCAGGTGAAGGCGATGACCGGGGCGCCAGCCGCACAGACTGCGCCGATCACGGGTGACGGTTGGAAGTGGATCGCCCCGGACGGTGAAGCGATCGGCTTCGACAGCGGCAACTCCACGATGATCAGCCTGGGCAAGTACAGCAGCGGCGGCGCAGTACAGCCCGGCACCTACGAATGGGATTCGCAGGTCTTCGACCTGACTGCGGCGCAGGCGAAGGGCGGCACGCTCCTCTACACCGACGGCGACGGAACCGCCTATCGGTGGAAGATGCCAGCCGCAGGCTCGGGGCCGCACGTCGCCGAGGTGAAGAAGCAGTTGGCGGAGTAGACGCAGAAGAGCCCGAGGCGGCACTGTTCATCTACGTCAGGACTTTCCCTTCTCGATCTGATCCACTCGGGAAGGGCTGGTCCCGATCAGCTCGCCGATCTCCCGTCGCACCAGCGTTTTCCGCAGCGTCAGGACGTCGGCCTGCCTGGTGCGCTTCATCTGAGGGCCCTTGTCCTGCATCACGGCGAGGATTTCGGTGATCGCGCGGGCGCGGTCTGCGGGATCTTGCATGGACAGAGCTTGCTCGACAGCGGCTCGGACGCGGCTTCCTGGAGTGTCATCCATGAGTGGATTATAGGACCCTCTAAAGAATCTTGACCAGACCCCTAGACGTGGACATTAGAGGGCCCTATAAATGAAGTAGAGCAGAACAAGAGAACAGCACAAGGGGCCCCACGAGGAGATCACGACCGGTTCGAATCCGGCGCGGGGCGCGTGGATCTGCAGCACGGGTACCGCGTCAGATGAGGGGCACCTCAAGCTGATCGGTCAGACAGAGAAGCCCGGCAGCACAAGGCCAGTACCGGGGGCACCTGGTGCAGGCTGCAAAGCACAACGGCATCCCGGGGGCACTCGGGATGCCGTTGTCAGCTACCCGGAAGACAGGGGCCGTCATGGACAACATCGTTTTCGAGTCGGTCCGCTGGATCTGGGCACACTGGGCCGTATTCGCCGCAGCGGCCATCGCCATATCCAGCATTGCAACATCCGTCAAAGAAGCGTGACGTGACGAAACGCCCCGCTCCTGCCATGAGGCAGGAGCGGGGCGTTGGTCATTCTGCGGGGTCAGCGGGCGGCATGTCCGGCTCGAGGAACAGTCTCTCGTAGATGGGCTGTGGCGGCGCCTCGGCCAAGCCGAGCTGCACGAGGGATGGGATGTCGCCTGCCGAGTCGTCGACGCGGCGGGCCATGGGGCGCGGGTCGGGCATCGGCTCTCCTCAGTACTGGCGGCGTTGCGGATCCAGCGCGGCGGCCTGCGGTCCGTTGCCCGGCGGGTCAGGGTCCGGAGCCCCGTCACGGCGGCATACGAGCGCATCCGGGTCGTCGGCCGGGGGCTGGAGCGAGTAACCGTCGGGGCAGGTCTGTCCGTCGCGGCCGTCTGCCCCGTTCTCTCCTGCGGGTCCCGGCTCGCCCTGCGGGCCGGCAGGGCCCGGTTCCCCCTGTGGGCCGGGCGGGCCTGCAACACCGTCCGGACCTGCGGCTCCGGTTGGTCCGGTCTCCCCCACGCCGTCGCTGCCTTCGTCGCCGGTCTCGCCATCGTCGCCTTTCCTGCCAGGCGCCCCTGACGGGCCGGGCTCGCCTGAATCTCCCTTGTCGCCCTTGGGGCCGCGGGGTCCGGTGATGGATTCGCCGCGGCTGCCCGGCGGCCCGGCCACGGGTTTCCCGCCGAGGCCTTGCACCTGGCGGGCCAGGGCGTCGCGCGCGTCGTTGGCCGTCCGCAGATCGCCTGAGAGTGCGACCACCTGGACGGCGAGCCAGCCGAGGAACACTGCGACCAGGACGAGGGTGAACCCGACAAGCCATTCGGCGGGCGGCAGGCGGAGCGGGCGGCGCATTTTGCGGGCGGCGCTCATTTTGACACCACCGCCCACACTGCGATCGCCGCCGACATGATGGCCAGCAGCACGGGAATCACTGCCTGATAGAGGCGACGCTGCCGCTCGTCCTCCCTGCGTTTGGCCTCGTCACGCTGATGTTGCTCGAGGTCGTCCTCGAGTTTCGCGTTCTCGACGCGGGCCTGTTGTACGTCGCTTTGGAGGCGGGCGAGCGCCTCGGCCGTGTACCGGTTGTGCGTGTCGTACACGTTCTGCTGCACGAACTCGCCGAGCCGCACGTTGAGGGTGTCCATGCGGCGGTGCATCTCACCCTGCAACGAGCTGATGAGCCGCCCGAGTTCGCCGTTGGACGGTTCATCGGCCATGTGCGTCCCCGGGTCAGACGGCCGTCGGTTTGGCGGGCGAATTCGGGGACACCTGGCTGCGGGTCAGCAGGCCGAGTACCGCGAGGACAACGGCGTTCAGTGCGCCGACGGTTTCGGCGGAGACGCTGAATCCGTAGGCGGCGAGGAGCGCGACGACTGCGGCAACGAGGCCGGTGAACGCGGAAGGGGCGATCGGGCGGGTGATGGCCGCCGTCGCCGCGGCGAACACCGCAGAGATGACGGCGACGATCGCGCCCGCCTGCTCGGCGCTGAGGCCGAAGTTGAAGCTGACCAGAAGCGACAGGCCTGCGCTGACGGTGGCGATAAGAAGGGCAGGCTCCCTGCCGAAGGTCTTCATGGTGCCTACTTCCAGTAGAGGCCGCGCAGGCGGCTGGTTGAGATGGTGATGGACGTCCGGTCGGTCGGGTCGACAGGCCAGTAGGCGAGTTCGAAGCGGAGCTTTTCGGTGGCCTTGATGGAGCCGGCGTTGTGGAAGTCGGCGAACGTCGACCCTTCGCTGCCCTGCCGCTCGGTGATGCCGCCGGTCCAGCGGGTGCCGTCGGTGCGGTGGTGGTAGAAGCGGCCTTGCAGTGTCGAGCCCTCCGGAGCGCTGGTGGTGATCTGCGCCATCGCCTGGTAGGCGGCGGCTCCGGTCAGCAGGTCGATTCCTTCGATGGACAGGGTCGTCCATTTGCCGGGGACGATGGTGCGGTCGGTCTCGTCGTACTGGCCGAGTGTGTGTGGCACGTCGTCCTCCGTGGGTGGTTCGGTGCCGGGGCTCCATCGGGCGGGGTGGGTGAGGCGGGCTGCGACGTCGTTGCGGAACTTGTCCATGTCGAAGCTGGGGTCGATCTTCCGGCGGGTGCCTTCCTTATGGCCGATCACCGAATGCTCTGACCAGCCGTGCGCCCGGCAGATTGCCGCAGCCCACCGAACGGCCTGGTCGTACTGCACATTTGGGTAGGGGTCGCAGCCGTTGCCGAGGTTCTCGATCTCGATGCCGTAGTAGTGCTGGTTGCCGTCGATCAGTTCGGCGGCGTCCGGCTGCGGGTGCGTCGACGCCTCATTGACGACCGCCCGGTGCGCGTTGGCCGCGAACATTCCGCCATGGTTCACGCGCCCATGCCCGACCATTGTCGCGACACCCGACTTGCTCAGGTGGGTGTGGCACAGCGGGCCCGGCAGCCCGGACAAGCCGTTGATGCAGATGTTCAGACTGTTCGATCCGGCTGTGTGGTGGATGACGATGCCGTTCACCGGGCCCCACGGGCCCTTGTGGTTACGGTTATGGACCCGCCACCCGGAGCTCTCAACGACACGGACACCCTCGGCTCGGAGCTCGGCCAGAAGGGTGTCGGCTGACAGTGGTGCAGCCATTTCCGCGTCCTTTCTCTAGTAGTCCCAGGTGGTGGCGACGAATTGGGCGTGGCCGACGGCTGCTGGTTCGTGGTGGTCGTGCCATACCTGGACGCCGACGGGGACGCCGGACTCGCCGAAGAACGTCCACACGTTGGTGTCCCAGTCGCGGCCGGGGGTGTCGAGCTGGTCTTCGGCGCCGGTGTCGTCGGGTTCACCGAGTGGGTCGCGGACGAAGCGGGCCATGAACTGGCGGACCCGGAGATCGCCGTCTGGGATGGTGAGCGGCTCCCAGCGGATGTTGCGGCCCCAGATGAAGTCCCCGTCAAACGGCGGCATGATCAGCGCGGGCGGGCGGTACATGTGCCGGTCGTTGCGGATCGCGTGGTCGAACGTGAGCAGCGTCCACGAGCTCGGCGGGATGATCTGCGGGGTGTCGCGGTAGAGCTTGCACTGGGTGGCCATGCGGCCTCCGAACATGAAAAGAGCCCCCGACCAGGGGCGCGATGACTGTGCTCTTCTGCTGGTCAGAGGCTGACGATGGTGCCGTTGAAGCCAATCCACGGGGGTTTCACAGAGGACCCGGTGCCGTAGACCTGCAGATAGCCGTCGGTCTGCACGTCGAGCTTCAAGGCGATGCGGTCGGAGGCGATGTCGCTGCAGGGGATCGTCACCGTGCGGAGCGTAGCCGGGCGCACGATCGACGGCAGAGCCGTCGAGTTGATGATGTAGCTGCCAGCCGGAGTCGACGGCCACGACGAGCGTCCGACCGCCCCACGAAGCTGCAATGACTCTTCGCCGCTGATGTTGAGGAGCCGGTACTGGAGTGTGCCGTTGGAGTTGCCGTTCTGCTGAAACCCGGATGCGAGAGAGATCGTTGTCCAGGCTGAGGCGCCTGTGGAGACGGCCACCCACCCAGCTCCGTCGTACACGTCCAGGCGGTTCACGTCCTGGAGCCACGTCTGCATCCCCTCGACCGGAGCTGCGGCGCCTGTGAGGGTCGCGGCCCGGCCGGAAGCCGAGGCGAAGCGCATGACACCGCGCTGCACGATGGCGTTGACGATGTCCTTGGCGAGCTTCCCTGCGTCAGGGGCATCGGTGAGGGCGGCGATCTGGACGTTCTGACCGTAGTCGTCCGTGATCGGCATCAGACCTCCAGGACGGCTGTGGTCACGGGCGAGGTGCGGTGGACGGTGACGGTGTTGGCGCCCTCGACGTCCGAGACCGCTCTGGCCAGCTCCCAGACGAGGGCGGGCATGTCGTCGTCGGTGACGGGCGAGTAGTCGCCTTCGGCGAGGGAAACTTCGAGGCTGGATTCGCCACCGTTGACGACGATCCGGTAGCTGGCAGGGGCAGCCATGACGGCCCTTTCAGTCGAGTGGGTAGCGGATCCCTTTGAGGGAGAACCAGTTGGTCTCTGTGGCACCGGCCGCCGCGCTGATGAGGGAGACGGTGCCGTCGGAGTCGAAGTCGACCTTCACGGAGTGCACAACGGAGGTGGAGTTTGCGACGCCCGTGATGCTGGTGGCGTTGCGGGCGGCGACGAAGGATGCGCGGGCGACGGGTCGGAACTCAGCGGCCAGGGCAGCGGAAAGGATGTTGGTGGTCTGGGCGCCGTTGGCGCGGGTGGCGCCGCCATCCCATTCCATCCACCAGCCGCCCTGCCAGACGGTCTTGCGGTAGCTGATCGGGCCGTTGTTGTTGCCCTGCGTGGTGGTGTTGCCCTGCGTGTATCCGGTGCCGAGCGTCGGCGTCGTCCAGCCTGGATCGCCGGTGCTCATGCGGCCCCATGCCAGCCAGTTGCCGCTGCTCGACTGCGTGAGGGCGATGACGTCGCCGACCTGCGCCAGCGTGTACGTCTCCATCTGCCGAGCCGTAATGCCGTCGTCCGTGATGACCGTGCCGCCAGCGTTGACGGTCTGGACCGTGGCGAGCCGCCAGTCCGAACCCCGCACGCTGGTAGCGGTCGCCCCCGCGGAGACAGCCTGCTGCTGGAGCGCGTCGGCGAGCTGGCGGACCGTGCCGAAGTTGGATTTCACGCGTCCTCCTTCGCCGCGATCGTGGTGATCGGGAAGTCGCCGCCGGTGTCCAACGGCACGCTGAACGACTGCACTTGGTGGAGTTCGCGAGTGCCGTCGGGGTGGATGACGCGGATGACGTCGCCGCATTCCAGCGCCGGGTTCGGCAGGCTGGAGAAGTCGCCGGACGCGTTGGGGGCCTTTCCGGCGATCAGCTTCAGATTGGCCGCCTGCGCGCAGGCGTTGACCGTGGTGAGCGTGCTGGAGCTGTAAAAGTCCGGCCTGCGTCCGTAGGGACCGCCCCAGTAGGTCGGCGAGTTGACGTCGTTGTCGGTGGCGAGGTACTCGACTGGCGGGATGTTTTCCTCGGTGTTCTCGCCGCGGGCCAGGACGCCGTTGAAGACCTTGTCGGAGCTCATGGCCCGGCTGCCCTGCACGTACACGCCGCCCTCCCCAGCAGCGACTTCCCAGACTGCGGGCGTAGCCAGAAGCTCCGGCAGCGCGCTGATGACGAAGACTCCGTCGGCGTTCGTGTAGCACTCGGCGCCGGCCGCGGCCACGATCTCCTGCACTCCTGCCCACGGGTCGGCCTCGACGTCGAACGTCCGGGCGCCGATGGGGCTGTCGACGATGAGGCTGATGACGTCGGCTGTCGGCAGGGAGCGTTGGATGAGCGCAGTGGCGGCGCCGACGACGGTCCCGGTCGCCTTGTACGGCTCGGTGAACTTGTCGTCGGCGACGCACGCCTCCAGCGACTTGCCCTGTAGGGTGACGGGCCCGTCTGTGGGGTCGCCGTCGACGCTGTCGAGACGGAAGACGCCGATCGGGACGAGCTCCTGCGAGCCGTCGCCGTAGCTGACACCGCGCGCTATGCGGAGTCGTGCCCCGTAGGTAGCGAGTTGATCGTTGGGCGTGCGGGGTATCAGCAAAACGTCTGCCGAGGTGACGGTGCAGGTGCGGCGGATCGTCTGCCCGCGGTCCACGGGTACGGAGCCGCCCGTGTGCTCGAGCGTGACCACCGAGCCGTCGTTCTTGAAGAGCTTGACCTCGGTGACGGGTGAATGCGATTCGCCGAGGCGGGGCAGGAATCGGTCGGTGACGGGGTACATGGATCACCCCAGCCTGCGGTCGAGGAGGACATCCTCCCAGGTGGCATACGTGGGGAGCAGATCTCCCCATGTGTCGAACTCGGCGAGGATGTCCTGCCAAGTGCGGCCCGCAGACCCGCTGAGCCCTGTCGTGATCGGCATGTCTGATTGCGTGAGGGGCAGCGTCCAAGCGCGCCAGAGCTCCATCGCCGTGCCACCGACGCGGGCCTCAGGAACGAGTGCGACGCTGACGTACATATCGTCGATGCCCATGCCGGGGACGGCCTGCCAGAGAAGGACATTCCCGGAGTCCAGCAGCCAGTGGAGCGCCTTGCGTTCGTCGTCAGAGCGGGTCCAGACAGCAAGGTCGCCTTCGAGGCCGCCACGGACATCGCTGTGGGTCACGGCGTTACGTCGCCCTTTGACCCGGTAGACCGCCTGCTCGATGGGCCGCTGCCAGTCGGGGGCCTTCGAGATCATCACCCGCATGTTGCGCTGCGGGTTGCCCGGGTCTTTCAGCCAGGCGAGATTGAGGTCTCCGGCGGGGATGGTGAGGGTGTCGGAGCTGCGGGTGCCCGGCGTGGTGGCCCCGTCGGGCCAGAGTTCGATCCGGTACAGGACGGGTACGCCGAGAGGTGCCTCATAGTCCTCGATGATCATCAGGTCGGATGTGATGCGGGTCCGGTCGAGGAGTCCAAGCGGCCCGCGCACCAGGGTGCGGATGCCGTCGAGCCCCTCCCGGTAGACGCTGATGGACTGGCCGACAGCGAGCTCCCGCAGAGTCAGGGTGATGCTGGCGCTCTCCTCCACGACGGTCACCGCGGTGAGCGGCACCGCCAGCCACAGGGCCGCCGTGTCGACGTACATCGCCGAGTTGGTGGCGCCCGCCGTGACGGTGAGCTCGATCGCTCCCTGCGTGGCGTTGGCGGGCACGCTGGCGTCGGTTGACATGGCGTACCAGCTGGCGCCCGGAAACGTGTAGCTGGTGCCTCCCGTGGTACCGAGATCACCGTTGGAGGCGTCGTACCAGCGAACCTTGACGTTCACGGTCCACGATCCGGCGCCGAGGGTGGCGAGGATCTGAGCCCGGTAGCTGGTCCCTGCTCCGCCCGG
The DNA here is from genome assembly GCF_004684775.1 of Streptomyces sp. MZ04. GTDB lineage: Bacteria > Actinomycetota > Actinomycetes > Streptomycetales > Streptomycetaceae > Streptomyces. Next base: position 19,156 of record NZ_SRIC01000022.1, read on the forward strand.
GGCCGCGAAGCGGCCGGAGCGCACGACGCTGGCCGTCGCGGTCGCCGACGTGATCGACAGGGAGTAGGAGCCGTCGAAGGCGACCTGCCCCCAAGGCGTCGACCGGCCGATGACCGCGACCCCAGAGGGGCGTGTCCACCCGGCGACGCCCTGCTCGAAGCTGCCGTCGGCATAGGGAAGGATCGTCCCGGCCTGGACGATCGGTGCGACGGCGACGACGACGCCTTCGAGCCGCAGTACCTGGCCCCCACTGGCGCCGTTGACGCCCGCCGCCACCCCGCACGTCGCAGCATTCGACGGGGCGATAGCCGAGGCGCGCTGCCGGTACCAGCCCGACCCCGGCATCGGCGAGACGAGCGTCGAACGCGTCGCGCTGATCTGGTTGCCGTTGGCGTCGTAGTAGCGCAGCTCGATCCAGCAGTCGGCCAAGAGTGTTGGCGGGTTGAGGTAGGCGTAGGCCAGGTAGTCGGTGCCCAGGGTGACGGCTGGCCGGTCGGTTGAGACCGCTGCGGCGTTGCCCGCACCGGTCGCGGTGACCGCGATGGTGTGGCCGCCCGCCAGGTAGTTGTCGACCGCCCATGCGGCGACCGGAACCTGGCGGGAGACGCCCGCGTTGACCTCGGCCGTCCACCCGGACGCGTCGACCTCCGCGGACTCCGTCCCGAACGCGAAGAGATTACCGACAGTCCTGATCGGCAACCCCAAATAGACGTTCTCCCAGTACTGATTGACCAACCCGGCCGCCGGGGTCGACGACAGCAGTACCTGCGCTTGCGTCGCCCCGGCCGGCGCCATCCCGGCCACGCCAACCCGGTGCCAGTTACTGGAGGCCGCCAGCGTGGTCAGGGACCAGGTGATCGAGATTTCGGTGCTGGTGGCGCTCAGCCAGCGGATTCCGATCCGCTCGGGGACGACCCCGGCGGCGTCCGCGAACGTCTGGTACGTCGTACCTGCGGTGACGGGGTAGGAGGAGACGGTGCGGGCCTGCATCTCCCCCGCCGCCGCCGACTTGACGACGAGGCAGCCGTCCCCGTTCCGCCCCCCCGTGCCCTTGAGCAGGGTGCAGTTGAGCTTGCTCACCCAGCCGGAGGTGTTCGGGTCAACCGACTCGGTGGTTGCCGACAGGAGATTTCCGGGGATCGGCATGTCTCACCTCCGGCCTGCGGTCAGCGTGGTGGTGAGGTCGGACATGGTCTGCTGCACTTCGCCGCGGACGTGTCCGAGGAAGGCCCCGGAGTCGAGATAGAGGTCGCCCTCGAACTGGCCGCCGCCTCCCGCCGACGGCGACATCGCCAGCCGTGTCAGCGCGCTGGCCTGCGTCGACGTGAAGACCGGCTCCGGACGGCCGGTGCCGTTATAGGCGAGGTTGAGGCCTGGCTCCAGGTATCCGCCCTGGTCGTACCAGTGCGGGCTGCGGGAGAGCCACTTCGAGTAGGCCCGTGACGGGCTGCCGTAGTCGGGGCGGCCCTTGATGTAGCCGAGGCCCCACCGGATCTGGGTTTTCGCGTTCGACCGGTAGTCGGCACCGGCAGACCGCATCTTCGATGCAGGGAGCGCCTGGGGGATGCCGTAGGCCCCTGAGCTGCGGTTTAGTGCGTTCCAGCGCCAGTTGGATTCGCCGGTCCACAGCTTCTTGAGCGGCCCGAACTGGCTCGGGCCCCACCCGTATCGGCCAAGGATCGACTTGGCGTACCGCTGCGCTGCGCCGACTGCGTTGGCGCTGAATCCGCCGCCTCCGGCCGTGAGGTACTTCATGGGGTCGACTGCGCGGCCGTTCTTGCGTGCTTCGAGGTGGAGGTGCGGGCCGGTGACGTTGCCGGTGGCTCCGACGTCGCCGATGCGGTTGCCGCCGTTGACGGCCTTGGGGACGGTGGTGCGGATTTTCGACAGGTGGGCGTACAGCGACTGCAGACCGCCACCGTGGTCGATCATGATGTGGTTGCCGTAGGGGCCGCCACGTGCGGTCTGGGACACGTTTCCGTCGGCGACGGCCTTGACCGCGGTACCTACGGCGGCGGGGAAGTCCAGGCCGGTGTGACGGCCAGAGGACCACATGGAGCCACGCTTACCGAAGGGCGTGCCGTAGCGGGCGTTAACCGGCTTAATCCACTCGCCGCGGCCTTCGTAGCCACCCGCGAACATGCTCGTCGCAGCATCGACGATCTTGTCCTTCAGGCCGGAGATCATCTTGAGTGGGATCTTGCCGACCGCCGTGCCCCACTTACCTGCGGACTCAACCCCCTTGGCAATCTTGCCGACGACGGGCTGGACCAACTTCGTCCACACCTTGGAGGGGTGAACGAGGAGGTCAGCACCGGTCTTGACCCAGTCGATGCCCTTGCCGACGACGTCACGGACGGTGTCCTTCGTCCAGTCCCAGGCGTCACCCAGGACGCCTCCGCCTGCCATCAGCCGCGTGCCCGCAGCTGCGTGCAGAGCCTGCGCCCGGTCCCGGAACTTGGGATCCGTCGGGATGACGTACTCGGGGTAGCGGGGATTACCCTCGCCGACGATCGCGGTCGGCCGGTTGGTGACCATCGGACGCGCAGGCCCGAAGCCTTGGCCGACCGTGCCGCCTGCAGCCAGGAGGTCCGGCCCCTTGGGCATGTGGGGCAGCTTGACGAAATCGGCCACCTTGTCCCAAATGGCTTTGATGCCTTTCCGGTACACGTATTCGATCACGAAATTGACGGGCGCAGCCGTGATCGACTTGATCTTCCCGAAGGCGGTACCGATGGCCTTCCGCGCCGAGTCGAAGGCCTTGCCGACGAGCCGGACTGCAGACTTGATCCGGTCGAAGGCAGGCTTGAGGCCCTTGTTGTACAGCCACGACGCCCGGCTCGCGATGAACCCGAAGGTCGGCCGGATCGCCTTGTCGTACAGCCACTTCGACACATCGCCGATCCCGCGGAACGCAGGCCGCAGCGCGGTCCGGTACAGCCACGTTCCGATGCGGCCGACGAACTTGAAGCTCGCGACGATGCCGTCCGCTGCGGGCTTGATCGCGCTGCGGTACAACCATCGCCCCGTTGCCGCGATGCCGTTGAAGGCAGGCTTGATGGCCTTCTCGTACAACCACTTCCCCGTCGCGCCGATCCCCCGGAACGCAGGCCCCAGAGCCGTCTTCCACAGCCACATCCCGACAGCCGCAGCGAGCCGGAAAGCGATCACGATCGGGGCGACGAGGACTACAACGATGATGGCGACGAGAATCCGCGCGGCGAGTGCGATGCCATCGAACGCGGGCTTGATCGCGTTGCGCCACAGCCACATCGCCCAACGGCCCACCGCTTGCAGGGCTACCGTCACCCCGGTCCGGATGCGGCCGAAGTTCTTGATGAAGGTGACCGCAAAGAAGATCACCCAGCCCAGCGGGCCAGCGCCGAGAAGCACCCACAGGTGATCGCGCACCCACTGGAAGGCGACACCCAGCAGACGAACACCCACCATGATCTTCCCGAAGACAGGCCTGAGCACGGTGTTCCACAGCCACAGCGAGGCGACCTTGATACCGGTCCACGCCGCCTGCACCCCCGTGCGGAACCAGGCGAAGTGCTTGTAGGCGTAGATCACGGAAGCGACGAGCGCGATGATCCCCAACACGATCAGCGTGATCGGGTTGGCATTCATCACCGCGTTGAAAAGGAACATCGCGATGGTCCACAACCGAGTCGCGATGTAGGCGAGATACATGCCCTGGATCAGCCACGGCAGCGTCGTGGCGATCGACGCCAGACCACGGGCCAGCGCGCCGAGGATCTCCAGGATCGGACCCGACAGCGGAGACAGAGCTCTGGCCACCTGATAGAAGGCGGAGCTGATATCACCGAGGGAACGGGCCATGATCGGGCCCTGTTCGGCCGTGTAGGCAAGGAAGCGCTCAAAGGCGGGCGAGCCCTTGAGGTTGGTGCCCCAGTTCGCGAAGCGGCCGGTGATGGCCTGCATCCGCGTCGAGATGGAGTCCATGTGCGGCAGGAAGGCTTGGACGATGCCGCCCATGCCCTTGAACAGGTTCGCGAAGGCCACGCCGAGCCCGATGATCGCGGGCCGAGTGGCGCCCGCCAGGTCCGACTTGAAGGCCTTCCATCCCTCGGACTTGAATCCGCGGGACGCCCGATCCTGCAGCTCACCGATCGCGTCGGCGGCAGCCTTCACGAACGGCGTCAGCCCCGGCAAGCTGTTCTTCAGCCCGTTCAGGGCCCGCGTGAAAATCGGCATGACCTGCGGCTGCAGCGACTTCGACCAATCCCCGAACGCGCCCTTCAGCGAGACAAACGCATCAAAGGTCTGCCGGGCCGCTGGCGTCAGCTTCCCAAGGGCTTCCTGGTACTTGGCCTGCGCGACGGCAGCCTGATCGACGCCCCCGGCCGCCTGCTGCGACGCGGAGGCAATCTGCCGCTGAGCACTGGCAATCGAGTCGGCGGCCGACTGCTGCGCGGCCACCAAAGACTCCTGAGCGCGCGCCACAGACCTGGCGCCGTCCTCCTGAACCTTGGTCACATTGCGCTGCGACTCGGCGACCTTCTCCTGAGCCGCAGCAATGTCCCGCTGCCCCCGAACCTGCTGCCGGGCCGCCTCGGTGCGGGTCTTCCCCAGAGCCTTCTGCTGCTCTGCAACTCCCTGCTCGGCGGCGGCGAGGCGCTCCTGGGCGCTGCGGACCGTGTCGGAGCCTTCGACTCCGGCCTTGTCGGCAGCGCGCTTCTCGCCGGTCAGCCGCTTCGTCTCGGCCTGCTGCTCCTTGAGCCGCTGCACCGCCTGGTCATACGAGAGCTGGGCGCGCTGCTGCTCGAGCGCGGTGGCCTTGGATCCGACGGCCTGCGTCGCCCGTAGCCGGACCTGAGCCTCCTGTACCGACAGCGCCGCATCCCGCTCAGACAGCTGCGCATCCGCCAGCCGACCCGACAGCTCGGCCAGTTCGACGACGGCGTCCTTGCGGGCCTGGGTGAGATCCTGCTGAGCCTGCCGGGCAGTGCGCTGAGCGTCAGCGAGAGAGTCCTCGGCCTGCGAGACGCGTTCAGCGGCGTCCCGCTCCCGGTCCGCGGCCTGCTGCACCGCATCCGCCAACGACTGCCGGGCAGCCTTCACCTGTTGGGAAGCCTGTCGGTTCGCCTCAGCCGACGAGCGGACCGCGTCCGCGACAGAGTCCTCCGCCTGCCCGATCTGCCGTGCCGCATTACGGTGCGCCGAGGCAAGAGACTGCTGGGCGCCCGCCAACTGCAAGGCCTTGGAGGCGCCTTGGCCGCTGGCCTGGCCACCCTTGATGGAGGCAGTCGCCGCAGCGTCCTGGGCGGTCTTCTGTGCCTGCAGAGCCCCTGCGATGCCGACGAAAGCCGGGATGGCGACGGCTGCGAGCGCGCCAACGCCAGCCCCGGCGGCAACAGCCGCCGAGGCAATAGAGCCGATCCCCGCAGCCAGAATCGGTATGGCAGGGATCGCGGCGACAGCACCGAGAGCCACCGTCAGCTGGAACAGCGCGGCGACTGCCTGAGCCGTGCTGACGTCGGTGCGGATGTTGATGCGCTTGCCGTCCAGCGCGGCGATCTGCGCACGCACGACAGCGAGTTGCGCGGCGGCGGCTCCGGTGTCGATACGTACCGCGACGTCCGCATCCGATGCCGACAGCGCCTGCAAGCGGGCCTGGATCGCCTCGACGCGGGCCGTCGCGGTGGCGACGTCCATGTCGACGCCGATCCGCACATCCCGCAGCGCCGTCAGCTGGGCGCGCAGCCGGGCGATCTCCACCTCGGCGGGGGTGGTGTCCGCACCGATGTTGATGTTCGGGAGGGACGCCTCGGCCTGCTGCACGGCCGCCCGCAGCCGCTGCCCGAACGTGCCGTCCGTCTCCACCCGGATGTGGGCGGGGCGCGAGCTGACCTCGTCGATCTGCTCCCGCAGCAGCCGCAGCTGCGCGATCGCCGCCGCCGTGTCCGCACGCACCGCGACGTTCGGGTGGGCAGCACCGATCCGGCGCAGCCGCTCCTCGATGTCGGCGGCCTCCGCGCGAGCCCGCTCGGCGTCGATGTCGATGCCGATGGTCTTGCCAGCAAGGGACTCCAGGCGGGCCCTCAGTCGCGCCAGATCCGCATCGACGCCCGTGTCGGACAGACGGACGTCCAGTTTGGGCATGCTGCGGAAGGCAGCCTCGAGGCGGGCCTTCAGCGACCGGGCAAAGGCTCCGCCCGTTTCGCTTCCCTGCCTGGTCGCGGCGGGCCTGGCGGCGCGGGCACCGTTGTTGACGCCCTGGGTGACGGCCGGGGCGATGTGCTGGGCAATCTGCTGCCCGATGATCCGGCCAACCTCATCGCCCACCCGTCGCGCCGGAGGGACCAGCGCAGCCTGCAGCCGGCCATAAATCCCTCTCGCCGACGGGATGACATCAACTTCGACGGATCCGACACTGATCGCCACGAGGGGCCTCCCCTCGCAGCGCTACGCGGCGCCTCCGTGGATGAACTGGAAGAGACGCTCGGCGGTCTGCTCAGACATTTTCAGCTTCGACTGTCGGGGCTTGGCGCCCGGTCTACGCGCGGGCACTGGCGGCTCGGGCTGGTCGCGCTTGTGCTCCGTGTTGGCGCAGATCGTCACGTACTCCAGGCGCCGGACCGCATCCAGTACGGAGGCTGTGAGCTGTTCGAGCTGGGACCAGCGGCCCTTCTCCGGCTCGCCCTTCTCTGCCTGCTCGGTGAGCTCGTCGTCCGAGAGCTCGTTCCGTAGCGCCGTCATCGTCGACGACTCGGGCGGCAGGTGCTGGATCAGGACCCGCAGCTGCCGCCACGTCATCGCGCCACGGTGCACGTCCAGGACGTCACGCTGATAGAAGCGCCACAGGTCAGCCTCTACCGCCTCCGCGTGCGCCTCGTAGACCTGTTGGGTCCACGCGATTTTCCCGGGCCCTCCGCGACCTGCTCGCTGGCCTCACCGATGAACTCACCGAACTGGGCATTCGTCGGGTCGAGTTCCTCGTACCGCTCATAGTCCTCCGGGTGGATGACGAGCTCAGCGAAAGCATCGATCTGGCCGGAGTTCAGCAGCCGGTTCCACGACTGGCGCCACACGCTGGGCGGCAGAATCTGAACGTCCTCACCGACCAGCTTGGCAGTTACGTAGTGGCCTTCGGCCTCGTCTTCCTGCGCCTCAGCGGCGTCGTCATCGTCGAAGTCCTCTTCAGGCTCCACGTCCGGAGCGACGACGGCAGTCTTGCGGGCCGGCCGGGCGGCGGTGGTCTTCTTGCGGGCGGCGGTCCTGGCATTTGCAGCCATGGCGCGGGCCTCCATTCATGTAGGGCGCGGGCAAAGGGCAGAGGTGGACGGGCCGGGCCCGCGCCGGCTGGCTATGCGACCCGCCCACCAGTCAGAGGGTCAGGAGCCCGTGTAGTCGGGCGTCGCCGGGACACGGTCCGCGTGGTAGACCGTGTTGCCGCTGATGTCCGGGTAGGCGGTGACCGTCCACTCGAAGCCGGCCATCTCGTCCTGCTTGTGAGTGACGTCGCTGCGGTCGGAGATCTCGCCCTCGGGCACGTAGAAGCCCAGAGAGGTCTCGCCGTCGAGCACGACGAACCAGAAGGCGCGGCGGTCCGGCAGCGGGGAAGCGGTCTCCGCGAACGTGGTCAGGCCGCTCGCCGGGGTCAGATCTGCGACAGGGATGCGGTACTGCAGGGATCGCACCGTGGTGCGGCCCGTCTCCCACACGGTGATCTTGAAGGTACGGAGGGACTTCGTGATCGTCGTGCGGATCGGCGAGGTGAACCCCCAAGGGGTGTACTCCTGGCTGTCCTCGTCGAACCCCTGCACCAGGCCGTCGTCCGAGATGGCGCCGAGCGGCTCCCACGGCGGCATGGGCTGAATCAGCGGGTCCCCCGGCGAAGAAGTGCCGAGATCGGCGGTCCAGCCGCCGCCATTCGCGCCGACCTCAGTCAGGTCCGCTGCGCGGGTGATGTTGACCATCGTTGTCTCCAGACATGCGTGAAGCCCGCGCACGGGCGGGATCAAAGGGGTCCGGCGCGGGCCCGCAAACGGTCAGGAGACCGGGTGGCTGTAAATCTGGTAGGTGCCGCCGACGCGGCGAAGGGCGAGGTTCTCGTAGGGGCGGATCGCAGGCAGGGCGATACAGTCAGCGCGTCCGATCACCGCCGTACCGCTGGCCGACCCTCGAATCTCGCCGGTGAGCCAGTGGTGAACCTGGCGGGCGAGGTCGAACGCTGCGGCTCGGGAGGCCGCGTACACGTTCATGTCGACGAGCATCCGGCCCAGCCTCAGGCCGTCGTCGCTCCCGCCGGGGATCTGCTCGAACTGGATCGTCGGCAACTCTTTCAGCAGGTTGTTGTCGAGCTCGTCGCGCACCACCGCAGTCGGGAAGCGGGCCTGAGCACGCGGAATCAGCTCGGCCTCGATGTCGATGATCGCGGTCACTGATTCCGCCCGCCGATCAGGGCGGCACGCAGCAGCACGTGATGGGCGGGGACTTTCTCCGTGCCGTACTCCACCCAGCGGGCGTAGTACGCGGTGTTGCGGACGTAGCCCGCAGCACGATCCCGGCGATGTCCGCCGCGGCGCGTACTGTCCGTCTCCCAGGAAGCTTTGTAGTGGCCCGGATGGGGGCCACCCGCGTCCACGGGAGACGTAGCGATGGCGACGCCCTTGATGACTTCGGCGCGGCGCAGCATCTCTGCCTGCATAGTTGGCATGCGCAGCATCTGCCCGACGCCCTTACGGGACATCTTGAACCGTGCGCCCATGGCCGCCTCCTTGCGCGATCGAGGTGCGGGCGGGGTCGGCTAGCCGGTGACGCGGTCTGCGGCGAACTGGACGGGGCCGCGGGTGCCGGTGAAGGGGTTGCGGCCCCAGTCGCCAGGCTCGCCGGTGATTTCGCACAGCTCGCCGCGGATGCGCACCTGGTCGGTGGTGCGCCATTCGCCGCCCGCCGGGGCGTACACGGTCCATCCGACGATGACGGTGTCGCGGGCCTGCTGGTCGTCCCCGCCGACCTGCGGCGTGGACTGGCGGGGAGCCACGACGCAGCCCTTCACGGGCTGTTCCAGCAGCGGGCCGGGGATGGGCTGGCCTCGCGGATCCCGTCCCGGCGACGGCCCGCGCCGCAGACGCACGACCGTCTCCCCGAACGGGTAGAGGCCGGGCATCAGGTGTACCCCCAGCCCGGCTCGAACTCATCAGGGAACCCGGCATCGTCGATCGGCCACGTCGGCGACGGATCCGCCGTGTCCGGTGTCGGATCGACCGTGAACGCACCGCCCCGCCCGGCCAGCGACTTGAGCGCCGACTTGTCGGCCTTCGTCAGATACAGACCGCCCGAACCCGTCGGACGCTGCACCGACATCGGGCCGATCGTCTCGTAAGACACCTGCTGCGGATTGGTGTAGGCCCGGCCTGCGACCGACAGGACCACGGCCTCGGCGCCCTCAGGGAGAGGTTTCACTACGGTCTGGCAGAGGTTGATGGCCTGCCGGATGAGGAGCGCTGCCCGGTCCCCGCCGATCTTGTCCAGGTCCAGGTAGAGGCCCAGGTCTTCGGCGGTCGGGATTTCGAACGCCACGGCGGCCTCCTAGGCGGGCAGGGCTTCCACGGCCTGGCACCAGGCAGCCAGGTCGGCCGCCGGATCGAGTTCGACAGAGCGGGCCTTGGCGCGCTTGGAGGCCAGCCGGTACTCGGCGGCCGACGCGAGCTTCCGCAGGACCGCCTCATAGCCGTCGATGTCCTCGCGGTCCACGAAGATCCCGGCTTCACCGAGGGACTCGCACAGGCCAGGCGTCGGGTGAGCGACGACGGGGATACCCGACGCCATCGCCTCGCAGCCGACCCGGCCCCACGACTCGTAGGAGGACGGCATGAGCAGCACCCGGGTCCTGGCGTACACCGTCTCCCGCATGCTCTGACCGTCCACATGCTCGACGACCTCGACATTCGGCAGATCGGGCAGGAGCTGTGTGCCATAGGCACCGCGCACCGCGAGGAACTGTTGCTCCGGCATCCTGCGCGCCAAGGCCTCCAACACCTTGCCGCCCTTCTCCAGATTGCAGTTGATCAGAGTGATGGCCTTGCCAGGCTTCGTCGCGTACTCGCCGGCGAACACCGGCGGACGCACGATCAGCGACCGCTCGGGGCGGATCGACTTCGGGTACTCGGCGAAGAACAGCTCCGCCTCCCGCTCCATCCACAGCGAGTTGTAGACCGCCAGAGCAGTCCCGCCCGCAGCGGCATCCCGGAACGTGGGCCTGTGCGTGTTGTGGCACACCACGATCATCGGCTTTCCGTAGCCGCGGGCCATCGACGCGGTCGGCGGGACCGTCTCCAGGTGTGCCAACAGCACGTCAGCCCGGCGGATCGCCGTCGGGAAGTCGAGCCGCGACTCCAGAGGGATGACCTTGATGCCGCGGTACTCGTACTCCTTGTGGGCCTGCCCGTAGCGGGACAGCCACACCGACACGTCGTGGCCGCGCTCCACCAGAGGCCGCAGCATCGACACGAGCATGTGCTCGGCCCCCGCATTGTGCTCCGGCGGGAACGCGTGCACCCTGGCGACGATCTTCAGCGGCTTGGCCGTCCCGCCCGGCGCGGACACCGGGACGGCTGCCATCACGACCCCGAAGGAGTGCCGGTGAACTTTACGAACGCGTCCTGGTCGCCCATGACGAAGCCGTAGTAGGCCTCCGCCAGGATCAACACCAGGTTCTCCTGGAAGGCGCTGTGCACGCCGCCCTCCTCGTCGATGTAGGTGGCCTGGTCGGAGATCCGCACGGTGATGTCCATGCCGACGCCGTAAGCCGCCTGGCTCCAGTCGCCGCCGATTCCACGCAGGCCGGTGTCGGTCGACGCGGACTGGCGGCGCTGCTTGCCCGACACCGACCGCGAGTACGCGAGCGGCTCGCCGATCAGCGTTCCCGCCGCCGCCATGTCGGTGCCCGGCGTCTGCGTGTCGACGAGGATCGGACGCCCCGTGGTGTCCGTCGCCAGCAGCAGCTTGGGCTTCAGCCGGTGGTCGGCGACGGTGCCGGTGTAGTCCCAGTCGTCGTCGATGACCTGCTCCATGCCCTTGACCAGGTCGGCCCAGATGCCACCGTTGGCCTGCGTCGCCGTGCCCAGCGCCACGCTGTTGCTGGTGGCGGCCAGGTACTCGGTGAACGGTCCGGTGGCACCCTTCATGGTCTTGCCGTGGATGGTGGCGTGATCGAAGGCCCGCGCGAAGGCGGTCGGCAAGTCCTTCTGCAGCTGTGTGTACAGGCCGCCCGCGTTGGTCTTCGCGACCTCCATGGCGACCGGGATCAGCACGGCCAGCTTCTTGGCCTGCATCTGCTTCACGTCGACGCCGCCGGTCGACAGGGGCTTCTTTGCCGCCTGCCCGACCCAGTCGGCGGTCGGCACGTCCATCGGGATCGGCACCGACGTGGTGGCATCCAGGGCCAGCGGCGCCGGGCGTGCCAGCGCCATGACCGCGGACTGCTCCACGCTCTTCTCGAAGATCGGGGCGGTGATGGTGCGCGGCAGGAGCGCACCATCCACATTGGAAAGTGTCAGAGGGGCGGTGACCGCCATGATGTCTCTTCTCTCGCAGCTACTTCAGCTGCGTGCTCAGCCACCCGGCGAACTCGTCCTCCGGGCTGGGGGCCTTGGTTTTGTTGGCGCCGGACGCTTGAGTGCGATCCGGTGCGGGACGCCGCGGGCCCTCCGGGGGCTGAGCCTTCGCCCAGTGCGGCTTGCGCTCCAAGAGCGCAGCGAGATCGGCCTCGATGGCCGTCACGTCGACGTCGCCGTCAGAGTCGATGTACGAGGCGAGATCTAGTTCGCCGAACGCGTCCGCCGGATCAGCGAACGCGGCCCGCAATTCCGTCGAGGTGGCGGCCAGGGCCTGCACCTCGCTGCGCACCAGCCGCTGCCGCGTCTTGGCGATCTGCTCCTGCGCCGCGGTCAGCTGCTCGTTGAGCCGCTCCGACTCGGACATGTCCGCCTGCTTGCGCTGCTTCAGCTCGGCCAGTAGCGGCTCGGCTTCCTTCAGGCGCTTGCGGAGGTTCTCGTTCTCCGAGTTCTTCTTGCGGAGCGCCGCCTTGGCGCGCGCCTCGTCGAACGGCTCGTCCTTCTTCTCCGGCTCTGCCTCCTGGGCGTCGCCAGCCTCGGGCGTGTCGTCGTTCGGGGCCTCGACCTCGGGTTCGACCTGCTCGGCCGGCTCCGTGGACTCCTGCGGCTCGGTGATCTGCTCGTTCTCTTCGGGCATGACGAAACGGCCCTCCAGGGGCGTGGGTGGAAATGAGAAAGGCTGCCTCCAGGGCGGCCTCGTTGGTCAGAAAGTTCCGGGGTCTGCCTGCGCGCGCTGCTCAGCCAGGGCTGTGCGGAAGCGCTGGAGCTGCTGTCCGGGATAGGGGGCGGCGAACTCGCGGTAGATGCGGTCCCACTCCCGCGCCTTCGATGACAGCTCGAAGGCCTGCCCCCGGAATACAGGGAGCGGCTGGCAGCGGCAGAAGTTGTGAAACTTGATCACGCTGTCGTCTCCGACGAACCGGTCGTTCGCGTCCTCGCCGACCGCTCCGCGATCTTTATAAACCGCCCCTCGGCTGGACATGAGGGCACAGAACGAGCAGCAGCTAAGAGCGGCAGCGCGCGCGTAGGCCACTGCCCCTCGATCCTGCTCGACGGCCTCGCGGACCGTTTGGCGGCCCGCGTTCAGCACCAGCCGGTCGATCGCGCCGTCGGTCTTGGACATGGCCGCTTCCAGACGGGCATCGAGCGGCTCCTGCTGGGCGAGCGTCGCGTCGGCTTCGTCGCGCGGCCACAGATCCTTCGTGGCCCATCGCAGCGAAGCGCCAACCTGATCGTCCGGTGGTGGATCTGCCAGCGGCGCCGTGAATGAGCCCGGCACGCCGGCTGCGTCCCGCTCCCCGTCGTAGAAGTCGGCGGCGAGCGTCGCGGACACGTCCGCGTAGCGGGCAACGACCGCGATCACGGCCTCAATCCACGTCGGCACCGTCACCTGCAGCCGGTTCGGGTTGATGAGGCGCCGTACACCGTGCAGGTCCCGCAGCAGCAGCGTTGTCAGCCCGGCCTGGGCTGCTCTCCACCGGGAGACGCCTGCACCGTCATCCGAGATCGTCGACGCCAAGGCTAGCCTCCGACGGCTCGGGGCTCGGTCGACTGTCGCCCGCGGAGAGTTCGGCGAGACGGTCCATCAGTGCGCTCCGTCCCGCCTGGCCTGCGGCTCGGCGGCGGTCGGCGGCGACGCGCTGCCGTTGACCTTCCGTCAGTCCGGCCATCTCAAGCGTCACGTCGGAGTCGGGCGGCAGGATCTCGGCCTGCACCAGCTTGACGGTCGCATCGACCTGGGCGGCGATCGTCGGCGTGGCCGGGTTGCGCCATACGGTCTCGATCCGCCGGGTTTTCTCCGGTGGCTCCCCGTCCCGTACCCACAGGGCGAGACGCATGGCCTGCTGCCAAGCGGCACCGTAGCGTCGGATGCGGCGCTCGGAGCGCTTGACCAGCTTCGCTTCGGTGGACCGGATCGCATCTGCGGAGGCCGGGTTGTCGGTGGTGTAGCCGAGCATGTGCGGCGGCAGCCCGAACTGGCTGGACATGATCCGCGCATACAGGTCGATGATCTTCGTCATGCCGGACGGGTCATGCGCCGGGAACTGGCTGACCGTCGGCACGTTGCCGTCTTCGTCCCGCTCCAGCGCCAGGATGCGGCCGATGTATGTCTCCCACGCCGACTTGGCGTTCCCCTCGGCGTCCTGGAACGCAGACTCGGAGGCGCCGAGAATGTAGCGCTGCGGGGCGCCGAAGAACTCGGCGGCCACTTCCATGCCCATCAGGCGCCTGCACGCAGCGTCCGTGACCGACATGACCTCCGGGGTGATCTCGCTCCGGCCGACGCGGTCCGAGGTGCGCTGCCGGTTCGCCATCCGCACCACCGGCACGACACCCAGTTCGTGAATGTCCCGGTCGACGACCTCCCAACTGCCCGACGGCGACGGCAAAGCCGTGATCGTCTGATCTGGCAGGTAGAGGACGATCATTCGTTCCTCGGGGCCCGACTCGACATACCCGTCGGCCTGGCACTCCCGGAGAGCCGCCGTCCCCATCCGCAGACGGGCATCCCACATCAGCGTCATGTCCAGCGGCGACTCCACCGAAATCAACGGCGGAGAGTCATCGTCACCCGAGCCGATCGCCAGATACTCCCGGCCGTACACCAGCGAATCCAGGTGAGCCAGACTCGACTCGTCGTACAGATCATTGGCGTCGGCGATCTCCTCCAGGCCAGAGGAGTCCGCTCCGTCGGCCCACCGGAACGCCTCCAAATCGAGGCGTTCCTCCAGGCTCTCGACACCGACCCTCGGCCAGCCGATCACCGTATGGAGACCCTTGAGCTGCGGCGGAATCGAAATCCCGAGATCTCGAATGAGCTGCTCGCCATTGAAGTACGCGTCCCGCAACTGCAGCTCGTACCGGTCGCGCATCATATCCGCCCGCAACATGTTGATCATTGCGAGCTCGTAGTCCGACAGGTACACCAGCGGGAGTTCGGGAATAGAGAGAGTCACCGCAGCACCACCACCCGTCCCTGTCGCGCCTTTGACCTCTTGCCCAGCCCCTTGGCCATGGCATCCACTCGACACTGCCAGGCAAGGACAGCCGCTATCGCGGCATCGATCTTGCGAGGCGACTCGGGATGTTCCTTCATGATCTGAATGCCCGACCTCGACTCACGCCGGCGGGCATTGAGGATGTGACGCGTCAGCACGCTCGTTCCGTCATGCGTCAACTCGCCGTCGGCTACCGAGGATCGGAACTTCTCCAGAGCACGCACGATCTGTACCGCCCGGCCGCCCGTCATCCACCATTCGATCGGATGGTTCGCGGACGCCTTCACCTTCAGGCGCCTGCCGTGCTTCGCCTCCCAGGCCGCGACGTGCGATTCCCACTTGGCGGGGTCCGCATACATACCGACGACGCGATAGTCCCTGAACGCATCCTCGACAGCGGCCAACACCTCCACCGTCGGGACCTGCCAGTCTGTACCGAACGGCCCTTCCGGCTGCTCCCAGCACCCCAACAGGAACAGATGCCCGTCGCTCACGCGGCAGCCCATCAGGGCCGTGGCATCCGTAACCCCGCGAGACCGGCGCCGCGAACCGTCAAAGCCGAGGACTATCTCATCGGTTGAGTCGACGGCCTTTTCGAGGTCAGCCACGCTGGCCCACTCTGGCTGCGAGATCCACGAGTCCGAGGCGTGCGTGATCTGGTTCAGAAAGTCCGCGCGCGCCACCTGGGGATGAGTTGCGGGGTCCCAGATGTCGGCCACGATGCGCTCAAGGTCAACCCAGCCGCCCGCTACGTCAGCGGAGTCCCCGTATACATGGGCCAGGCCCGCGAGAAGGGATACGCGGTCGGTCAGATCCGTCTCCGGAGGCGCCTCTCGGTGGTCGTAGAGGAGACCGTCATCCCTGGCCCGCCCCTCGACGATGCGCTTCCAGTATTCGGCCGAGTGCTCGGCAACCGAGCCCTCACCAGGGATGAAAGCATTCGGCGATTCGATCGTTGAACCGCCAAGCTTGGCCGCGTTAATCCGCATGACCTCCGCCATGCGAATGCCGCCGTTGGACGGCCGCCACTCCTCGGTCTGGTCGAGGATGGCGAAGACCGCCTTGTTGCCCTTCAGGCTGGACGGCGAAGACGTGACGGGCTCGATGCGGCCCCGCGGAAGGTTCACAAAAGTGTCGAGGGGCTCAAGGCCTCGGTAGTTGTCGAGGGCGGGTCCGTCGAGCATTTCCAGGAGGGGGGCCCACGAGTTCTTGGTTTGAGCCTCACTTACCGCCGCCACCTGAACCAGAGGGGTCCGGACCTCGGACCAGGGCTTGCCTACGGGTTGCCCGTCCGCGTCCCAGCCGTCGAACAGAACCGGCCCTAGCGCTTCCACACACGCGATGGCCGCGAGAAAGGGTGATTTGCCCCAGCCTCGCGGCCGACTGATGACGCCGCGACGGTACTTGCGCCTTCCCGTGACTGGGTTCAGCTCGTAGAACTGAAGTAGGAAGCGTGCCTGCTCGTTCGTCGGGATGTACGGCTCGTACTCGCCTCGGTCAGGCGCTGAGAGATTCTCCGTGATCCAGTCCAGGACTTCCCAGCCAAGGGTCGGCAGTTCGCCGGGCTGCGATGGGCGCCAAGGCATTGCCCACCCCCCGCCGCCGCTTCCGCAGCCTCCACTCGACGAGGAACATGACGTTCTTCGTGAGGTTGCAGGTTAGGCATGCAGGCACGAGATTCCCGATGGCGTGTCGGCCGCCCCGCGAGATCGGGATGACGTGGTCCACCGTCAAGTCACCCGGAATGCCGCAGTAGGCGCAGCGGTGAGAGTAGGCCAGGAGCATCCGCTGCCAGTCGCGAGCGCTGACCGCCCGCGTCTCCGATGCGCTGCGGATGCGGGCTCGCCGACGGTCCCGCGCGTTCTTCCAGAGAAGGGGATCCTTGGCGTACTCGCGCTTGGTCTTCTCCGCCAGCGCCTGCCGATTCCGCTCCCGGTAGGCCGCCTGCCACTCTTGCAGCCTCTCGGCGTTCTCCTTGCGGTACTTCTCCTGGTACGCCTTCACGTACTCGCTGCGGTTCTTGGCGCTGGCTTTCCACTTGCACGACTTCGAGCAGTACTTGGTGATCAGTGGCGCGTCGTCAGGGAGTGGTACCGAGCAGGTGGCGCAGTATCGATGGCCCAGCACCACGCCGTTTTGTGCACGCGCCCCACACTTCTGGTCGCAGTAGCGCTTCTGCGTGGATGACGTATCCGGCAGCGGCTTCCGGCAGCACTCGTAGGCGCAGATCCTGCCGCGCTTCGCCTCCAGGCGGCGCTCTGCGATCACCTTCAGCCGGGCATCGGCCTGACATCGATCGGTGCAGTACTTCGGCCACGGCCCGCACGTCGCCTGGCGCACAACCTTGCCGCCACAGGTTACGCAGAGACGCTCCGGCTCGGGTTCGCCTTTCCGGCGAAGTCGGTCACGCTCCAGACGGGACGCGTGTTGGCGGCTGCAGGTTGGTTGACCGCAGTGCGCTCGGCGAGCTCCAGTGAGCGGAGCTTCGCAATATGGGCAGGCAGAGATACTCTCGGCCATGTCGGTTCCTCCAGCTAGGGACCGTCCACGCCCCGGGGGTGTTAGCGCACCCGCCGGGGTCTTTGATGTTCTTGACCTGGCAATTCTATCGAGATTGGCGGTCCCTTAGGCCTCTTTCGCCTGATCCTCCGAGCCTGGCAAGATCCTCAATTCCCCGTAGCGCTGCCGAGACCGTTCGCCCGCGATCGGTCGCTTCCCATCCGCCTCGTCGGCCTGCGCAAACTGCATCCGCAGCCGCGCGCGGTCCTCGGGGGTCGCACCGAACTTGGCCACACGCAGGCGTAGCTCGCCGGCCGCCGACATCTCCCCCGACCACAGCCGCGCGTGCACGACGGCCGTATCCAGAAGGAAGTCCCAGTCCGTCGAGCTGAAGTGCTCGGCCTGTGGGCTGGCCTTCCACATCTCCCACCAGTCGAGGGTGCGTTGCGGCCACCGATACTCGACCAGGTCGCCGTCCTTCTCCACCTGGAATGTCGGCAGCTCTGGCGGCTCGGCCTGCTCGAAGCGCAGCACTGTCTGGGCGATCGGGTCCTTGTTGCTTCGGGCACGCCGGGAAGGATCCTTCGGCTGGGGGCCTCGGCCTGCCACGGCCATCACCCCCTTCAGTGCTAGATCAGCGCCGGGAGCAGTTCGGACAGATCGGCCAGCACGCTCGGGGAGTTGCGCCACACCTTGCCGGTCATGGCGATGTACCTGCGGTCTCCGTACACTTCAAGGCCGCTGCCGTTCGGCATCGCGATTCGTCGGCCGTTCTTGAGGCTGCCGCGGCCCCAGATATGCAGCCCGGCTCCCGAGTGGCTCACCTCGATGAACGTTTCCGGGAGTCGGGCCAGGAGGTCGGCCGCCCATGGTTCGAGCGCCCCGTCTGCGGCCAGGACATGGTCGAGGTCAATGCAGAGGATGTCGTCGGCGACCGTCAGGACGTACCCGAGGCCAACGCCGGCCTGACTCCGCACTGCTGCCCCGTAGTCCGACCAGGACGACGGGTCGGTGACCGAGGCGAACTTTGAGTCGGTGCGCAGCGGAACCTTGCGCTCACTCCATCGCACCCAGCGGTCCCGAACTCGCAGGTCAATGGGGATCGGGTCAACGTCAGCCCGCTGTCGGCGTCGCGCCCTGTATGCCTTGGCCTCGCACGACCGTGAGCAGTGCCGCCGGTCTGACCGGTGCATTACCGGGAGAGGGCCGGAGCAGACGCCGCAGGATGTGGTCGACATGATGCCATCTTAGCGGCGGCGGTGTGTAGGCTACAAGGCTTTGAACTGCTCGAATGCATCATCGCACGGGGAAGGAGCGGCACGCCGGTCTAGACCACCAGGACATAACCGCAGGTCACGGATCCCCCAGACCCGTAGCCGACCTCAGCGTGTATACGGCCCCGATCCCTAAAAGATCATGATCAAGGAACCCTCCCCAGGGTGATCATGGTCTAGTGGATCTTCATCAGAGATCGTTTGGATCACCGAATTGACCATGGAAATCCCTAAGCGCTCAAGGGAAGTCCTTAGGCCCTTAATCGCTTCTGTGTCGAACGTTCACGAATCGATCTTCGTTCTCGATCTTCTTCGACTTCAATCATTGATCATTTCGCTGATCAAGATCTCATCGACAACTGATCACTCTCACGCGATCACCATCGCATCACCATGCAGCACTGCACATGCCTGCCTCACCCCGACCGCTGCCCTGCCCATGCCCTGCCCGCCTGCCCCGGTACGGGGCGGCACGTGGGGGTGGCGGCACCGCCTGCCCTACCCCTCACGGTCGGCCTGCTCCTCGTGGGTCCATGCGTGCGCCCACACATCGGTCTCGTCCACGAGCAGCGTCATCGGCTCGCCTGGTCGGCGTGCAGGATCGGAGGTGACGGTGACAGGGACCGGAACGTGGCATACGCAGCATTGGGTGTACGCAACGGCTGGCATCAACGGGACCTGCGTCGACCGACGTTGCGACGGTCGCCTGGCCAGACTCCCGTGCGCTCGAAGTGCAGCCGTGCGCAGTAGGCCTTGGCTCTTGGTCCGAGGTACTTCGCCAGTTGCTTGGAGCATCGCGTGTGATCACCATGAGTGTTCCAGCGGATCTTGGCCGAGCCTGCCCCAGTCGACCAGTAGGTCTTGAGCTGAGCTGCGTTCCCTCGCCGGCTGCGGTTTCCTCGTCCCTTGCTCGCCACGTGGATCACTCCTCTGGCGCGGGCTTCTGGTCTTCGGGCTCTGGGTCTACGCGTTGGATGCAGGCGACGTGTTCGGTGGGGATGGCCCAGCCGTCTCTGATCTGCAGGGTGAGGGCGGGGTCTTCGACGAGCATGTCCTCACGTCTGCGTTCGGCGTGGATGATCAGGTATGCGGGCATGGTCACCGCCTCACAGGAGTCCGGGGTGGGCCTCTGCCGGGCGATTGCGTCCGGGCCTCGGGTTGGCGGCTTTGGATGCGTGACCTTCTGCACTGCTTTTGTACCGGTGGCAGTGTGGGGGGACGCGGTCGTGGGCCCAGTCGAGGTTGTCGAGGCTGTGGTCGTCGCCGGGATTCTTGTGGTCGAGGTAGTCGCCGCCGGGTTGTCCGCAGAGGTGGCAGACGTGTTCGGGGCTGCGGGCGTGCGCTGCCGGGCGGATCTCGCTGGCCCAGTTCGCCGGGAGTCGGCTCTTCCTTGTGCTGCCGCGCCAGCCGCCGCTCATGACGGTGCCTCCGTCCGGATGGTGACACTGCTGGCGAAGAGGGTGATCGTGACGGTGACGCAGTTCTGGTCGGTGATGTCGTGGGCCTTGATGCATGCCCCGTCGGGGATGGCGACTTCGGTTCCGTTGATGCGGACGGCGTTGGGGACGAGGAAGCCGCTTCGGTCTTCTGGGTTGATGCGGCGTTCGATGATCTCGATGTCTGCGCCTCGAAGCATCGTCTACTCCTCGGGGCTGTGTCCGGTAGCGACGGGCCCCTTGATGTAGGTCTCGGGGCACTCGTGCGGTTCCTCGGGAGTCCACTGGCCCCAGGTTCGGCAGCCGTCGCAGTGTTCCCAGCCGCCTGCGACGATCTCGCTGTAGTTGTACGGCGTGCCGTCGGCGTGCGTTGGGCGGCCAGTGGATTCCCTGGAATTGGGAAGATTCCTGCCCTCTCGCAAGGCCCGCGCGATGTCGGCTTGCGCCTTGCGGGTCTCGTCCTGGACTTGCTGGCGGAACTTCTCGAACTCGCCCTCGATGTGGACCTTAAGGAACAGCGGGTGGCCGTTCTCGTCGACGGGTACGTCGTTGGCGGGGATGTCGACGGTGTCGGGTGTGACGATGACGCCGCGTGCACCGATCTTGTCGGCGATGTCCTGCCAGTGGTCGCGCCACGTGGTGTCGGCGCCGAGGATGTACCGCTGTGGGGCGGTCTCGTCAACGACGAGGACGAACGGCGGTCGGTCGTCGCTGCTGCCTTCGGGGAGTTCGAGGATCTGGATGCGGGCCATCAGGCGTCGCCTCGCTTCAGATTTTCGCGGAGGACGTCGCCGATCTCTAGGAGGGCTTGGGCGATGGCGACGGTTGCGACGGCTTGTCCGTGGGCGGCGCGGGCTTTGATCTCGGCGCTGGCCACGTTCCCTGAGGGCATCGCGTTGAGGTGCTGCGCGGCTTGCCCGAGGGTGCGCTGGGCGAGTTCGCGGTAGCTGGGTACGGCGGCCATCAGGCGTCCACCGCCTCGTAGGTGGCGCGGAAGATGTCGTCGCGGCAGGGGTGGAACTCGCCTGCGACGCCCTTGATGATCCAGTCGCCCGGCTCGGCGCGCATGTTGCCTTCGAGCGTGTGGATGACGAGGCCGAGTTGCGGCTTTGTGGTGTGCGCTCGCTTCGCGTCGCCGCCGTTGGTGCCGATCCATCCGAGGATGCGATTCGCTGATTCAACAGTGCCGTCGAGCTGGCGTGCTTCGATCTCGACGGGCTTCTTGCGGTAGCGGGCCATGGCGCGGGCTCCTGTGTGGGGTTTCGGTACGGTTGCTGAATGAGCAGTGTGACGAGCGTGTTCGTGGTGGTCGGCGACAGCGGGGACGGGGCAGCCGAGGAGGTCGCCCCGAAGGTTGCGGAGGCCGTGGCCGAGGTGATCCGAGAGACCGCCGTGAACCCGGACGCGGCAGCACACCTGCCAGTGATCTCGAACAGCGGAGACGGCGATCACCCGTTGCAGGGCGGCAGCAAGCCGGGGGGCGGCGCCGTGATCTGGTTCGCCTGGAACTATGGCCGCCCCGTTGATCTGGAGCAGCGGTTGCAGGAGCGCGGCTTCGAGAACATCACCGTGTGGTCGCAGCACGAGCTCCACGGCTCGCGTCCACGCGTGACGAGCTGGTAGTTACGGCTTCCAGCGGGGCCCGCGTAGCTCTTCGGGTACGTCGCTGGTGGTGATGGGCGGGGTAGCGAGAATGTCGGCCAGCCCGAGGGCTCCGTCGCGGCGCTTCGATTCGGGTGGCTGCGGTCGGTCGAGCCCGGCGAGGATCTCTTCCGTCAGCCCAAGTGCGTGTGCGAGGTTGAGGAGTTCGGGGCAGTCGTTGAGGTTGTCTACGTTCGACAGGCCCATGTCGCCGTAGGTGCCGCAGCCTTTGCAGGCGGGCTCGTAGGTGACGTCAGGGTCCAGCGTGTGGCGGGCGAGGATGCGGCGGTCCGCCTCGCAGCGGCGCAGGGTGGTGGCAGCTGCGCCACAACCTCCCTGTGCGACTTCCCAGAGGTCGACTTCGGCCTCGCGCGCGAGAGCTTCACGAGCGTCAACTTGCTGGGTGATCCAGGCGTGGAGATCCACAGCTCGAGCCTTCAGTGGGTTTAGTGGTCGTGGACGCGCATGATCAGCAAGCCCTGCCAGGTACGGAGCTCAGTGGTGTCGCCGTCGCAGTCCTTGATGAGGCACACCGTGCGTCCGGATCGTATGGGGCGCTCCGGCTCGGGCTGGCCGATGCCGAGTTCCCGTTCGAGTCGGTCGATCAGGGCGTAGTCGGGTGCAGGCATGGCGTATGCCTTCCGCGGGGTTAGGGCATTTCGATGAGGTGCCATACGAGTTGTCCGCCGGGTGCAATGGCGGTGCCTCGGTAGTGGCTGCCGTCGGGGATGGGCTGGCCGGTGCCGTAGATGCGGTACCGGCGGGCGGGGAAGTCGTCGCGGCGCCAGGCCCAGAACTCGACGATCTGCGGGTCTCGGCAGTCGCCGTGCAGTGGCGTGCTGCAGCCGCCGGCTTCGTGCCACAGGTCGTCGACTGGAATCTCGAAGCGGTAGATCTGCCCCGTTACGCTGTCAGCGCCTGGCGTATGCCCTCTTCGAGGGTGATCTTGGGGTCGTAGAAGGCGAGCATCCTTTTGGGGTCGCACACCCTGTGGTGCACGCCTTGGGGTGCGTCAACGCGGTACTTGATGACGGGGCTGTAGCCGGCGGCTTGAGTGACGAAGCCGGCGAGTTCATCGAACGAGGTCGGCCGGCCCCAGCCGAGGTTGACGGGACCGGGG
Source organism: Streptomyces sp. MZ04 (assembly GCF_004684775.1). Taxonomy (GTDB): domain Bacteria; phylum Actinomycetota; class Actinomycetes; order Streptomycetales; family Streptomycetaceae; genus Streptomyces. The sequence goes on from NZ_SRIC01000022.1 coordinate 41,710, forward strand.
ACGTCTTGGTCAATGGCGGCGAGGGTGGCGCCGACGATGTCGGTGACGTGGATCCAGTCGCGTGTGGAGTCGCCTGCTCCCCAGACTTCGAAGGGGTCTTGTCGGCACAGTGCGCGTTGGATGAACGCGGGGAACGGATACGCCTCGTCCTGGTCGCTGCCGTAGCCACTGAACGGCCGAAGGACGTGCATGCGGGTGCCGTGGGCTTCGACGATGGGGACGAGCTGCTCGCCTGTGAGCTTGGCCAGGCCGTAAGTCGCGTCGGGTGTGCGGGGGTTGGCGAGGTCGATGTCGGTCTCGATGAGGCGGTGGATGTCGCCGGGCTGTTGGAGTGCGACCGGATAGGCGGCGCTGCTGCTGTAGTACACGGCGCGCGGGATCTGGTTGCGGATCAGCCACCGGAAGTACCAGGTATCGAGGGCGAGGTTGGTGGCGACGCCGAGCGGGCTGCCGTCGATGCTGGCCCGCCCTCCGACGATCGCCGCAGCGTGGATGGCGAGGTCCCAGCGGCGGTCGTCGGTGCGGAAGAAGTCGAGGGTGTCACCACTGCGGGCGAGCAGGGTGGCGTTGAGGTCGACGCCGAGGACAATGTCGCCGCGGTCGAGGAGCGCACGATGCAGGTGACGGCCAACGAACCCGGACGCCCCGGTCAGCAGGACGCGCATCAGCCCTCCTCGTCGTCGACGGCTCCGCAGGGGCACGGCTCGAAGCTCGGGCACTCACAGGGCAGTCCGTATCCGTCCCGACCCGCGCATGGACCGGACCGGTGCTCGGCGATCTCGTGATGGCAGGTGCACTTGTCGGAGATCACGGCTTCACGGCCCGGTAGACGCCCCACGGCAGTTCGCTGTCGACGGGCTCCAGGCCGATTCCCGCGCAGGCTTCGGCCTGCCGCTCGCGGGACCAGGTGGTGACGCCGATCCACGAGTCGGCCTCTTCGGGCGTCTCAGAGACGGGCCAGTCGAGGACGATGATCCCGCCGAGCTTGGTCGCGGCCCGCAGCCTGCCGATGATGTGCAGGCAGTCCGCGTAGCTGTGGTGGATGAGGACGGCCAGGCTGTAGACGGCGTCCATGCGGCGGCGGCCGAGATGGGCGGCGAGGCCGTCGGCAGTCGCCTGCACGGTGGCGAGGTCGGGCGCGCGGTCGGTGAGCCGGTCGAGCATCCGCTGCGAGCTGTCGACGGCCGTCACCTCGTAGCCGAGGGCGGCGAGCGGGATGGCGACGCGTCCGTCACCGCAGCCGAAGTCGAGCACCTTCGCCCCGTCGGGGATCACGCTGGCGAGCATGCCGGCCTGCACCTTGCCGGACTCCCAGTACGCCCACTCCGAGACACGGCGCGTGGGGTGGATCGCGGCCGGGTCGGCGGCGTCCCATGCGGTGATGACGTCAGCGGCGGTCACGCTGTCTCCTCGTGTGATCGGCTGCTTCGGCCGGAGTACCAAGGAAGCGCGAGCCCGTCGTTCTCGGCGCGCGGCACGAGGTGCAGGTGCAGGTGGAACACGGACTGCGTTGCTACTCGCCCGCGCGAGGTGATGATGTTGCACCACTGGCTGGCGGCCAGTTGGGCAGCTCGACGCATAGTCGCAGCGCTGATCTCGGGGTCTTGCCCAACGTCAGCAACGTGGATCTTCGGGATGACGAGCAGGTGTCCAGCAACCACAGGGTTCAGCGGAACTATCGCGAGCGCGTCGTCCCACACGTGGAAGATGTCGGCCGGTGCGCGTCCGGCGACGATCTCGCAGAAGGGGCACGAATCTTGCCTCACGCGCTCTCCTCGACGAGCTTCCGCAGCTTGGCGAGGTCGGCGTCGAGACCGCCGCCGTCGCGGTACTCGTAGTAGGCAGCCGAGTCGCTGCTCACCTGCTCAGGGCTGTTGACCTCGGCGTAGCCCACATCCATGGGCGCCTTCTGAGCGGCCGGGTGCAGATGCTCGATGACCATGTCGTCGAGGTACGTGATGCGGCCCATGCCGCGACCCCACTCGACCCAACAAAGATCGACACAGAGATGCACCAGGGCCGGAGGCGCCATGTAGCCGAGCGTCTCGACGATGTCCGAGGTCATCGCCACGGCGGTCGCCATCGCCTCACCCTGGAGGAGGTCGTTGCCGTAGACGATGCCGGGCCCGCCGGACAGGCACTCACGGATCCGTGCATCCCACGGCATTGCGGCCGGACGGGGCCGGTGATCGTCGCCCATGAAGGCGAGGAACCGGTAGCTCTTGGCGGCCTTCACGGCCTGCTGGTTGAGCGTGCCGACGAGCCGCCGCCGCTTGCCGAACGTGAACCGCACGCGCTCGTCGCCCTTGTACTCGGCGGCGTTCTTCTTGTACGCGGCCAGCTCCGGATCATCCGTGTCGACAGCGAACAGCAGATCGGCGGTGGCGCCGGTGTCGTCCCAGGCTTGCACGATCTCCGGCACAGCCTGTGGCCTGCCGCGGGTCGGGATGATGACGAGCAGGTCGTTGGCCATGGCGCGGGCCCTTTCAGTAGACCTTGAGCGTTCCGGTGCGGTAGACGGGGGTTTCGGAGCCGCCCGCAAATTTGATCCACACCGTGTATTCGCCTTCGATCAGCGTGACCGCACCGCCGTTGGGGCCGATGAGGATCCGGCCGTGCGGGGCGATCCATTCGCCGGTCAGCCAGTCCTCGGTGACGGGGCTGGTGTCGGTGAGAAGGAACGCGAACTGGGGTGGTACGGCCAGCTGGATCGTGGTTCCGCCCGACCTTGCCACGACGGTGACCTTGACGAACTCGGTGCTGATGGCGGCTAGATCCACGGCTGGCTCACCGTCCATCCCCCGCGGGGTTCGCTGAGCTGGATGGTGATGTCGTCGGTGTCGGCGGCGTCGGTGCGAGCGCCGAGTTCGCTGCTTCCGGCGAGGTCGGCGGATGCTCCTGCCGTCTGCACGCTGCTGGCGTCGAGGCTGGTGTCTGCTGTCAGGTCGGCGGCGACGACGATGGAGCGGGTCGCTGCTGCGGTCTGGGTGCCGTCGGCGGTGAGTGCGGCGGAGCCGAAGTAGGTGCTGGCCGAGCTTGCCGGCGTGTTGACGTTGTCGATCTCGGCGTAGTTGGTGGTGCCGTTGGTGCGGAAACTCCACAGGTCGAGTGCGCATGTATCGATCGCGGCAGTCACCCACGCCGGGGTCGCTAGAGTCCGGCGGTTCGTCCAAGCCGAGCCGTCTGTGGAGGTGTCCCACAGCACGTTCCCGCCGGTCTCACGGATCCGTAGCCACAGGTGCGTGACTGCCGAGTAGGTGAGGGACACGGCCGCGCCGTCGAAGTAGGCGACATTGGATTCGCAGCGGATCGTCCCCGCCGCCGTGTTGATGTTGAAGGCCAGGTTCGTGCCAGCCGTCGAGGTGATGATGCTGAACACGACCTGCACTTCAGGGCTACCGCCGTTGACTGTTGGAGCGACCGGCACCTGCAGATAGACCGAACTCCCGGCGAGCGTCCACACCTTGGCGGTCTGGTAGCCGGCGTAGGTGCCTGCCACGCACGGCAGGCGAGCCCGGCCACTGGTCTCGGTCACGCCGCCGTAAGAGTTGCCCCAGTCGGGTCCGATGATGTTGTCGTTGAAGTTGTCGACGAGGGTGGAGAGCAGGGCCACGACTCACCCCGCGATCACGAAAGCGCGAACGTCAGAGCGCCTGCGGTGATCTTGAGTTCATCACCAGCAAGCAGCGTCCGGCTCGCGGCGAGCGGCCCGTACCAGAGGCGGACTGGGGTGCCTGCGCTGTCCCAGATCTCAGTCCCGACGAAGGTTCCGGCGGGCATACCGGTCCACACGAGGTCAGCGCTGTTGGAAGTAGCCCCGGATGCTGCGGCGCCGACGGTGAGGGTCTTGCGCACGTAGCTGCCACCGGTCGCCTCAGTTCCGGCCGCGCTGTCGCTGCCGTTAGCGGTGACGATCGCGACCTTCAAAGGCAAGGTAGGGGCCGTCGTTGCAGTCCCCATTAGCCAGTCTAGAGCGCGGTTCTCGGCCGTATTCGAAAGGTTGTCGGCGATGCCTACTGCCCTCCCTTGCTAAGTGATGCCGAGGTGCCCGGACAGCTCGACGATGTTTTCGCCGCCGGGCGGGTCGAAGGTGATCCATACGCGGTAGTCGCCATGCGCGAGGGTGAGGGCGCCCCCGTCAGGTCCGACGAGGAGCCGCGCGGTCGATCCGTCGACCCATGCCGCGGTCTTCCAGTCACCGGCCGCAGGGTTCCCGCGGTTCGAGGCCGGGAGGATCGCGAGCTTCACCGGGGCGCTGGTGATGTCCACCCCGGTGGGCGGTGTGACCTGCACTTTCACGTAGGCGGTGCTGGTCGCGGCTAGGTGCATGGGGCGCCCACCTCCCAGCCGATGCCGTGCGGCACGCCAATGTTCGGGCTGTCCCAGTCGAGGCTCGGCGGTCCGGTACTCCAGTCGCCGGACGGGGCGCCGATGATGTAGTCGGCGTCCTCTGGCGGCTCGTGGCCGGTGAGGATGGTCAGCGCGGTGCAGGTCTCTCCTGCCGTCGTCAGGGTGAGGGTCTTGCGGGCCTGGAGGGCCTGCGCGACTCCTGTTTCTCCGGCGGGCGTCAGGATGATCCGCTTGAGCTGGCCGAGGGGCTGGGCCTGCTCGATGGTCTCGGCCGGTCCGAGCAAGAGGGCTGCGCCGAGCGGGCGGGCTGCGCTGGTCTCCTGCGCGACGCCGATGAGGCGGCTCTTCGTGCGTGCGACCTGCTGCGCTTCGGCGACTTCACCAGCTGCGGTGAGCGCCAGCGTCTTGGCTCGGCCAAGGGGCTGGGCTGTATCGGTCTCCCCTGCCGGGGTGACGCGTCCAGCCGGGGGCAGGGTGCGCGCCTGGTCCTGCTCGATGGCTGGCGCCAGGGGTGCGGTCTTGTGTCGGCCGAGCGGCTGGCTGTCGTTGGTCTCGGTCGCCACGGGGAGCGCAAGGGTCTTGGAACGCCCCAGGTACTGTGCCGTGTTGGTCTCGCCTGCTGCGGTGAGCCGTCCCGGCGTGGCGAGTTGCAGCGCACTGCCGGTCTCGCCTGCGGTGCCGAGCAGCAGCGCCTTGTGGGGTGTGAGCGGCTGCGCGGCCTCGCTGGCAGTCGCGGCCTCCAGGGCCCGCTCCTTGACCGCTGTGAGTGCCTGCGTGTCCTCCAGGGACGTCGCGGTGTCGACCGGGCGCGCCTTGCCCGCCTGGAGGGCTCGCGCGGCGTCCTGCTCGAATGCGGGCGTGAGTGAGCGGCTACGTCCCAGCGCGCGTGCGCTGTCAGCCTCTTCTGCGGTTCCGGCGCCGAGCGTGCGCGTATGCCCGACCGGCTGCGCGGTGCCGGCCTCGCCGGCGGTCAAGAGCGGCACAGTCTTGACTGCGGCCAGGTTCTGTCCGGCGTTGGTCTCCTGTGCCGCAGCGAGCGGCCGTGTCTTCGTGCGACCGAGTGCTTTAGCGGTCTCGCTGCTTGAGGCAGTGGCGATGACCCGTGTCTTGATCTCACCGAGGGCCTGCGCCATGCCAGCCTCGAAGGCCAGACCCAGGACGGCGGTCTTCGCCCGTCCGATGCTCTGCGCGCTGTTCGTATCTGCCGCGGTGCTGAGTGCGCGAGATTTGCGGCGCCCCGCCGTCTGGGCGGCGTCTGTCTCGCTCGCGGTGCCCAGCGGCTTGGTCTTCGTCCTGGCCAGGGTTTGAGCGGTGTCAGTCCCCGCAGCAATGCCCAGGAGCTTGGCCTTGGCTCGGCCGAGAGGTTGCGAGTCGTCGGGTTCGCTGGCTGTTCCGAGCGCCGTTGACTTGGTGCGGCCGATCGGCTGCGCGGTGGCCGTCTCTGCGCTGATGCCGAGCGCCCGGGTCTTGGCGCGCGGCAGGGCCTGCGCGCCGTCCGTTTCACTCGCGGCGCCGAGCGCGGCGATCTGTCCCTGAGTGATGTTGACGTTGTCGAACTCGGCGAAGTCCGCTGTCCCGTCGGAGCGGTGGGCGATCAGCTGGAACTCGAGGCTACCGAGGCCCACCCACGACGAGGCGATGTTCTTGCGGTTGGTCCAGGTGACGCCGTCCGGGGCCGTGTCCCAGTACGTCGTACCTGCGGACTCGCGGATACGCAGCCACGCGTGGGCAGTCGCGTCATACGGGATGACAGTGGCCGTGGCGTCGAAGTAGCCGACCCGGTTGGCCATGGTCAGGGTGCCGGACAGCGGGCTGACCTCGAACATCACGTCCGTGCCCGCCGTGCCGCTGAGCACGAGGACCTGCGCCCACGCCTCTGTGGTCGCCCCGCCCGCGGCGGGCGGGTAGACCCGCACGAACGCCGAGCTGCCCGCGAGCGTGTACGTTTTCGCGCTTGAGTACGCGTTGTAGCCGGTGTCGCAGGTGACGCGGGCCCGACCGCCCGTCTCGCTGTACGTGCCGAACGAGTTCTGCCACAGCGCAGCGTTGACCGTGTTGTCGGCGAAGTCATCGACGAGGCTGGCGAGAGCGAGGCCGACGGCGGCAATGTCCGCGCCGACAGTCCTCGGCGCTCGGCGCGGGTCAAGCGGACGCGCCCAGCCGGGCCCCTTCTGCGACGGCTGCGGGGTGACGATCTGGGAGCGCATCCCGGCCCGCGGCGTGCCCTGCACGGTGACGGCGCCGCTGGTCTGCGCACGGCCCCCAGCCACAGGTCACCGCTCGTCGTAGGCGGCGTAGCAGCGCAAGTTCGCTGTAGTCGCTGCCGCGGTCGCGGTGATGACCATGCCGCCCGCCGCCGCGATGACCAGGCCCGGGTCGGGGAACGTCCAGATGAACCCCGTGCCCAGGGTCGCCGGGGTGGTACCGCGCCGGAACGCGAGGCCCGTGACGGTCGGGTCGGCCGTCGCCCACGTCTTCTCCAGCACTGCGCCGGTCGCCCCGAGCACCGGGTCCTCGGCGGCCGGAGTGTCCGAGGTGATAGCACCCGTGCCGACCGCGTTCATCCGAAAGAGCGCGAACCCGATCGCGGCAGCGGTGCCGGACTCGAGGAACACCCCGACCTCGTACACGGCCAGGCTCTTCGCCGAGCCCGCCTTGAGGTTCCACATGGCCTTGTCGGTGGCGTTCGCCGAGGCTTTGGTCGCGGCAGAGGCGACGCTGTAGCGGGCCATGCGATCACCTCCCGCTCAGATCCCGGTCAGGCCGATGAGGTGGCGCGGAAGAAGTCATTGATGGTCAGCGTGAAGTCCGTGCTGTCTGGGGTCATCGTGACGTCATGCTTGGTGAGCGGGACCAAGTCGGAGTCCGTACCGCCGGTGGTGTCCGGGTCGTAGCAGATGACGACTGCGGAGATCGGGTTCCCGGCGGTGGCCGTCCAAGTGATGTCCGCGCAGTCGACGGCGACGCGATCGTTGGTGTCGTCGACCGTCACGGTGACGCCGGTCAGAGTCTTCCTACCGAGCGTGGTCTGTTCGTTGCTCGCGCCGGCGAGGAGGGCTTGGAGGTCGTCGTAGTCGCGCATGGTGGCGTCGGAGACGATGCCGCTGGTTTCGATGGGGACGGCGATCAACGCGTCGTTGGTGGCGGGGAGTTCCGCATAGTACTTGATCTTCGCCAGGGCGATGTTGAAGGTGATGTTGGCCATGGATCTTCCTTCCGAGGGTCAGCCCCAGGTCCAGCCTTTGACATAAGCGATGTCCATCTGTGCGCTCGTATGCGGCGCAGGGGCGCGCCCCTCGAGGGCGGTCTCGTTCTGGATGTCCCACGACATCGCCGTGTTGGGGACAGCCGTGGTGCTGCGCCCGACGGTGCGTCCGTCGATGGCGAAGGTGACGCGGCCGGGCTTCCACTCAATGACCGTGGTGTGCCAGGCAGTCCAGGTGGTGTGTGCGTCGTAGGCGTCTTGGTCGCCGCCGAGGCTGTTGAGGTGGTGGGCGAACCCGTAGACGCCGCCTGTCCAGTTGCCCTCGGGGAAGTCGATCTCACAGTTGGGGCAGGCGTCATTGCTCACGGGCCACAGCAGGTGCGCGCTCTTGTAACCGGCCGCCGCCTTGGAGACCCGCCAGCGTTCCTCATACCGCCCGTACTTCTGGCCCATCAGCTTCTTCGGTACGACGGCCGCCGAGTGGACGGGCCCGCTGGCGGCGCGCCACATCCGGATGTGCATCTGCCCGCCCGAGATCCACACCGTGGATGCCGGATCGTAGAAGCCGCCGACCGGATACGAGCGTTGGGTCGCGGTGTCAGGCCAGCCCTTCGGGTACGCCCACCAGTTCGCCCGCACCGCCCCCGACAGACCGTCGCAGTACGCGCGCAGGGTGTCCGGGTTGTGGTTGCAGTCGCTTAACTTCCCCTTGGCCACCGGGGTGTTGAACGCGTCGGCGAACTTGAGGCGCCAGGACGGTGTCGCCCCATCGGCCGGCGGCGCCGTGATGCTCCAGACGAGGAGACCCACAACGAGGAGAGCAGTGACGAGGAGGCGTCGACGCATGGCACCTCCCCTGACGTGTGTTGGGGTGTCCCGCTGCCCGCGGCGGGGGCCCGATCGGACAGCGGGACGTCGGGGCCCTGCCGGGTGGGTAGCGGCCCCGAGTCGGAGGGGGTGTCCGCCCGGCCCCCACGGCCGGGCGGACAGGGGTGGGCCGAGCGCTGGAGGCACTGCAAGGCCCGTCCTGCGCGACCACCGTGCGCAGGAGCCTTCAGGCGGCGTGGGTGTGTGGGCCGCGGCTGTTGGCGGCGGGGTCGGTGGGCGTGTACTTGGCTCCGCCTGCCGCTGCTCGCCGGATGGTGGGGAGGTGGAAGTACTGGCCTGCTTCGCCGTCGAGGATGGGTTCGATCTTTCCTCGGGTGACCCAGACGCGGATGGTGCCGGGTTTTACTTCGGCTTCGCGGGCTGCTTCCCAGAGGTCGCCGATGTCGCGGTTGCCTGCGACTTGGGCGAAGTGGATTTCCAGCCCGTCCGGGTTGGGGTAGGTGACCACGGCACCTCCCCGAGGTACGCAAAGGCCCCCACCGGTGTGTTCACGGCGGGGGCTCCAGGGGCGTGATGTGACTCGTGTGCCACGATCAAGGATCACGATTACAGATGGGCGATTTTTCGTCAAGCAGCTTGCCCATTCGGTCGGTGTCGGCGTCGGCAGCAACGTGGCTGTAGTCGCGGTGAGTTGGCCGCCCGCAGGTGGGGCACCGGTGCTTCGCGTCCTGGTTGAAGATCTGATCGACGCAGTAGATGGCGACGGCGCCGATGGTGAGGAAGGTGGCGATGATGCCGAGTGCGGCGAGCGGCGCGACCCAGATGCTCACGGCGCCCACTCCTCGCCTCGGTGATCAGGATGCCCGGCGAAGGGTCGGGCGAGGATGCGGAGGGTGCGGCAGGGGTAGGGGTTACCGGTCAGTTCGCCGTCGTGATTGATCTCCCCGCGCGTCCTGCACACCTTGCCGTCGTTGTTGTCGCCGTCCCATCCGGTCGCGGACGGATGCTCGTCGACGATGGCAAGCTTGGCGTCGCCGTCGGCGATGACGTCGGCCGGGTCGTTGGTGGCGATGTGGGCGGCCTGCTCCTCTGACGGGGAGCCTTCGTCGTACACGACCGCTCGGCCGCGCTCGTCTTCGATGCGGCCCGGATATCGTTCGGCGTCGTCCTGATGCCACCGCCCGTGGCCGCCTTGGCAGGCCGCCACGGCGAGCGCCCGCCGTTCCGCGTACCGGGCCCGCAGGAAGTCGGCGATCTCGCTCATCGGGTGCCTTCGGATTGGTTCACGCCTCGGTCTCCTCTTCCCATCGAAGATCGCGGATCCCGTGGGCCAGGACCGCGACGCCGAACTGGTCGCGCGGCAGTTGGAGCCGCGAGCGTGGATAGATCCGGAACCGCTCCAGGTCGAAGGTGCAGACCGCGTCCCTGCCGCGCCCGTCCGCGTCCGGGCCGTAGCGGACAGGCCAGCGCGCGACGAGCCTGCGGGCATACCAGCGGCGGGCGTGCCGCTTCTTCCACATCTGCCACGTCGAGGTGGGGACTTCGTAGGTGACGTAGTGCCGGGCTGCGAACTGCTCGGGCGGCAGGTCGTCGGAGAGGATCTTCGTCTTCAGCTGGAACAGGAGCTGATCACTGATGAACTCGCGCTGCACGGAGACGTCCATGTCAAGGAACAGTTCCTCGTCCACGGCGAACCGCTGCGCGTAGCGCTTGAAGGTGAGCGCGAGGGTGATGTCGTCTGTCATGCCGCTACTCCTGCCGCTTCGGCGAGTACTGCCTCTTGTGCGGCCCGGAGTTGCCGCCATTCCCCCAGGGTCTCCCACCCGCTGCCGCAGCCGCTGCAGCGGACGCGGTGGGAGGCGGCGGATGCGGTGAGCTGCTCCCGGCATAGCCCGTCGTCGAGTTGGACTGGGCACAGGCCGATCTTGACGCGGCCGGGCTTCCGTTCGTCGTTGACGATCGCCGTGCATTCGGCGTGGAGCTTGCGGATCGTCTCAACGTCATGACCGACCGATTCGTAACCGCCACATGCCCAAAGCAGGTTGTCGGCGAGGAACTTCGTGTGCCGCTTCACGGCCTCGGCAGGGTTGATGCGCCACGACGCGAAGATCCTGTTGCCGTCACTGTCCGGTGCGATCTCCCAGTCGAGGGCGGTCCGCCACGAGTCCTCTATCGCTCGCAGCCGGGCGGCGACACCTCCGCCGGGCGCGACGAGGTCGAGGACTTCTAGCCGGGGCGGGATCGGCGGGTTCTTCGTCCCGGATCCGCCGCCGCCTATTCGCCGGGCGCCCCGCATCAGCGCGGCCGTCGTGTCCAGCTGCCGGAACAGGGCGGGGAGTTCGGTGAGGCGAGTGGCCGTCTTGTCTTCGCAGGGCCTGCAAGCCCATCGGCCTGATTCGCTGACCCAAAGCTGCCGTCCGCAGCCGGGAGTCACGCAGACCGGCCACTCGTATTCGGTGAGGTCGGGGGGGTGATCGTGCACGGCAGGCTCCTCGGGTGGTGCGGGAAGCAGGGTGACGGATGCGCCAATTGTGCATCACGGGGTTGACGGCGTGGGCCGATGGCGCATCTACGACCGCGGCGCCGTCACCCGCCGCTGCCACGCCCCGAGTCCGGCCACGGCGGCCTTCTCCCGGCTGGGTTCGGGCCGTCTGCACCAGGTGCTGCTGCCGTCGACCCAGTATCGCCAGCCGTTGCGGGTGCCGCCGCGCCAGGCGGGTTCGATGACGACGAGCAGCTGCCCGGCGGACACGACCTGCCAGCCGCGGGTGTCTGGCCAGTCGGGGGCTTTCTCCAGTACGGCGGCGTCGATGACGGTACGGGCCGCGGAGGCGGACAGGTGGCGGGCGGTCACGAGTCCTGGTTTCGGCCGCTGGCGTCGGGGGTCCCGAGGCGCCGGAAGGCCTCTTCCAGCCCTGCATCCACTCGTCCGCAGGCCATGCGGAGGACGACGTCTGTCACCTCGGCTTCGCAGGGTTCGCAACGCCAGGGTGTGCGCGGCATGTTGTAGAGGAACGGCTTCATGGTGGGTTTGCCGCACCGGTCGCAGTTCGGGCCCTTCCTCACCGCGGGGTTCGGGCTCTTCCCCGCGAGGAGTTGCCACAGTTTCAGCATCATGTTCAGTCCTCGTCTCGGTCGTAGCGGTCTTCCCAGTAGCGGTCGTCGTAGCGGGCGGCTTCGGCGGGGGTTTCCTCCCACTCGGGGGGCGGCTCGCGACGCAGAGGGCGGCGGATCATGCGGAGTGCGCTCTCGCGGGCCCGACGCCGGTTGTCTTCCCGCCAGCGTGCTTCGATGTGTTCGGGGATGGGCCGCCCGTTTTCGAGCGCCCGGATGGCGTCGTCAAGGTCGCAGTGGAGCCGCTCGAAACGTTCGCGGGTGCCCTGCCAGCTGTCGATCCAGGAGGCTGCGGCCCGCACGGTGAAGAAGCCGTCACTGTCACGGGCGAGGAGCTCGGCCGCCTGGTCGCGGGACAGTTCCCCGGCGTCGACGGCACGGCCGTAGAACTCGATGTCGTCGATGAGGGCCATCACCGGGCCCCCAGCTTCACGTCGCCCATCCACAGGGAGCGCCCCAGCTCGTCCAGGTGGCGGGCTTCCTCGCGGGCGCCGATCCGGGCCCGTTCGAATGCCCGCCAGAACTCCGGTCCGTGTGGCGCCCCATGCGGGACGACGGCGTGGGTGAGCTCGTGGACCAGGACGTGACGGACCAGGGAGGGCGTGAGCTGAAACGTCTGCCAGGCGATGCGGATGTTGTTCGTGTGCCCGTCGTGCACGCCCCACCGCTTCCGCCCGATATCGGCTGCGCAGACTGTGGGCATCGGCTGGTCGCCTGCCATTCGCTGCCACAGGGAGGGTGCTTGGAGCCACTGGTTCAGCCAGACGGTGCCTTCGCGGATGTACCAGTCGATGAGCGGCTTGGCGCCCTGTGAGATGACGGCACGGTCCAGTTGCGTCCACTCGTACCCGTCGTGGATGCGCTCCACGGGGGCGGGGGCACTGTCGACGATGCGGAGCCGGGCGGACTTGCCGAGCCATAGGTATCCCTCCCCGTTGAGCAGCTCCTTCACTGGGTGGTCGGGGGTGCGCTTGCGGGCTTTGACGAGCATGGAGCCGAGTCGGTGGGAGTTCTTCACGAGCAGGGTGACGGCGTCGGCGGGGCGGGCGCCTGCGGGTACGTGCAGGGTGATTCCGGGGTCGCCGGGCTGCATGGACAGGCCGAACGTCTTCCGGCGGGCGCTGACTTTGACCTCGTGGATGTAGCGCTCGAAGCGGCCGTGGTCGGCTATCGCGGCACGGATGGCCTCGGCGAGCTCGGTGGATGTCACGGCGGTTCTCCTTGCACGGCGGTCCGGATACGGGCGGGGTTTTCAACTGCCGGGCTTGAACAGCTCGCGCAGGCCGACGGTTACGGCGACCACGACGGCGGCGATGATCGCCTCGGTGTGGTGGTCACCCCACACCGTGTTGATGACCTCGGACAGGAAGTGCATGATGGTTTCCCCCTGGGTGCGGATGTGCGGCGGATCGGCGGGCCCGGCCGGTGGGCCGGGCCCTGGGGTGGATCAGGCGTTCTCGATGGCGTCGGAGAAGTCCAGGGCGTAGTGACGGTCGAGGTACCGCTTGATGGCCTTGAGGTCGCGCCGCACGCCGACCCGAGTCAGCTCCTCCTGGCGGCCGTCTGCGAACTTGCCGTTCGGGGTGAGGACGATGCGACCGTCTTCGGCCTCGGCGGCGTCGACCCAGACGGGAACAGTTCGCTGCCACCAGGCGAGGGGGCGCGGGAAGGGAGGGGCGCCCTTAGCGACCAGTTCCTGAGCGATGCGGATCTTCGACTGATTGATGACGATGGCGTCCATTGCCGTCTCCCCTACTGGACTGAGTGCCAACTTTCTTGGCACTTCAATAGTGACACAGCAAGCCGCGAAGGTGCAACATAGTTGGCATGACGAATCCTCGAATCGGTGCACACTCAGTTGGCAGCAAGCTGCCTACCGACTTGGCAGCCGCACGTGAGACCATCTGGGACATGACGCCGCGCCCCGACCCGCAGACCGAGACCACCTGGCTCCGCAAGCTCGACCGAGCAACCACCGCCCACGAGAAGGCCAGGGCCACCCTCGAAGAGCTGATCGCCGACGCGCGCGCTGCTGGCGTCCCACTCATGACGATCGCCAAGCACACGCCCTACAGCCGCGAGTGGGCGCGGAAGATCGCCGACCGCGTCGACGCCGAACGTTGCAACGCCGTGGGCGACGCACCCAACAGCCTAGGGACCGAACGCTGCAAGCTCCCTGCCGGACACGAAGGACGCCACGCGGAGGGCACCACCAGCTGGCCGCAGAAGAGGCGCCTGAACGATGAGCCCCCCAACCCCGACGCCTAATCTGCCGGTTCCC
>NZ_SRIC01000229.1 GCF_004684775.1 Streptomyces sp. MZ04
GGCGGGACCCGGGCCCGGTCCGGGCGCCGGACGCCGCGCCGCTCCCGGCACGGAGGTGAAGGTCGCCCCCGAGCAGTGGACGCACGAGGAGAACTACCTCACCGCCGACCTGGCGGCGCTCACCGTCACGCCGCCCGACGGCTACGGCAACCTCGCCGACTCGGTCGGCGCCCTGGGCCACAAGTCCGGTGACGGTTCCGACTTCGACGACGTGATCGACTACCGGCGTACTGCACCGGCAATGTCGTGGACGCCGTCGACTGGTTCCCCTTCGACAACCGGCTCGAGATGGACTGCGACATGGGCGCGGGCTCGTCGGGCGGCCCGATGTTCACGCCGTCGTGGCAGCTCGTCGGCGCGAACAGCCATCACGACGTCGACGACAACAACCAACGCGTCAACGACAACCTGTACTCCTCCGAGCATGGATCCGAAGCGGTGAAGGTGATCGACGCGATCAACGAAGAGGGCTGCCCCCCTCCCACGCAGGCTCTTGCCCGCACGCGCGAGCTCCGCCTCCCACGCCTCGACGGTCTCCTGCCGCGTCTCCGGCATCGGGCCGTCCGCCTCCGGTGAGCCGACAGTGACACCGGGAGGGCTCGGGCGGCCGCCCGTGGCGGCCACGATCGCGGTGGCGGAGACGCCGGTGACGGCCGGCGCGGTGAGTGCCACTACTACGGTCCTGACCATAGTCCGGCGTCTACAGGAAGCTGACGTTCTGTGCGAGGGACAGCCGGCCGGAGTAGTTGATGGTGTTGGTGGCCGGGCGCATGTACGCGCGCCAGGCGTCGGAGCCGGACTCGCGGCCGCCGCCGGTCTCCTTCTCGCCGCCGAACGCGCCGCCGATCTCGGCGCCGGACGTGCCGATGTTGACGTTGGCGATGCCGCAGTCGGAGCCCTCGGAGGACAGGAAGAACTCGGCCTCTTGCTGGTCACGGGTGAAGATGCTGGAGGACAGGCCTTGCGGGACGTCGTTGTGCAGGGCGATGGCCTCCTCCAGGGTGTCGTAGGTGAGGACGTACAGGATGGGGGCGAAGGTCTCCTGGCGTACGACGTCGCTCTGGTCGTCGACGCGGACGATGACCGGTTCGGCGTACGCGGCCCGCGGCGCCGCATCGGCCAGGCGCCGGTTGCCGCCGGCGAGGATCTTGCCGCCCTGTGCTTGTACGCGGGCGAGCGCGTCCTGCATGCCGTCGAGGGCGGCGGGGGAGATGAGCGGGCCGACCAGGGTGTCGTCGTCGAACGGGTTGCCGATGGGGAGCTTGGTGTAGGCGGCCGTCAGGCGCGCGACGAGAGCATCGGCGATGTCGCGGTGGACGATCAGACGGCGCAGCGTGGTGCAGCGCTGGCCCGCCGTACCCGCGGCGGCGAAGACGATGCCCCGCACGGCGAGGTCGAGGTCGGCCGACGGCGCCACCACCGCGGCGTTGTTCCCGCCGAGTTCGAGCAGCGAGCGCCCGAAGCGCGCGGCCACGCGGGGGCCGACCTCGCGCCCCATGCGGGTGGAGCCGGTGGCGCTGACGAGCGCGACGCGCGGATCGTCCACGAGGCGCTCGCCCACCGCGCGGTCACCGAGCACGAGCCGGTGTACGTCGCGGGGCGCACCGACCTCGTCGGCGGCGCGGGCTAGCAGCCGGTCGCAGGCCAGGGAGATCAGCGGGGTCAGCTCGGACGGCTTCCAGACCACGGTGTCGCCGCAGGCCAGCGCCACGGCCGTGTTCCACGACCACACCGCGGCGGGGAAGTTGAACGCGGAGATCACGCCGACCACGCCCAGCGGGTGCCAGGTCTCGGCGAGCCGGTGGCCGGGGCGCTCGGAGGCGATGGTGCGGCCGTAGAGCTGACGGGAGAGGCCGACCGCGAAATCACAGATGTCGATCATCTCCTGGACCTCACCGAGCGCCTCCGAGCGGATCTTGCCCGCCTCGACGGTGATCAGATCGGCCAGGTCGCTCTTGTGGTCGCGCAGCAACTCGCCCAGTCGGCGCACGAGTTCACCCCGGCGCGGGGCCGGTGTGGTGCGCCAGGCGAGGAACGCCTCGCGGGCGGCGGTGACGGCCTCGTCGACATCGGCGGGGGCTGCCGCGGTCAGGCCGAACAGGTCATCGCCGGTGATGGGTGTCCGGGCCCGGAAGTCGGAGCCGTCCGGGACGGTGACGCCGATGCGCTCCAGGCTCGTGCGGGCGCGGGCACGCAGGTCGTCGGTGGTGGGAAGGGAGGTGGTGCCGGTCATGGTGCTCCCTGGGTGAGGTGTGCGGGCGGGGGTTCAGGTGTCAGTGGTGCGTGCCGTCGAGGTCGAGGCCCAGTTCGCGGCCGACCTGGGTGATCGAGAGGCTCTGGCTGCGCTCGTACGGGGCGTACGGGTCGAGGACTTCGCGGCCGATGGCGCCGGAGAGCCAGCCGCTGTCGTACGCGATGCCTTCCTGGCCGGTGTTCCGGGAGCCCTCGCCGCTGAGGTTGGACTGGAAGATGCCGGCGGCGGAGCGCGGCAGGAAGTCCTCGTAGACCACGGGGTCGGCCCGCACCCAGCCCTGATCCACCAACTCGCCGATGGTGGCCGGTGGTTGGCTGCCGCTGCGGGCAGCCCGGTCCGGGGCGACGTGGTACGTGAAGTAGGCCAGCTCCTGGGCGGCGAGTTCGCGCTCGCTGCCGGGGACGTGCTCGGCCCACAGGGTGCGGGCCAGTGCGGTGCGGTCGGCCGCCGGGTGGGCGGCGGCCTGGTCGTCGACGAGGGTGAGCAGGCGGTCGTAGAGCGCGCGGCCGGCCGGGGTGAGGGCGATGCCGCGGGCCTCGACCTCGCCGAACCGCACCCGCAGCGCTCCGCGCGTGACACTGCCGTCCGTCTGGCGCAGGGCGCGCGGTTCGGCCAGGGCGCGGAAGGACGTCTGGCGCAGCAGCAGGTCGGGACCCGGCCCGCCGGGCGGGCCCTGGATGGCGTCGATCATCTCGATGCCCCGGTCGGTCATCCGCCGGTACAGCTCGTCGATGTCCAGGACGCGCGGCGTGAGGTGGTTGATGTGCGTGGAGCCGACGCCGCCGATGTCCGCGGCGACCGCGGAGACCTTCTCCAGCTCCTCGTACCACGACTGGTCGATCGGCTCCGCGGACAACTCGAAGGCCTGGACGGCCAGTTGGAGGAAGTGCTCGGCCTCCGCATCGGGCAGTTCACGCTCGGCCCCGGCCCGGTCGGCCAGGGTGAGCAGCTCCGGCGGGAACAGCTCGCGCCCGGCGAGGAACGTCTCCAGACGGGAGCGCAGGTCGGCGTCGAAGAAGCGCGGGTCCGCGGGCGTGAGCAGCGAGGTGAAGACCCGGAAGGGATTGCGCGCCAGCTCCTCGGCGTCCACAGGACGGAACGCCGTCGACACGACGGGCACCGCGCTCGCGGCGGCCTCCCGCAGATCGTAGAAGCCGACAGGCCGCATGCCCAACGCGCCGAAGATCCGTGCGACGTCACGCAGTTCGGCGGGAGTGCCCACCCGGATGGCGCCGTGCCGCTCCGCGGTGACCCGGCCGATGGAGCCAAGCCGTTCCGCGTCGGCGCCCCGCGCACGCAGGACGTCTTCGTTGACCTCGCGCGAGACGTCCACGAGCGTCGTGTAGGCGGGGACTTCGCGCCCGTACATCTCCGAGAGCCGGGCGGCGAAGGCGGCCCGCAGTCGCCACTGGCCGATCATGGAAGGTCTGCCTTTCGGACTGTCGAGTACGGGATGGACGAGTCGGGGAGCTGGGTCATACGACGTGTTCCTCGGGGCGGATCGCGGACCCGGCACGGAAGCGGTCGGCGCTCATCGGCGTGATGTCGACGCACGGTTCGCGCTCGAGATGCAGATCGCGCACGATCTCGCCGACGGCGGGGGCCTGGAGGAACCCGTGGCCCGAGAACCCGGTGGCGTACAGGAAGTTGGGCAGCTCGCCGGAGCGGCCGATCAGCGCGTTGTGGTCGGGGGTGACCTCGTACAGGCCCGCCCACCCGTCGGCGATGGGCAGCGCGGCGAGCGCGGGGGCGCGGTCGCGTACGACGTCCCGGAACAGGTCCAGCCACTCCGGGGTCCACGTGGTGTCGAAGCCCTCGGGCTGGCCGGGGTCGGCGAGGCCGAACAGCAGCCCGTCGTCGCTGTTGTGGAAGTACGCCGATGAAGTGAAGTCGATGGTGAAGGGAATCCGCGGCGCCGACGGCGACAGCGGTTCGGTGAAGGCCAGTTGGCGGCGCACCGGCCGGACCGGCAGGTCGACGCCGGCCATGGCACCGATCTGCCCGGACCAGGCGCCCGCCGTACAGATCACGGTGGCGCAGGCGACGGTGCCGCGGTCGGTGCGCACGGCGCTGACGCGGTCGCCGGTGGTGTCCATGCCGGTCACGCGGGTCCTCGTGGCGAACCGGACGCCCGCCCGTGCCGCCGCGTCGGCGTACCCGTGCACGACCAGGCCGGGGCGGGCGTGCCCGTCGGTGGGGGAGTGGACGGCGGCCGCCAGGCCGTCGGCGCTCACATAGGGGCACAGCCGCCGCGCCTCGGCCGCGTCGATCATGCGGCTTGGTACGCCCATGCTGTTCTGGAGCCGGACGCTGTCCGCGAACTCCGTGGCCTGTGCCTCGCTGGTGAGCAGGAAGAGATAGCCCACGGTGTCCAGGCGAATGTCGGCGCCGGGCCGGTGCGGGAAGTCCTGGAAGGCGCGCAGACTGCGGCGGCCGAGCTCGATGTTGAGCGGGTCGGAGAAGTGCGCGCGGACGCCGCCGATCGGCTTGCCGGAGCTGCCGCAGGCGAGCTCGCCGCGCTCGAGGACGACGATGTCGCGCACCCCGGCCTCGGCGAGGTGGAAGGCGATGGAGGCGCCCATCACGCCCCCGCCGACGATCACGACGTCGGCGGTCGGCGGAAGGCCGCGGAAGACCGGGGAGCTGGACGTATCAGGCGATGAGGACAAGAGGCCGATCCCTTCCAGAGGCCGACGCCAGTCCAACTCCACGTGATCGGGCGGCAGTTGACAGGCGTGGCATGGGTGGTCAGAGACTTGCGGACGCTGACCAGCTGGCTGTCCGTCATCGTGGCGCAACGCGACCGGTGAAGTCCATGAGCAGCTTCTGCTGTGTCGTCGGCATGGAACGGGGCCTCCGTGGAGGGAAAACCCACTGAAGGAGTGATCTATCCGCGCGGAGGAGTGACGCTCCTTGCTGGGGCGCCGACCGTGTTGTGACCATCGCCCGATGGACGGACGGAAGCGGAATGCCGAGCTGGACGGCGTCGCAGAGACGACGCTATGGACCTTGCACCACCGCGCTCTGGCCGCGAGGAACCCCGGCTCGGCCCTGACGGACCCGAAGGCGATCGAGGTGATCGACGCCGTCGACTACCCCTTTGAACGGCGGTTCGGCACCGGCGGCTGGGGCTTGGCGCAGGGGATGGCGGTACGGGCACGCTGCTACGACAGAGTGGTGCGGCGCTTCCTCGATGACCACCCGGACGGCACGGTCGTCTCGCTCGGGGAGGGTCTGGAGACGCAGTTCTGGCGGGTGGACAACGGCAGGGTGCGCTGGCTCGGGGTCGACCTGCCCGAAGTCGCCGAGCTGCGGCAGCGGTTGCTGCCGGACGCGCCGCGCCACCGCACGCTGTCCTGCTCGGCCACCGACGCGGGGTGGATGGACGAGGTCGACGCCTCGCGCGGGGTGCTGATCATCGCCCAGGGGATGCTGATGTATCTCCCGCTGGATGTGGTGCACCGGCTCATCGAGGCGTGCGCCGTCCGTTTCCCCGGAGCGGAGCTGGTCTTCGACACCCCGCCCGCCTGGATGGCGGCCCGCACCGCACGGGGGCGCTGGACGTACCCGGCCGGCTACCGGCCGCCGCCGATGCTCTGGGGGATGACACCGGCGCATCGGAGGAAGCTACGCGGGGTGCATCCGAACATCACGGCCGTGCGGGCGGTTCGGGAGCCGCGGGGCCGGGGTTTGCTCTGCGGGTGGCTGCTGCCACTGGCCAGCCTTCTTCCCGCGATCCGCACGCGAAAGCCCCTCTGGGTCACGCGTGTGTCTTTCGGCCTGACGGAACATCACCAAGGAGTCAACAGATGACGGATCGCCTGACAGTTGAGCAAGTCTGCGCGCCGCGAACACCGAGCCGGAGCGTTCTCGTCGAAGGAGCCACGCTGCGGCTGCGGGAGTTCCTGCCCAGCGATGTCGACGGCGTACTCGGTATTTTCGGCGACCCGCGCACCACCCGGGAGTTCGGGATGCCGCCCTTTGCGCGCTCCGACGCCGCGGCGCTGGTCGAGCAGGCCAGGGCGGGTGCCGCGCGGACCCCGCGCACGCACTACCGGCTTGGCGTCAGCGAGATCGCCACGGGCGAGCTGATCGGCTCGGCGAAGCTGATCGTCGAGGACCAGTCGGCCGAGGGCGGCATGGTCCGCGTCGGCTACCGCAGCGCGGAGGTGGGCCTGGCGCTGCGCGCCGACCGGGTGAGCTTCGGCCACAGCGTCGAGATCGGCTTCCTGCTGGGCGTTCTGGGCTTCGACCGGCTCGGGCTGCACCGCGTCTGGTCGGGGTTCATGCCGTCCAACATCGCCGCGCAGCGGGCCATCGAGAAGGCCGGCATGGTCCGGGAGGGAGTGCTGCGCCACTACGGCCACGTGGACGGCGTGTGGCACGACATCGTCCAGTACTCGATTCTCGAGGACGACTGGAAGGCCCTCTGCGGCCGGTGATCCGCCGGTGATCCGCGGGTGATCCGCTGGGGCGAACGTTAGCCGCACGTTAGATCTCGGACCCGACCGTTGTCGGATGATCCTTCGCACGGTGAACCTGCGGGGGCCTGCTGCTCTGCCTGCGGGCCGACATGCCCGCAACGTGTGAGGAGATGCCCGGTGACAACGTCACTTCCCGGCGCCGTCGACAGCCCGCCCCCACCTGCCAGGAGCCCCTGGAAGGCCCTGGTCGGCGGCTCGATCGGCAATCTGGTCGAGTGGTACGACTGGTTCGTCTACTCCAGCTTCGCCGTGTACTTCGCCTCGTCGTTCTTCCCCGACGGGAACTCCACGGCGCAACTGCTCAACACCATGGGCATCTTCGCCGTCGGGTTCCTGATGCGGCCGGTCGGCGGGTGGCTGCTCGGCCGGCTCGGCGACCGCAAGGGGCGCAAGGCGGCGCTGACCGCGACCGTGAGCCTGATGTCGGCGAGCGCCCTGCTGATCGCGATCGCGCCGACGTACGACCAGGCCGGATATCTGGGCGTCGTGGTGCTGCTGCTCGCCCGGCTGCTGCAGGGGCTCTCGGTGGGCGGCGAGTACGCGGCCAGCGCCACCTATCTGACGGAGGCGTCGGCTCCGGGCCGGCGCGGGTTCGCGTCGAGCTTCCAGTACGTGTCGATGACGCTGGGCCAACTGTGCGGCCTGGCCCTGCAGATGGTGCTGCAGCGGACCATGGACCCGGACACGCTGATGTCGTGGGGGTGGCGGATCCCGTTCTTCGTCGGCGCGCTCGGCGCCGCGGTCGTCTTCTACCTGCGCCGCAATCTCCTGGAGACCGAGGCGTACGAGGAAGAGGAGGACGTGGCCACGGATCCTCGCGCCGGCCGCGGCACATTGCGCGCCCTTGCGCCCTACAAGCGGGAGTTGGTGCTGGTCCTCGCCCTGACGCTGGGCGGGTCGGTGTCGTACTACACGTACACCACGTATCTGACGAAATACCTGTCGAACACCGCGGGACTGACCAAGCAGGACGCCACGCTGGTGAGCTTCTGCGCGCTGACGGTGTTCATGTGCCTGCAGCCCCTGGGCGGCATGCTGTCGGACCGGATCGGGCGGCGTCCGCTGCTGATCGCGTTCGGCGCCGGATCGATGTTGGGGAGCGTGCCGCTGCTCTCCGCGCTCGGCGGCGTGGACGGGTTCTGGCAGGCCTTCGGGCTGATGCTGATCGCCCTGGTGATCGTCACCGGCTATACGTCGATCAACGCGGCCGTGAAGGCGGAGCTGTTCCCGACTCACATCCGGGCTCTTGGCGTGGCGCTGCCCTATGCGCTGGCCCAGGCGTTGTTCGGCGGCACCGCCGAGTATGTCGCGCTGTGGTTCAAGAAGGCCGGTATCGAATCGGGCTTCTACTGGTACGTGTCGGGCTGCGCCGCGGTGTCGTTCGTGGTGTACCTGGCGATGCGGGAGACGCGGGACGCCGCGCTCAAGCGGTCGGAGCGCGAAGCGGCGGCAGGGGAGGGGCAGGCGGAGGTTCCGGTGGCGCAGACGGCCGGGCGATGACCCGGGTCAAGGGCCATCGGGCCTGATCAGAGGCGGCGTACCCTGTCCCAGATCAACGTGGCGGGGTACGCCGAATCGAGGAGTGACGGATGCAGGTGCTGCTCGTCGAGGACGACGACCGTCTTGCCGAGGTCCTGGGCCAGGCGCTTGCGGCGCGGGGGCACCGCACGGTGCGGGCCGGGCGGGCCGACGACGCGCTGCGGCTGAAGCAGGGCATGGACTTCGTCCTCCTCGACCTCGGTCTTCCGGACCTGGACGGGCTGCAGCTGCTGCGCAGGCTCCGCAAGGTGTCCGCCGTACCCGTCATCGTGATCACCGCACGCTCGGACGAGGGCACCGTGCTCCAGGGGCTGCGGTCGGGAGCCGACGACTACCTGGTCAAACCGTTCCGCATCGAGGAACTCCTTGCCCGGATGGACGCGGTGATGCGCCGCACCGGACGGACCGGCTCAGGTCCCGCACCCGCGCCGGAGACCGTCCGGGTCGGCGACGTGGCGGTCGACCTGCGAGCCCGGGAGGTGACCGTGGCCGGGCGGCCCGTCGCCCTGACCCGGCGCGAGTTCGACGTCCTGGCGCTGCTCGCCCGCGAGCCGGGTGTGGTGCGGGCGCGCGAGGAGATACTGGACGCGGTGTGGGGCGACGCGTACTTGGCGGTGTCGCGGTCGCTCGACGTACACATAGCCGGGATCCGCGCCAAGACCGGCTGCCCCGGCCTGATCCGCACCCTGCGCGGCACCGGCTACCGCCTTGCCGAGGACTGATGCGCCGCCGCCTGCGCCTGACGTACGTCCTCCTGATCGGCGCGCTCCTTGGGGCGCTTGCCGTGCCGCTGGGCCTTGCCTACGCACAGCAGCGCACGCACCAACTGCTCCTGGACCGCCGCGCGGACGCCACCCACCTGGCCGGTCTCGCGGAACAGGCGGTACGGGAAGGCGGCCCGGCCGAAGCGGACCTGGCGGCTGAAGTCCGCCGGTACACCTGGCTCTACGGCGCCGGGGCCGAGGTCAGGGACGCCACCGGAGCGGTCCTCGCGGCGGGCGGTGGGGTCGGCGACGGCGCGCGCGACGCCCGGCACGGGGCGCTTGCCGGGCGGACCACGGAACGACTGCCGCTGGTGACGCCGTTCGGGCCGCGGCGGGTGACGGTGGCCGAACCCGCTGGCCGGGACGCCCAGGTCGTCGGCACGGTCCTGCTGGTCGCGCCGGCGGACGCGGCGCGCCGGGACGTCGCCCTGGTGTGGGCGGCGCTCGCCGCGGGCGCCATCGCGATGTTCGCCGCGGCCTATGTGGCGGCGGGCCGCCTGGCCCGGTGGACGCTGCGGCCGGTGGCGGAGCTGGACGCGGCGACGGAGGCGATCGCCGCGGGGCAGTTGCACGCGCGGGCTCCGGTCGGCGGCTCAGGGCCTTCGGAGCTGCGGCGCCTTGAGGAGCGGTTCAACGCGATGGCCGACACGGTGGCCGCGGTGGTGGAGCGGCAGCGGGCGTTCGTCGCGGATGCCTCGCACGAGCTGCGTACGCCGCTTGCCGTGCTGACGCTGCGGGTGGAGAACCTGCGGTCGGAGCTGACCGACCCCGGATCGCAGGACTACGAGCGCGCCCTCGACGAGATCGACCGGCTCAGCGCCCTGCTCGACGACCTCCTCGCCCTCGCCCAGGTGGAGAGCGGCACGCCCGCCGCGGTGGAACCGGTGGACGTGGTGGGCGAGGTGCGGCCGCGACTCGAGGCCTGGGCGGAGGTGGCTGAGGCACGCGGGATCGACTTCACGGTCCGTCTGCCCGAGGAGCTGACAGCCCGCTGTGTGCCGCAGACCGCGGGGCGTGTCCTGGACGTCGCGGTGGACAACGCGCTGAAGTTCACCCCGGAGGGCGGGCGGGTCGACGTGAGTCTGGCCGACGCCGCGGGGGAGGTGGTGCTGCGCGTCGCCGACGACGGACCGGGGCTGCCGCCCGATGAACTCGCCGTGGCCAGGGACCGGTTCTGGCGCTCGCCCCGGCACTCCAACGTCGACGGCAGCGGGCTCGGCCTCGCCCTCGCCGACGAGCTGGCGCGCGCGAGCGGCGGCAGCCTGGACCTGCTGGCGCGGGAGCCGCACGGCTTGGTGACGCGGCTGCGGCTGCCGCTGCAGCCGTCGGGGGCGCGCCAGTAGCGGTTGCGTCTGCCGCTTCAGTGGTGGGTGGCGCGGTGGTAGTGGTGCGCTTGTCGCTTCAGTGGTGGGCGGCGTGTAGTAGCGGCCGCGTATCCCGGTTCAGCCGTGGGCGGCGCGTCAGTAGCGGTTGCGTCTGTCCCTTCAGCCGTGGGCGGCGCGTAGTCGTGGTGCGCCGACAGCGGCTGCGCCCCCCCCTCAGCCGTAAGCACCGCGGTAGTAGGCCACCGCCCCCGGATGCAGCGGCACGCTGCCGGTGCCGATCGCGTACCGCTCGTCGAGATAGCCGCCCGGCACCTCGGGGCCCGGCAGCTGCTCCCTGGCCTCGAACATCACCCGGGTCACCGCCTCCGCCACCTGCGCGGAGAGGTCACGGCGGGCCACCAGATAGCTGGGGACGCCCACCGTGGGTACCGCGTGCGGCACCCCGTAGGTGCCGGCCGGTACTTCCACGGGGACGTAGGGCGCACCGTGGCGTTCGCGCAGTGCCGACGCCTGGCCGTCGAGCGGCAGTAGACGCACCGGTGTCCGGGCCGCGAGGCGGGTGATCGCCGCGGTGGGGATGGTGCCGCACCAGAACAGCGCCGCGACGTCGCCGCGCGCCAGGGCCCGCGTGGACGCGTCGAGATCGAGCCGCACCTCCCGCACCGGATGGGACAGGCGGGCGGCGGCGAGCACCCGCTCGGCCACCACGGCGGTGCCCGAGCCCGCCGCACCCACGGCGACCCGGCGGCCGGCCAGGTCCGTCAGGCTCCGCGGAGTGGAGTCGGCGGGGACGGCGAGGTGGAGGTAGTTGAGGTAGATCCGGGCCAGTGCCCGTACGGGGACGGGGGTCCGGAAGCCGCCCGCGCCGGCCCGCGCGTCCGCGGCGGTGTCCCCGAGGGACAGGGCGAGATCGGCGTCGCCCGCCGCGAGGAGACGCAGGTTCGCCACGCTGGCCGAGGTGTGCAGGACACGGGCCCTCAGCCCCGGCTCCCGGGCGCCGAGTTCGCGGGCGAGACGCTCCCCGAACCGGGCGAAGGGTCCGCCCCGCGCACCTGTCGCCAGGGTGAGACGTGCCGTCGGTCCTTCGGACCCTCCCGGCAGGCATCCGGATGCGGCGGCGAGCAAGGGGAGGGCGGCCGCGGTGGCGCCAAGGACGGCCCGCCGGCCGGGACCCGGGGCCGGTGTCACTGCGCCTCGAGGATCTCACGCAGGGTGTCGACGGCGTGCGCGCGGTGCTCGTCGAGGTGCCGGACGGCGCTCTCGACGTCACCGGCCCGCAGCGCCTCGACGATCGCGCGGTGCTCGTGGACGACGCGTTCACGGTTGGGGGATGCCACGTAGTACAGGGAGCGATAGGCGTCCGTCGCGTCCCACAGCGTGGAGATCAGCCGGATCAGCCGGGGCATGCCGGACGCCTCGATGAGGGCGAAGTGGAAGCGCCGGTTGGCGGCGGCCATCGCGCTGACGTCGCCGGCCTCGCTCGCCTCCTCCACGGCGCGCTCCGCCTCGTCGAGCGCGTCGAGGAGCGCGGGGGAGAGCCGGATGCAGGCCTCGCGGACGGCCTCGGCCTCGAGGAGTTCGCGGATGCGGTACACCTCGCGCAGGTCGTCGAGGGACAACTGCGTGACGAAATAGCCGCGGTGCACCCGGTGGACGACCATGCCTTCGCCCTCGAGGATCTTCAGCGCCTCCCGCAGCGGCACCCGGCTCACCTCAAGCCGTTCGGCGAGCGCGTCCTGCCGGATCGCCGTGCCCGGTTTCAGCTCGCCGCTGGTGATGGCGCGCCGCAGTTCGTCCAGGACGAACTGCTGGGCGGTCGGTGGCCGCCGCCGCTGTGCCGTGCTGCTCATCACCCGTCACCTCTTCGTCTCCGGCGCCCGGTACTCGGTCACGCCGCGTCCATCTTCCTATCCGGCCGCATCGGGTGCGTCCGCGGCCCCGGCCTGGTCAAGGCCGAGCTCGGCGAGGAGCGCCGCGGTGTCCTCCCCGAGGCGTGGCGGCGCGGTGCGGTAGGCGGCGGGCGTGGCGCCGAGCCGAATGGGGTTGGCCACCTGGGCGGCGGGTGTTTCCCGGCGCGGGTCGTCGATCGCCGTCCGCGGGCCGAGCCCCAGGCGCTCGGCCAGGTCGAAGGCCGCGGCCATGTCGTTGATCGGGCCACAGGGCACCCCCGCCGCGGTCAGGTCCTCGAACCACTCGTCCGCGGTCCGCGCGGACAGCGCCGCGGCGAGCTCGGGCAGGAGTTCCTCCCGGTGGGCGACCCGCGCGCTGTTCGTCGCGAACCGCTCGTCGTCCGCGAGGTGCGCCCGGCCGATGCTCGTGCACAGAGTGCCGAACTGCCGGTCGTTGCCGACCGCGAGGACCAGTGGCCGGTCCTTCGCCGCGATCACTTCGTACGGGACGATGCTCGGGTGCCGATTGCCCATGGCCTGCGGCACCACCCCCGCACCGACGTACGCCGAAGACTGATTGGTCAGCGCCGACAGGAGTGACGACAGCAGGGACACCTCCACCTTCTGGCCGGCGCCGGTGTGCTCGCGGTGCCGCAGCGCGGCGAGGATGCCCATCCCGGCGTGCAGGCCGGTGATCACGTCCACCAGGGCCACGCCCGCCTTCGTGCCCTGCCCGCCGGGCTCCCCGGTGACGCTCATCAGGCCGCCCATGGCCTGTACGAGGAGGTCGTAGCCGGGCAGCCGGGCACCGGCGTCGGTGCCGAACCCGGTCACCGAGCAGTACACCAGGCCGGGGTTGAGGGCCCGCATCTCCTCGTAACCGAGGCCGAGACGGTCCATCGTGCCGGGCCGGAAGTTCTCCACGAGCACGTCGGCCCGGGCCACGATCGCGCGGGCCGCCTCCTGCCCAGCCTTCTCCCCGAGGTCGAGCGTGACCGAGCGCTTGTTGCGGTTGACGCCCAGGAAGTACGTGGCCTCCCCGTCGGCGAAGGGCGGGCCCCAGGCGCGGGTGTCGTCCCCCGTGCCCGGCCGCTCGATCTTGATCACCTCGGCGCCGAGATCGGCGAGGAGCATGGTCATGTACGGCGCCGCGAGCACCCGCCCGAAGTCGGCGACGACGATCCCTGACAGCGCCCCCTGAGGGGCGGGGCTGAACTGGCCCGGCATGGCGGCTCCCTTCCTCTGGCCCGTGTATCCCTGGCCCGTGAACCTACGCACGGCACAGCGGATAATCAATACTGGATCCAAAATCCGATCTGGGGCTAGCCTATGCCCGACCGACCCCGCACACCCCGATCCGCACACCCCGACCCTGTCTCTTATACCCATCTCCGAGCCCACGA
>NZ_SRIC01000230.1 GCF_004684775.1 Streptomyces sp. MZ04
ACTATCCGCCGCCCCCTCCGCCCGGCGGCCCCGCCAAGGGCAAGAAGCTCGGCATCATCATCGGCTCCGCAGTTGTCGCCGTGGCCCTCATCGGCGGCGGCATCTTCCTCGTCACCAGCGGTGACGGCGACGACGACCAGAAGCCCAAGGCCGACAAGAGTGTCTCGGCCAGCCCTTCGGAGCCGGCCGAATCGGCGGAGCCCTCCGAGGACCCCGCGACAGAGGACCCCGCCACCGAGGAGCCCAGCGAAGACCCGGCCACCGAAGACCCTCTCGAAGACGAAGAGCCGACCCGGCCCGCCGGGGACACCGGCTTCGAAGGGCAGTGGCAGAACGACGAGAACAAGACGCTCACCATCGGCGCCAAACTCACCTCCGGCGAGGGCAAGGGCAAGAACTCGGTGTCGTACATCGATGCCGGCGGCAAGGGCCTGTGCATGGGGCTCGGCCAGGCACAGGGCACCGGCTTCCGCATCGCGGTCAAGTGCGGAAGCGGCGACGACGCCAAGTTCATCGCCGCGAACCTCACGCAGGCCGACGACGAGGTGACGATGAAGTGGGACAAGGGCGGGACCGACGTCCTGCCCTGGGCCGGCTGACCCGGCCAAGCCGCTCGGCGAGAGACCCCTCACCGCCCACCCCACCCCCACGTGAGAGCAACGTTCCCCGCCGGTCATCGCGTGCCACAGGGCTGAAACCCGGTCTCCCTACCTTCGGGTCCATCAGCCGCTAGCTGTGGAGAGTGCGGAGGCCTGTCATGTCATGGATCCAGAGGTGGGACCCGGAGGACGACACGTTCTGGGAGGAAGAAGGGGAGCGGGTCGCCCGGCGGAATCTGGTGTTCTCGATCCTCTCCGAGCACATCGGGTTCTCCATCTGGACCCTGTGGTCCGTGATGGTGCTCTTCATGGGGCCCGAGTACGGGATCGACCCCGCCGGGAAGTTCTTCCTGGTGTCGATGGCGACCCTGGTCGGGGCCGTCGCCCGCGTCCCGTACACCTTCGCCGTCGCCCGCTTCGGCGGGCGCAACTGGACGATCATCGCGGCGAGCGCGCTGCTCGTCCCGACCATCGCCGCCTTCACCGTCATGGAGCCCGGCACCTCCTACACCACCTTCATGCTCTGCGCCCTGCTCACCGGCGTCGGCGGCGGCAACTTCGCCTCCAGCATGACCAACATCAACTCCTTCTTCCCGCTCAGGAAGAAGGGGTGGGCGCTCGGGCTCAACGCCGGCGGCGGCAACATCGGCGTGCCCGTCGTGCAGCTCGCCGGGCTCGCCGTCATCGGGGCCGATGGCGGGCCGCGGGTCCTCCTGGGGATCTACATCCCCTTCATCTTCGTCTCCGCCGTCTGCGCCGCGCTCTTCATGGACAACCTCGCGACCGTGAAGAACGACACCGGGGCCGCCAAGGAGGCCGTCAGGGATCCGCACACGTGGATCATGTCCTTCCTTTACGTCGGGACCTTCGGGTCGTTCATCGGGTACAGCTTTGCTTTTGGGCTCGTGCTGCAGACCCAGTTCGGGCGTACGCCGTTGCAGGCCGCCTCCATCACCTTCATCGGGCCGCTGCTCGGCTCCCTGATCCGGCCCGTCGGCGGGCGGCTCGCCGACCGGTTCGGCGGGGCCCGGATCACGCTGTGGAACTTCGTCGGGATGGGCGCGGCCACGGGCGTCGTCGTCATCGCCTCCATGCGGGAGTCTCTCGCCCTGTTCACCGGCGCGTTCATCGCGCTCTTCGTGCTCACGGGGCTCGGGAACGGGTCCACGTACAAGATGATCCCGGGCATCTTCCAGGCCAAGGCCGTCCAGAAGGGGCTCGAGGGGGAAGCCGCCGCGGCTTACGGGCGGCGGCTCTCCGGGGCCTCGATGGGGCTCATCGGCGCCGTCGGTGCGCTCGGCGGGCTCGGCATCAACCTCGCCTTCCGGCAGTCCTTCCAGACCGTGGGGTCGGGGACGGGCGCCTTCGTCGCCTTCCTCGCCTTTTACGCGGCGTGCTTCTGCGTCACCTGGGCCGTATACCTTCGCCGCCCCGCCGCCCCCGAGGCGGTCGAGCAGCACGCCGAGGCGAAGCCCCAGCTCACGTACGCGGAAGTCTGAGCGAAGCCTCGCCGTAGCCTGGCGTAACACGTAAGAAATCGTGGTGATCCGGGGTTGTCACGGACCCTTGGCAGTGTCGTTCAACCCCGGACCGGCACACAGCGGCTCCGGACAACCGGATCACCACACCAAGCGGTACTAGCGGGACGAGAGCAGCCATGCACGCGAGCCAGCAGAACGGCCCCCTCGCCGGATTCACCGTCGGCGTCACCGCCGCCCGGCGCGCCGATGAGCTCGGCGCGCTGCTCCAGCGGCGGGGCGCCACCGTCCTGCACGCGCCGGCGCTGCGCATCGTCCAGCTCGCCGACGACAGCGAACTCCTCGCCGCCACCAAGGAGCTGATCGACCACGCGCCCGACATCGTGGTCGCCACCACCGCCATCGGGTTCCGCGGCTGGGTCGAGGCCGCCGACGGGTGGGGCTTCGGCGATGCGCTGCTGCGATGTCTGAGGGGGGTCGAGCTGCTTGCCCGTGGGCCCAAGGTGAAGGGGGCCATCCGCGCCGCCGGGCTCACGGAGGAGTGGTCGCCGTCGTCCGAGTCCATGGCCGAGGTGCTCGACCGGCTGCTCGGGGAAGGCGTAGAAGGGCGGCGCATCGCGCTCCAGCTGCACGGCGAACCGCTGCCCGGCTTCGTGGAGTCCCTGCGGGCCGCGGGAGCGGACGTCGTCGGGGTGCCCGTCTACCGGTGGATGCCGCCGGAGGACCTCGGGCCCGTCGACCGGCTGCTGGACGCCACCGTCGCCCGCGGCGTCGACGCCCTGACCTTCACCAGCGCGCCCGCCGCCGCTTCCTTCCTGGCCCGCGCCGAAGAGCGGGGCATGTCCATCGAGCTCTTCGCGGCCCTCCAGCACGACGTGCTGCCCGTCTGCGTCGGCCCGGTCACCGCACTGCCGCTGCAGGCGCGCGGCGTGGACACCGTGCAGCCCGAACGCTTCCGGCTCGGCCCGCTCGTACAGATCCTGTGCCAGGAACTGCCGTCCCGCGCCCGTACGTTGCCCATCGCGGGGCACCGGATAGAGATCCGCGGCCATGCCGTCCTGGTCGACGACGAGCTGCGTCCGGTGCCGCCGGCCGGCATGTCGCTGCTGCGGGCCCTGTCCCGCCGCCCGGGGTGGGTGGTCGGCCGCGCCGAACTCCTGCGGGCGCTGCCTGGAGCCGGGCGCGACGAGCACGCGGTGGAGACGGCGATGGCCCGGCTGCGCACGGCACTCGGCGCCCCGAAGCTGGTCCAGACGGTCGTCAAACGCGGCTACCGGCTCGCGCTCGACCCGGCCGCCGGGTCCAAGTACTCGGACTGACGGGTCCCGCCGCCCCGGCCGAACAGCACCAGCGCCCGCGCGAGCAGGCCCGTCGCGACCGTGCAGAGCAGGGCCCGCACGATGTTCCAGGCCACCCACGCGTCCTCGAACTTCTCGCGCACGGCGGCCGGATCGGCGATCTTCGCCGGATCGCCCGCGGCCGCGAGGTCGTCGTTCAACGGCACGTTCACGCCCGACGTGAGGGCGAAGGCCACGACGTAGACGACGAGCGCCGCGAGGACCCACCGGCGCGGGCCCGTCCCGCGCAGCTGCCACGCGGAGACCGCGGTGAAGAGCAGCGCCCCGATGAAGCTCGCGAAGAAGACCGGGTTCTCGATGACGTCGTTGATGTTCTGCATGACCTCGATGTAGACGCGGTCACCGCTGCGCCCGAGTGCGGGCATGACGGCGCACGCGAAGACATAGAAAGCCCCGGAGATCAGGCCCATGGCGACCGTGGCCACCCCCAGTACGATCCCGGCGGTGCCCCGCCCTCGACTGTCCGCCTTGTCCGCCCTGTTCGTCACGCGTATGTCTGTCATGGGGCAGAGTCAACCGTGCGGGCGGGCTCCGGACCATGGTTTTAAAGCGCACCGCCATAAGCGGACGTCTCACCCGCGCCCGGTGGCAGGGGTTCCGTGCCCGCCCCGGGCGAGGCACTGTAGGGGGAGCACTCACCGGTAACCCCACAAGGCGGTGACAGGCGCATGGCGTTGGGCATGGACCCGGCCACGTACGAGCTGCGATTCGACTCCGGGCGGAGCTGTCTGGACCTCGTGGCGACGAACCATCCGGCGGAGCGGCTCGACTCCGTGGACCGGCTGCGCGCCTGGCTCGCCGGCGCCGGGCTCGTCCCGGACCGTGCGGCGCTGCCGGGCGCCGGCCCCGGCTGGCTCATCGGATTCCGTGAACTGCGGGGCAGCATCGGGCAGTTGGTGCGCGGGGAACTCGAGGGGCGGTCCGCGGACGGCGCGCTCGCCCGGGTCAACGCGTTCGCCGCGGCGGCCCCGCCGTCCGCCCGCGCGATCCGGCGCCCCGACGGCTCCCTCGTCCGCGTCCTGAACGGCGACCCCGGCTGCGCGGCGCTCCTTGCGGCGGTCGCCCGCGACGCCGTCGACCTGCTCACCGACCCCGCGGCACGCGCACTCCTGCGCCAGTGCGAGGGCGACAACTGCCGCATCGTGTACCTGGACACGTCACGCGGGCGCCGCCGCCGCTGGTGCTCGAGCGAGGTGTGCGGCAACCGCGAGCGGGTGGCCAGGCACCGGCGCAGGGCGGCGCTGGCGAGGGCGTGATCCGAGAACGCGTCGAGGGCGTGATCAGAAAAGTTCGTTACGCGGTTGAACACCTGCCCCGCTTCACACGTACATCCCGGGTGAGCCAGTCAAGAAGAGCCCGACGAAGTGCGGACACCGGAGGCAGACGTGCGCAAGGATTCCGCCGTGGCCGATGAGCGCCCGCAGGGGCGCCCGCACCGACATCGTCTGGTCCAACGCGGTGGACCCGACGAGGAGCTGATGCGCGCGCTCTACCGCGAGCACGCGGGTCCACTTCTCGCCTATGTGCTCCGACTTGTGGCGGGAGACCGGCAGCGCGCCGAAGATGTCGTACAGGAAACGCTCATCCGTGCCTGGAAGAACGCCGGTCAGCTCAACCGAGCGACCGGTTCGGTACGCCCCTGGCTGGTGACGGTCGCCCGGCGCATCGTCATCGATGGCCACCGCAGCCGGCAGGCCCGGCCGCAGGAGGTCGATCCCTCACCGCTGGAGGTCATCCCCGCGGAGGACGAGATCGATAAGGCGCTGTGGCTGATGACTCTCTCGGACGCGCTCGAGGACCTGACTCCCGCACACCGGGAGGTACTTGTCGAGACCTACTTCAAAGGGCGTACGGTCAATGAGGCTGCCGAGACGCTGGGTATACCCAGCGGAACGGTGCGCTCGCGGGTGTTCTACGCGCTGCGCTCGATGAAGCTGGCGCTGGAGGAGCGGGGGGTGACGGCATGAACGAGTTCCCGTACGAGTCGGCGGGCGCGCACGACGCATCCGATGTGCACGAGGCCGTCGGCGCCTACGCCCTCGGCATCCTGGACAACGCGGAGGCGACCGCCTTCGAGGCGCATCTCGCGGGCTGCCAGTACTGCGCACGCCGGCTGGAGGAGTTCTCCGGCATGGAGCCGATGCTGGCCGCGCTCGCCGACTTCCCCGGCGCCCGCGGCGTACACCCCGTACCGGAGATCGGCGAGCAGCTCGCCGCCCGGCCGAGCCCGCGCCTCGCGGACCGGCTCGTGGACGAGGTCGCGGTCAAGCGCGAGCAGAAGCGCAGGCGCGGCTTCTACCTGGTGGCGGCGGCCGCGGCGCTGATCATCGGCGGTCCGCTCACGGTCCTCGCGGTGAGCGACGACGGCGGCGGTTCGAAGGACGTGGCGGGCGAGCCGCACCCCACGAGCCCCGCCGAGGACGCCTTCTTCAACCACATGGACGACAAGATCAAGGCCACCGACCCGACGACCAAGGTCAGCGCCACGGTCGGCACGGAGAAGAAGGCCTGGGGCACGCACACGGTCCTGGAGCTGAAGAACGTGAAGGGCCCGCTCAAGTGCTCGCTGATCGCGGTCGGCAAGGACGGCGAGAAGGAGACGGTGACCAGCTGGTCCGTCCCGAAGTGGGGCTACGGCATCGAGGACAGCTCGAACAAGTGGGCACGCAATCCGCTGTACGTCCACGGAGGTGCCGCGATGGACCGGAACGACATCGACCACTTCGAGGTGACCACCTTCGACGGCAAGCGTCTGGTGGAGGTGGACGCGTAGTCGACGCGTGATCGTCGCGCAGGAGAAGTGCACATAGGGGCCCCCTTTCGCGTACGGTAGACGGCTGCTCGGTTGGGCAGCTGCACGCAGGAAAGGGGCCTCGGTGGCCGACGTACGCGACCGCGAGATCAGCGTCGAACAGGAACATCTCGACCAGGTCTACCGGCGTCTCGAGGAGAAGATCCACGAGGCCGAGTTCCTGATGAACGACGCTGCCAAGCGCTCCCAGGTCGGCACGCCGGGCGCGCTGGCCGAGCGGGACGCGCAGGTCTTCCGCGCGGGCGTCCATCTCAACCGGCTCAACAACGAATTCGAGGACTTCCTCTTCGGGCGCATCGACCTGCTGCTCGGCAAGGACGGCAAGAAGGGCCCGGACGGCGCCTACACGTCGGTCGAGCCCGCCGAGGACGCGGTCTCGCCGAACAACACCGCCGAGATCGCCGAGACCCTGCACATCGGCCGCATCGGCGTCCTCGACGCGGACTACTCCCCGCTCGTCATCGACTGGCGGGCCCCGGCCGCCGCGCCGTTCTACCGCTCGACGCCGGTCGACCCCGGCCGTGTCGTACGCCGTCGGGTCATCCGCTCCAAGGGCCGCAAGGTCCTCGGCGTCGAGGACGACCTGATGCGCCCGGAGCTCACGGCGTCCCTGAACGGCGAGACGCTGCCCGTCATCGGCGACGGCGCCCTGATGGCGGCGCTCGGCCAGGCCCGCAGCCACACGATGCGGGACATCGTGGCGTCGATCCAGGCCGAGCAGGACATGGTGATCCGCGCCCCCGCCGCATCGGTGACGTACGTCGAGGGCGGCCCCGGCACGGGCAAGACCGCCGTGGCGCTGCACCGCGCGGCGTACCTCCTCTACCAGGACCGCCGCAGGTACGCGGGCGGCATCCTCATCGTCTCGCCGACCCCGCTGCTCGTCGCCTACACGGAGGGCGTGCTGCCCTCGCTCGGCGAGGAGGGCCAGGTCGCGATCCGCGCGGTGGGCGCGCTGGCCGACGACGCGGCGGGCACGGCGGAGGCCACGGTCTACGACTCACCGGCGGTGGCCCGGGTCAAGGGCTCTTCGCGGATGCTGCATGTCCTGCGGAGGGCGGCGCGGGGAGCGTTGGAGGGCCCAGCCGCCACCGCTGCGGGCAGGCGTTCCGCCGAGGCCGGGCAGCTCACCTTCGGCGAAGAGGAAGAGACCGAGGCCAAGGCCCCCGCCGCGACGCCCACCCGCCTCCGAGTCGTCGCCTTCGGCCGCCGCCTGGAGCTGGAGGCCGACCAGCTGACCCGCATCCGCCGCAACGCACTCGGCGGAACAGCACCCGTCAACCTCCTGCGCCCGCGTGCCCGCAAGCTCATCCTGGACGCCCTCTGGTCCCAGTCCGGCTCCGCCGGCCGGCACAGCGACCCGGAGCTCGCCGCCGAACTCCGCTCCTCCTTCGACGACGACATCACGTCCGAGGACGACTTCATCCGTTTCCTGGACGCCTGGTGGCCCGAGCTCACGCCGCGCGCGGTGCTCTCCGCGATGGGCGACGAGCGGCGCCTGGGCCGCTGGGCCCGCCGTGTCCTGAACCCCGGCGAGGTCCGCAAGGTCGCCCGCTCCCTGCGGCGCGACGAGCTCTCCGTGCACGACGTGGCGCTCCTCGACGAGCTCCAGGCGATTCTCGGTACGCCGCACAGGCCCCGTAAGAAGAAGGATCTGGACCCCCTCGACCTGCTCACGGGACTCGACGAGCTGATGCCGCAGCGCGAGGAGTCGCAGCGCGAGCGCGCCGAACGGCTCGCGGCGGAGCGCACCGAGTACGCGCACGTCATCGTCGACGAGGCGCAGGACCTCACCCCCATGCAGTGGCGGATGGTGGGCCGCCGCGGCCGGCACGCCACGTGGACGGTCGTCGGCGACCCGGCCCAGTCCTCCTGGTCCGACCCAGACGAGGCGGCCGAGGCCCGTGACGAGGCGCTCGGCACCCGCCCGCGCCGCCGCTTCACGCTGACGGTCAACTACCGCAACCCCGCCGAGATCGCCGAACTCGCCGCCAAGGTCCTCGCCCTCGCGATGCCGGGCTCCGAGTCGCCGTCGGCCGTCCGGTCCACCGGAGTGGAGCCGCGCTTCGCGGTCGTACGCGACGGAGACCTCGGCAAGTCCGTGCGGGACGAGGCGGCGCGCCTCCTGGACCGGGTCGACGGCACGGTGGGCGTCGTCGTGGCGATGAACCGGCGCGAGCAGGCGGCGCGCTGGCTCGCCGGGCTCGGTGAACGGGTGGTCGCGCTCGGCAGTCTGGAGGCCAAGGGCCTGGAGTACGACGCGACGGTCGTCGTCTCGCCCGCGGAGATCGCGGACGAGTCACCGGCGGGCCTGCGGGTGCTGTACGTGGCGCTGACGCGCGCGACCCAGCAGCTCACGGTCCTGTCGGGCGAGCGCGACGAGCCGGACGCGGACGGGGTGCCGGACCTGCTCAGGGACTGATCCGTCAGTGATCCGCGCATGACTTTCCGGGACGGGAATTGCCTTGCGGGGATCGTTTGTTACCGTTGACGTGGCACCGGCCCGATCCAAGCCCCCGGGCCCAACCTTCGTCGCTACGAGCGACCACTTGCCGCGAGGCGAGCATGGCGGGTCGGTGTCATTTACGTAGGAGAGGTCCTCGTCACCCCGTGACGAGGACCTCTTTCCGTTGGCCGCACCTGTTTTCCCTTCCCCCTACCGACACTTGGCAACTTCTCGTATGGTGGAAACAAGTTTCCGAAAACCTCGTGAACGAAACGTTCGAAACCCGGGGCGGCTACCACGTACTCAGCGGTAGGTGCGACGATCGGACGGCAAGAGCAACACGGTGAAAGCAGAGGAAGTCGGCCATGGCAACGGCGCCCAGCGTCTCCTACTCGAACACGGTCCGGTTGGAGGTGCCCGCGAGCGGCACCGCGGTCTCCCAGATCACCACCGCCGTCGAGTCCCACGGAGGCTCGGTGACGGGCCTCGACGTCACGGCGTCCGGCCACGAGGCGCTCCGGATCGACGTCACGATCGCGGCGACCTCCACGACGCACGCCGACGAGATCGTCGAGCAGCTGCGCACCATCGAGGGCGTCACCCTCGGCAAGGTCTCCGACCGTACGTTCCTGATGCACCTCGGCGGCAAGATCGAGATGCAGTCGAAGCACCCCATCCGCAACCGTGACGACCTCTCCATGATCTACACCCCGGGCGTGGCCCGCGTGTGCATGGCGATCGCCGAGAACCCCGAGGACGCGCGCCGCCTCACCATCAAGCGCAACTCCGTTGCGGTCGTAACGGACGGTTCAGCTGTTCTTGGCCTGGGGAACATCGGCCCGAAAGCCGCGCTCCCCGTCATGGAGGGCAAGGCGGCCCTCTTCAAGCGCTTCGCCGGCATCGACGCCTGGCCGCTCTGCCTGGACACCCAGGACACCGACGCCATCGTCGAGATCGTCAAGGCCATCGCCCCCGGCTTCGCGGGCATCAACCTCGAGGACATCTCCGCGCCGCGCTGCTTCGAGATCGAGGCCCGCCTGCGCGAGGCCCTCGACATCCCCGTCTTCCACGACGACCAGCACGGCACCGCGATCGTCGTGCTCGCCGCGCTGACCAACGCACTTCGCGTGGTGGGCAAGGGAATCGGCGACGTACGCGTCGTCATGTCCGGCGCGGGCGCGGCCGGTACGGCCATCCTCAAGCTGCTCATCGCGGCGGGCGTCAAGCACGCCGTCGTCGCCGACATCCACGGCGTCGTGCACGCCGACCGCGAGGACCTCGTGGACGCCGCGCCGGACTCACCGCTGCGCTGGATCGCCGACAACACCAACCCCGAGGGCGCCCGCGGCACCCTCAAGGAAGCGGTCGTCGACGCGGACGTCTTCATCGGCGTATCGGCCCCGAACGTGCTGAACGGCGACGACGTCGCGGCCATGGCCGACGGCGCCATCGTGTTCGCGCTCGCGAACCCGGACCCCGAGGTCGAGCCCGCAATCGCCCGCCAGACGGCGGCGGTTGTGGCCACCGGACGCTCGGACTTCCCGAACCAGATCAACAACGTCCTGGTCTTCCCCGGCGTCTTCCGCGGCCTGCTCGACGCCCAGTCGCGCACCGTCAACACGGAGATGATGCTGGCGGCGGCGGGCGCCCTCGCGGACGTCGTCGCCGAGGACGAGCTCAACCCGAACTACATCATCCCCAGCGTCTTCAACGACAAGGTCGCGGGCGCCGTCGCCGATGCCGTGCGCACCGCGGCGAAGGCCGCAGGGGTGGCTGTGACAGGCGCCACGGCCCAGTAGTACGGCGCGTCGCGGAACGCAGGGCCCTCAAAGGCCCTCTAGGGTGGCGTGGAAGCGCGCCCCCGACTGCCACCTTCCCAGGGGCGGTGAAGCTTTTCGTGTGACCCCTACGGGCCCCGGATTGGCTTTCCCGCCGCAGGTGGGGGCAGGATGCCTTTCTGGGCGCGAGGGTCCGGATGACGGACCCGGGTCCGGGGCCTGACCGAGGACCCTGGCAGCATCGGCTTCGCTGTGCCCATCATGCGGCTCCGCCGCGTGGCACGCCTCAACGGCAAGAAGAACACGGGAGTACAAACATGAACCGCAGTGAGCTGGTGGCCGCGCTGGCCGACCGCGCCGAGGTGACCCGCAAGGACGCCGACGCCGTGCTGGCCGCGTTCGCCGAGACCGTCGGCGAGATCGTTGCCAAGGGCGACGAGAAGGTCACCATCCCCGGCTTCCTGACTTTCGAGCGCACCCACCGTGCCGCTCGCACCGCGCGGAACCCGCAGACCGGCGAGCCGATCAACATCCCGGCCGGCTACAGCGTCAAGGTTTCCGCCGGCTCCAAGCTGAAGGAAGCGGCGAAGGGCAAGTAGCCCCAAGCAGCCAGAAGGGGCGGTCACCCACCGGGTGACCGCCCCTTCTGCGTGCGTGACGAGCTGTCAGTCGAGCTTCGCCCGCCCCGGCAGCTCCACCTTCGCGCCGAGCGACACGAGCTTGTCCATGAAGTTCTCGTAGCCGCGGTTGATCAGGTCGATGCCGTGGACGCGGGACGTGCCCTGCGCCGCGAGCGCCGCGATCAGATACGAGAAGCCGCCGCGCAGGTCGGGGATGACCAGATCGGCGCCCTGCAGCTTCGTCGGGCCGCTGACGACCGCGGAGTGCAGGAAGTTGCGCTGGCCGAAGCGGCAGTCGGAGCCGCCGAGGCACTCGCGGTAGAGCTGGATGTGCGCGCCCATCTGGTTCAGGGCGGACGTGAAGCCGAGCCGGGACTCGTAGACCGTCTCGTGGACGATGGAGAGCCCCGCGGCCTGCGTGAGCGCCACGACCAGGGGCTGCTGCCAGTCGGTCTGGAAACCGGGGTGTACGTCCGTCTCCAGGGCGATCGCGTTGAGCGAGCCGCCCGGGTGCCAGAACCGGATGCCCTCGTCGTCGATCTCGAAGGCACCGCCCACCTTCCGGTAGGTGTTCAGGAACGTCATCATCGAGCGCTGCTGGGCGCCGCGGACGTAGATGTTGCCTTCGGTCGCCAGGGCCGCGGAAGCCCAGGAGGCGGCCTCCAGGCGGTCCGAGAGGGCGTGATGGTTGTACCCGCCCAGGCTGTCGACACCGGTGATCCTTATGGTCCGGTCGGTGTCCATGGCGATGATCGCGCCCATTTTCTGCAGGACGCAGATCAGGTCTTCGATCTCGGGCTCGACGGCGGCGTTCGAGAGCTCCGTCACACCTTCGGCGAGCACGGCCGTCAGGAGGACCTGCTCGGTGGCGCCGACGGACGGGTACGGCAGCCGGATCTTGGTGCCGCGCAGGCGCTGCGGGGCCTCCAGATACTGGCCGCCCTCGCGCTTCTCGATGGTCGCGCCGAACTGGCGGAGCACCTCGAAGTGGAAGTCGATCGGCCGGCCGCCGATGTCGCAGCCGCCGAGGCCGGGGATGAAGGCGTGCCCGAGGCGGTGCAGGAGCGGGCCGCAGAAGAGGATCGGGATGCGCGATGACCCCGCGTGGGCGTCGATGTCCGCGACGTTGGCGCTCTCCACGTGCGAGGGGTCCATGACCAGCTCGCCCGGCTCCTCGCCGGGGCGGACCGTGACGCCATGCAGCTGCAGGAGTCCGCGTACGACTCGTACGTCGCGGATGTCTGGGACATTGCGCAGCCGGCTCGGAGCGCTGCCGAGCAGCGCGGCGACCATGGCCTTGGGCACGAGGTTCTTCGCGCCGCGGACACGGATCTCGCCCTCCAGCGGGGTTCCGCCGTGGACAAGCAGTACATCGTCGGTGACGGTCATGAATCTCGCGTTCCGATGAGATGGACGGGTGGACCAAAGGGCAAGCGTAATGGGCGCGTACCCCCCTTCCGTAAGGCCAAGTGCGCGCCAAACCTGCCAGAAGTCCGTGACAACACGAACCGTTCGGAACCGGACACTCCGGGTCACCGCTTCCGGCGTGCGCTCGCGGCGCTCCTTTGCGCCCTGAGCTGCATTCACTCGCGTACGCGCATTGCCTCCCCCCGCGAGGCAAAGATGCGGGATCATGTCGTTCATGACCGAGGTGTCCTCGCTCACAGGGCGGCTGCTCGTGGCCACGCCTGCCCTGGCGGACCCGAACTTCGACCGCGCGGTGGTGCTGCTCCTCGACCACGACGAGGAGGGCTCGCTCGGCGTGGTCCTCAACCGGCCGACGCCGGTGGAGGTCGCGGACATCCTGGAGGGCTGGGGCGACCTGGCGGGCTCGCCCGGGGTGGTCTTCCAGGGCGGCCCGGTCTCGCTCGACTCGGCGCTCGGCATCGCGGTGATCCCCGGCGGCGAGGGGCCTTCCCCAAGCTCTCGGCTCGGCTCGAGCAGGGGAGACCCCATCGCCTGGCGCCGGGTGCACGGCGCGATCGGCCTGGTCGACCTCGACGCCCCGCCCGAGCTCCTCGCCCCCGCCCTCGGCTCCCTGCGGATCTTCGCCGGTTACGCGGGCTGGGGCCCCGGCCAGCTGGAGGACGAGCTGGTCGAGGGTGCCTGGTACGTGGTCGAGTCCGAGCCCGGCGACGTCTCGTCCCCGGATCCCGAGCGGCTGTGGCGGTCGGTGCTGCGGCGCCAGCGGAGCGACTTGGCGATGGTGGCGACGTATCCGGACGATCCGTCGCTGAACTGACCACCGATCCCTGACCCCTGGCCCTGGCCCCGCGGCGGGGAACTGTCTGCCGCACCGATAACGTCCTGACGCGTACGTGACAGATCAGACGTCGTCGAAGTGGGTGTGGAAGTTGAGCGCTGAGGAGCAGGACGGGACGAAGCCTTCCGGGAAGTCGGGGGGGTTCACGGAGGGGTTCACCTTCTCCGACTGGCTGGAGGGGGCCGTGATCCTCGTCATCATCGGGGCGGCGTTGTACAAGTTCCTGGGCTGACCCGCGCGTTGGGTGGGGGTGCGGGCTG
>NZ_SRIC01000231.1 GCF_004684775.1 Streptomyces sp. MZ04
CCCCCCGCCCCGCAGGCGTACCCGGCCGCGCCCGCCCCGCAGTGGGGCGCTCCCCAGCACGGCGGCCACGGTGGGCACTACGGCCACAACAAGCGCCACAAGAGCTTCGGCCACATGCTCTTCTCCTCCTGATCGGAGGAGGAACGACGAAGCCCCCGGTCGTGGAGACGACCGGGGGCTTCGTACAGATGGTGCGCGATACTGGGATTGAACCAGTGACCTCTTCCGTGTCAGGGAAGCGCTCTCCCGCTGAGCTAATCGCGCAGGTCAACCTGCGTGTGCTGCGTACTGCGTGCGCGATACTGGGATTGAACCAGTGACCTCTTCCGTGTCAGGGAAGCGCTCTCCCGCTGAGCTAATCGCGCGGGACGGTCCCACACCATACGGGACCAGGGGTTATTCAGTTCTGCGTGCGCGATACTGGGATTGAACCAGTGACCTCTTCCGTGTCAGGGAAGCGCTCTCCCGCTGAGCTAATCGCGCTTGGAGGTGGAGACGGGATTTGAACCCGTGTAGACGGCTTTGCAGGCCGTTGCCTCGCCTCTCGGCCACTCCACCAGGAGTGCGGGGTCTCGGGAAGATCCCCCACTTTCCTGCGAGCGGACGACCAGGTTCGAACTGGCGACCTCAACCTTGGCAAGGTTGCGCTCTACCAACTGAGCTACGTCCGCTTGTCTTTCCCGGTCCGCTTGCGCGTCCCGGCGACGTGTTGAACTCTAGCGGATTCCTGGGCCAGTACAAAAACGCGTTTGCGCAGCGTGCTGCGCTGTCACCGGCCCGGGGCGCCACCAGGACGCCGGTCATAGACTCGCAGGCGTGCACAGCCCCCCTCAGACGTCCTCCCAGCGGCCCTCCGGGGCGCCCCTCCCCATGGCGCGCTTCGGCGGTCTGGTGGCGAGCGGCCTCAGCGATGTGACCAGCGATCCCTCGGCCCTGGACTCCGGCGGCTTCTGGGCGGTCGCCGCGGATTTCGAGGGCGGCCTCGTCTGCGCCCGCTTCGACGACGTACGCGAGGAGCCGGTGCCCGCCCCGGTGCCGGGCGCCTGGCGGGGTCCCGCCGCCGGTGACTGGACGTCCTCGCTCGACCGCGCCGCGTACACGGAAGGTGTGCGGCGCGTGCGCGCGCACATCGCGGCCGGCGACGTCTATCAGGCGAACCTCTGCCGCGTGCTGTCCGCGCCGGTCCCGGACGGCGCCGACGTGGACGCCCTGACGGCTCTCCTCGCGCGCGGGAACCCCGCTCCGTACGCCGGAACGATCCGCCTGCCCGAGCACGGCGTGGAGATAGCCACGGCCTCTCCCGAGCTGTTCCTGCGCCGCGAGGGGCGTGTCGTCGAGTCGGGTCCCATCAAGGGCACGGGCCGTACCGAGGCCGATCTCCTCGACAAGGACTACGCCGAGAACGTCATGATCGTGGACCTCGTCCGCAACGACCTCGGGCGGATCTGCGAGACCGGTTCCGTGACCGTCCCCGACCTGTGCGTGATCGAGAAGCATCCCGGGCTCGTCCACCTCGTCTCCACCGTCCGGGGCGAGCTGCGCCCCGACGCAGGCTGGCCCGAACTCTTCGCCGCCGCTTTCCCGCCCGGTTCCGTCACCGGCGCTCCGAAGTCCAGCGCCCTG
This sequence comes from Streptomyces sp. MZ04, assembly GCF_004684775.1. Lineage (GTDB taxonomy): Bacteria > Actinomycetota > Actinomycetes > Streptomycetales > Streptomycetaceae > Streptomyces. The sequence goes on from NZ_SRIC01000231.1 coordinate 1,624, forward strand.
CGCATCATCGACGCCCTGGAGACCGCGCCCCGCGGGCCGTACTGCGGCGGCATCGGGTGGGTCGACGCCGACCGGGGCACCGGCGAACTGGCCGTCGGCATCCGCACCTTCTGGATCGACCGTGCCGAGGGCGCGCTGCGGTTCGGCACCGGAGCGGGCATCACCTGGGGATCGGACCCCGAGGGGGAGTGGCGGGAGACCGAGCTGAAGGCGGAAAGGCTGCTGGCGGTAGCGTCGGGGGCGTACGAAGTGAGTGGAGGGACCCCCCAGTGAAGATCTGGCTCAATGGCGGCCTGCAGGACCTCGATACCGCCCGCGTCTCCGTGCTGGACCACGGCCTGACCGTGGGCGACGGCATTTTCGAGACGGTCAAGACGGTCGAGGGGCGGCCCTTCGCGCTGACCCGGCACCTGGACCGGCTCGCCCGCTCGGCGCGCGGCCTCGGCCTCCCCGAGCCGGACCTGGACGAGGTGCGCGCGGCCTGCGCCGCCGTCATCGACGCCAACCCGATGCCGCTGGGGCGGCTGCGCATCACCTACACCGGAGGCCTGTCGCCGCTCGGCTCGGACCGCGGTGACCAGGGGCAGACGCTGGTCGTCGCCCTCGGCGAGGCCGGACGGCGCCCCGACACGACCGCCGTGATCACGGTGCCCTGGACCCGTAACGAACGCGGCGCCCTGACCGGCCTGAAGACCACGTCGTACGCCGAGAACGTCGTCGCCCTGGCGCGCGCCCACGAACAGGGTGCCTCCGAAGCGCTGTTCGGCAACACCGTGGGGCAGCTCTGCGAAGGCACCGGATCGAACGTCTTCGTCGTGCTCGACGGCGAGATCCACACGCCGCCGGTCGCCTCCGGGTGCCTGGCGGGCATCACGCGCGCGCTGGCCGTCGACTGGACGGGCGCGCAGGAGACCGATCTGCCGCTCGACGTCCTGGACCGCGCCGACGAGGTTTTCCTGACCTCGACGCTCCGTGACGTCCAGGCCGTGCACCGGATCGACGGACGCGAACTGCCGGGCGCGCCGGGCCCGGTGACCGCCAAGGCGATGCGGATCTTCGACGAGCGTGCGGCGGACGACCTCGACCCGTAGGCCTCGAGAACCGGTGAAATCCTGGTGACGGAGCGGCCCCGGGGCGGGTACAACACCACTGATGACCACGACCCTGCGGCCGACCGGGCCGCTCCAAAAGAGCGCTGACGGCGCGAAGTCACGCACGTACGAAGTGTGTGTGAACAGCCGTCCCGTGGGCGGGATAGAACTCGCCACGCACCCCGTGTTCGGCCCCTCCGTCGCCCAGATCAAGGATCTGCGCATCGAGGAACCCGACCGCAGGCGCGGCCGCGCCACCGTCGCCGCGCTCGCCGCCGAGGAGGTGGTGCGTGGCTGGGGCTGCGAGCGGATCGAGACGTTCGTCCCCGCCGAGGCCACGGCGGCCCACCGCCTCGTCACGTCCCTCGGCTATGTGGAGCGCAACCGCCGCATGGCCAAGGCGCTGGCCGCCGAGCCGCCCGGCCTGCCCGCGGGTGTCGAGGGACGGCCGATGACCGAGGCCGAGTACGAGGTGTGGCTGGCGCGCAAGAAGGACGACTACGCGCGCGACTGGATGGAGCGCGGCGTCCCCGAGGCCGAGGCCCGCGCCAAGTCCGATGCGGACCACGCCGACCACCTGGAGCAGGGGATCGCCACCCCGGGGGTGCGGCTCAGCGTCCTCACCCGCGCGGGCACGGGGGTCGGCACCCTGTGGCTGGCGGCGCTCGGCGACGACGCGTTCGTCTTCGACGTCGAGGTCGACGAGGAGCACCGCGGCCAGGGGCACGGCCGCTCCCTGATGCTCCTCGCCGAGGGCCAGGCCCACGAAGCGGGCAAGAGCCGCATCGGCCTCAACGTCTTCGCGGGCAACGCCCCGGCACTGCGCCTCTACCAGTCGCTGGGCTACGAGCCGGTCATGTACTACGTCTACAAGCCGCTGCTCTAGGCCAGCAGCCGGTCCGTGATCTCCTCGACGCGTTCGCGCAGGCCCTCCTGGCTCTTGCCGCCGTCGAGGCGCCGGCCGTCGACGACGTACGTCGGTGTGCCGGTGACGCCGATCGCCTTGCCCTCGGCCTGGTCGGCGTCGACGATCAGGATGTGCCGGCCGTCGACCAGGGCGGTGTCGAACTCCTCGGCGTCCAGGCCCAGTTCGCGGGCCGTCTCGACGAGGACGGCCTCGCCCTTCTTGTCGAGGTCCGCGACCTTCCCGAGCACGGCCTCGACGTACGGCCAGCCCTTGCCCTGCTCGAAGGCCTCCTCGGCGGCCTGGGCGGCGGCGAAGGCGTGCTTGTGCTTCTCGAGGGGGAAGTGCCGAAGGCGCAGGTCGACACGGTCGCCGTACCGGGCCCGCAGGGCGTGTACGTCGTCGAGGGCGCGGGTGCAGTCCGGGCACTGGAGCTCGCACCAGACGTCGATGACCACGGGGGCGGCGGGGCCTGTGAGGTCGGCGGGGGAGGAGTCGTTCATGGGTTCAGTCTTCCACCGACCGGGACCTGCGGAGGATGCCGGACCCGGATATGTCCCTGAGGTCCGCCCAGGACGTGGCTCGGGGCGGCCCACCCGGTGCAGGATGGAAGGGACGACATTGTCACCGTTCACGCCCGCATGCCCTGGAGGACCGGATGATTGCCGAGACCGTCTGTTCCGCCGTGTCCGCGGCCGGCCTGGGCATAGCCGCGGTCACCGCGTACCGAAAGCGCTTCCTCGCGGCGACGCGCCTCGTCGCGTACTCCCTGGTCCCGATCGGCCTCGTCATGACCGGCGTCGTGGGATGGCTGGCCGACACCGCCTTCAGCATGAAGGCGTGGGCGGGCTTCGGCGTGCTCGGTGTCGCCTGGCTGCTCTTCATGACGACCCGGGCCGTGGAGCGCCGCCGCGTCGGCACCCGCGAGGAGCGCAAGGCGGCCAAGGCCGCCCAGCGCGAGGCGGTCGCCCCCGCGGCGTCGGCGCCTTCGCTCGGCCAAGGCGCACGCCCGGCGGCCAAGGCCGAGGTACAGGCCAAGGCCAAGCCGAAGGCGGCCGCGCCCAAGGAGGACTTCAGCGACATCGAGGCCATCTTGAAGAAGCACGGCATCTGACACCCCCGTCCGACACCCCCCGAACCCCCGAGGGCGGGCTGCGTGAGCTGGGCGGCGAGACCGACAGGCGCTAGCCGCCCAGCCGCATCTCGGCGAGGACGTTCACACCGTCGACCCAGGTCACGGACCCGTTGGCGCACCGCACCGCGCGCCCCTTCCCGGGGAAGGCCGGGTCGGGCAGGGCGAGCCCCAGGCGGTGGCGGCCGCGCGCCCCGGACGGCACGGCGAGCTCCCCGCGCACGGTCGTGACCTTCGGGCCCGAGTGGTCGTCGCCGGTCTCCGCACGGCCCTGCGGCCGCCAGTCGCGCCAGTCCGCCCCGGTGTCCGCCGACGCGGCCGTCCGTCCGTCCGCGTCGAGGAGCACAAGCCGTGCGGGACGCGGATGCTTCGGTGCCGCGAAGCCGCGGTTGACCACGTCGACCTCCACCGGGATGCGGCCGCCGCGGGCGCCCGACAGGTCGTAGCGGGCCTCGCGCACCTCGATGCGGTAGCCCAGGTGGTCCCGCAGATACTCGAACTGCGTGCGCGCCACCAGCCGCCCGTCACGCCCCCGGAAATAGCCGTCCGAGACCGGAAGCAGCGCGTCCGCGGTCTGCCGCTCGGTCAGCTCCGCCGCCTTCCAGGCCGGCACGGTGACCGTGGCGTTGTGCACCAGGGACAGGCTGTCGAAGCGCAGCGTCTGCAGCCGCCGCGCGGCGGGCACTCCCGGGATGACGGTGCTCCACGCGTAGGGATCGGCGCTCTGGCCCTTGTCCCAGGGCATCTCGCCGTCGACCATCCGCGTCGGCGTGACGTCCAGGTAGCTGGGCCAGCCGGGGTTGTCCGGGACGTAGTAGTCCCACTCGCCCTCGCCGAGCGTCACGTAGTCGTTGTGGAAGCCGACCCGGTCCAGGATCGCCTTGTTCGTGATCATGTCGCGCTTCTCCGCGTACCGGACCTGGGTGTGCATGCCCGGCGGGAGCGCGTCGACGAGCGTCGTCATGATGGCGGTGACGGCGTCGGGGTACGTCTCGTGCCGGTAGTAACTCCCGTGCCACTCGCCCCAGGCGCCCAGGAATCCGGCCTGCCACACGGCCACCACGTCGCTGTTGCGCGCGACCAGCGGGGCCAGCTGCCCGATGTGCCGCTGGATGTCCTGCACGGTGTAGCGCCGGTTCTCCCGCACCCCGTCGTCGTACACGAAGCGCAGGACCGCCGCGTATCCCTTGCGGCGCAGTCCGCGGAAGACGCTCTCGATGTTGTCGAGCGCGCTCTGCGGGATCGTGGAGGTCGCGAAGTCCCAGAGGTAGAAGTACAGCTGGGTCAGGTTCGCGCCGGGGCCGTACTCGCGCTCCAGGAGGTCCAGGGTCCGCGCGGCGTCGGGGGAGTGGTCCGCCTCGTTCTGCCAGGGGCTCGTCAGGTCGATCGCGTTGTACGACATCTCGTAGCGGAAGCCGCGGCGCGGGTTGGCCAGCGGGGCGCGGCCCTCCGGGTCGTCGGGGCGGATGCCGCGATGCGGGACCCGCTGCCAGCCCGCGGCGAGGGCGGGGGACGCCGTGGCGAGCGGGACCATCGCGGCCGCGGCCGTGCCGAGCGCGGCCGTCAACAGCCGTCTGCGTTCCATGCGCATGTGTGGCTTCCTCGTTCGTGTGGACGGCGGGGGTGCCGAGTCTGACGAGGCGCCGTGCTGGTGAGCCATGGACGGAACGCGCGGGGCGCTGGACTTTTCTGGTCACGGATTTAAGCGAACTCCCGCCCTTTCCGGGCGTGTTGGTCGGCGGTGGTGTCCCGACTGCGTCATCATCGCCGCGAGATGCTGGACACCACCACACCGGGCGATGCCGCCCCGCCGACCGATGAGCGAGCCGCGCCGACCGAGGAGCCGCAGGGCTGTCTCTTCGCGCTCTCCCAGCCACCCCTGATGATCTTCCTGGCGGTGATCGGCTTCCTGCTCCTGATGGGCTCGCTGCACGATCTGCTGCGGCTGTGAGCGCGTCCGGCGCGTCCGGCTTCGCTCAGCCCGCGGCTTCCTTGCGGCGGGCCCGGTAGGCGGCGACGTGCAGCCGGTTCCCGCAGGTCCGGCTGTCGCAGTAGCGGCGCGAGCGGTTGCGGGAGAGATCCACGAAGGCGCGCCTGCAGTCCGGTGCCTCGCAGCGCCGCAGCCGCTCCTGCTCACCGGCGACCACGAAGAACGCGAGCGCCATCCCGCAGTCCGCCGCCAGGTGGTCGGCGATGGACGCGCCCGGCGCGAAGTAGTGCACATGCCAGTCGTAGCCGTCGTGGTCGGTGAGCCTGGGCGTGGTGCCCGCCGCCGCGATCAGTTCGTTGATCACCGCCGCCGCGGCCTGTGGCTCGGGGGAGGCGAAGACCTCGTGGAAGCGGCTGCGGATCTGTCGTACGCCCGCGAGGTCACGTTCGGTGAGCACCCCGACATCGCTGATGTCGTGGCTTCGTACGAAATCGCCGAGCGCCGCTACGTCCGCGAGCCCTTCGGTCTCGGCGCTCTCGTCGTCCGGTGCGGTGTTCACCAGATCGACCACGGCGTCGAGTGCGCACCGGGTGTCGTGGGTGATCAGCACGATTCGCTCCCTGGCCTGGGGGGGTCGGGCTAGTGCCCGCCGATGCTGGCCGATGCTAGCGGCTCCCCGATACAGCGCACCGGCGCCGTCCCCGCGGGAATCCGCGGCGACGGCGCCGGTGCCTGGCCTATGCGGTTGTCGTGCCCGAGCCGTCGCCCCGAGTCGGACGGCGCCGGGCGCTCTCGCGCCGCCTGGATCTAGCTTTCGGCCAGGATGTGCGAGAGCTCCGTATCGAGATCGAAGTGGCGGTGTTCTGTGCCGGGCGGCACGGCCGCGTCGGTTCGCTTGAGGAACGATTCCAGTGCCCGCGCCGGGGCCTCGAGCAGAGCCTCACCCTCGGGGGAACTCAGGGCGATGCAGACAACACCCTGACCGTGGCTCCGGGACGGCCAGACTCGGACGTCGCCGGTACCGGTGGGCCGGTGCAGGCCCTCGGCGAGGAGGTCGCGGGCGAACACCCACTCGACGGTTTCCTCGGCTCCGGTGTGGAAGGTGGCGTGCACGGCATAGGGATCGGCCGTGTCATACCGCAGTCCTGCGGGTACAGGCAGTGAGGACTCGCTCGACACAACGAGGCGCAGGTGCAGCTCGCAGCTGACCGTGGTGTTCATAAGCGCCAGGGCCTTTCGCTCAGTGTGCGCTCGGGGATTCGCACGTCGGCGAAATCGACATGCCACCTACGGTGCCGTTGTAAACCCCTCTGAGGGTTTTGCGTGTCTTTAGGTAGCTCGTACGGCGGGGTGTTTGTTCGGAGGGTGCGGCCATTCCGGTGACGGGTTTCCGTCCGGTAGGGTTTGGCCGTATGAATACGGGGAGTAACGAGCCGGGAGTCGCGCCCGCGACCGACGGTGAGAAGGCCGAACAGCCGCTTGGATCACGCGCTCCTGCGTTCGTCCAGGCCCGCAAGACGCTGCACCTCAGCTGGCAGGTGGGCGTCTTCATCGTGGGGTTCGCGGTGGTTGCCGCGGGCATCGTGATGCTGCCGTTGCCCGGACCGGGCTGGCTGGTGATCTTCGGTGGCATGGCGATCTGGGCCACCGAGTTCGTCTGGGCCCAGCTGGTGCTTCGCTGGACGAAGCGGAAGGTCACCGAGGCCGCGCAGCGTGCCCTTGACCCCAAGGTGCGCCGCCGGAACATCATCCTGACGACCATCGGTCTGGTGATCGTCGCCGTGCTGGTCGCGGTCTACGTCTGGAAGTTCGGCCTCGAGATGCCATGGAAGATCAAGGAGTGATCCACGGGTCACTCCGGGGCGGTCGGAGCACCCGCTGACATGCGGTAATGTTCTCCGTGCGCCCGGGGCGATTAGCTCAGTGGGAGAGCGCTTCGTTCACACCGAAGAGGTCACTGGTTCGAACCCAGTATCGCCCACCCCGGAACTGCGGCCCGGAGGCTTAAAGCCTCCGGGCCGCAGTCGTTTTCCCTTGCCCTTTACGGGAATTGACGGACCGTCCGAATAAGTGGACGGAAAACGGATCAGTGCATTCTGCCGAGCACGTCACGGACTTTGCGCGCGTCGCGCAGTCTTTGTTCGTACGTCGCGCCGATGGCGAGGAGCAGAAGGCCGGCCAGTGCGGGCGGCAGCCAGCGGGGCAGGGTGTCCACCACTTGGACTATGTAGGGCGCCAGTTCGTGCAGTGCGTCAAGGGCGAGGACCGTGCCGCCGATGACGATCGGCGCCTGGAGCCGGTGCCGTGCACCGGTCAGCGCGACCAGGAGCGCCGCGGTGCCGAGGAGCAGCGGCCGCTGCCAGTGCGCGTCGCCCAGCGCGGCGGCGAGGCTGGGCAGCAGGGTCGCCGCGAGGCCTGGTGCGTACGCCGTCCAGGAGGACGCGGCGGGGTCGCGGCGGCGTCGCAGGAAGCCGACGACGAGGGCAGGGACGGTGGCCGGCACTGTGTACGCCTCCGGCATGGTGACGTCCCAGGACGCGAGGCGTACCCAGGTCGCCAGGAGGAACAGCGCCCCGGCCGCGTACCCGACCCGGCGGCGGTCCGCGCGAACTGCCGTGCCCGCGGCGACGACACCGCCGAGGGCGAGGGCCGTCGCCAGGGTCGGGGCGTGCCCCGCGGTGAGCGCGATCCCGAGCCCGCCCGCCGCGGCCCCGGTGATCTCCACGGTCGGCGTCCAGGGATGCCGCCCGAGCCGCGCCGCGACCCCGGCGGCGAGTGCCGGGACGACGAGGACCAGGAGCCCGGTGTGCTCCATGCGCAGATCCAGGGCGGCGCCCGTGGCGCAGACGAGTGCGGCGGCGTACGCGATGCCCGCACCGGCGGCGGTGGCGGCCACGACGTTCGCCGAGCGCCGGGAGGCGATGACGGCGGCGGCCAGGAAGAGCCCGGTGAGGGCGCCGAGCGTGCCGAGGGTCGCAGGCGTGGTGGCGAGGGAGAGGAACGCGACACTCACGGAGGAGGCAAGCCCAAGACCCAGCGAAGTGCGGGCGAGAGCCGCCGTATTGCTCCGGCCCGCGAGGCCGAGCAGCACGGCGACCACGGCGCAGTGGACGAAGAGCCCGACGGCGTAGGGGAGTTCGAACGCGAACGGCAAGGTGATGACGGCGGCCCAGGCGAGGGCGAGGGCGAGGGCGAGGGCGACGGGACGGGCGGCGGCGAGGAGGGCTGCTGCGGGGGAGGGGTGCGCGGTGGCTTGTCCTGTCTCCGCGGCCCAAGCCGCGCCCTTCTCCCCGGTGATGAAGGCCACGACCGCGACAACCCCCAACACCAGTGACGCCAGGGCCGGTTCGGACACCGGCAGGTCGGTCAGGGAGGAGAGGCCGTAGGCGGTGTGGGGTGGGGTGGTCGAGGTCGACCACGGGTTGGTGGCCCAGTGCGTGGGGCCGAGCAGCGCGGTGGTGACCGTCGGCAGCGTCCACAGGAGCGCGAGGCCGTGCACCAGGAGGGCCGCGCCCGCGATCCCCTTGCGCAGGGGGTGCGGCAGCGTGATCCGTACCGTCGCCAACAGGGCGATGGCGCACGCCAGATGGGCCGGTACGGCCCAGCCGGTGGGCAGCGCCTCGCCCGCGACACCGCCGGCCGCGACCACCGCGGTCAGCGCGCCGGCGAACGCCGCGCCCGTCGCCGTCGAAGCGTGCGCCGTCAGCCAGGCCGTGACCAGCGCGATCGCCGTGGCGAGTGCGAGCAGCGCGGCCGCCCGTGCGGCCTCCGGCACGTCCGTGGCCGACCAGGACAGCCACCCGGCGCTCAGGGCGCCCCACAGGCCCGTCGCGCACGCCCCGACCGTGGCGACGACGCGTGCGGCCGCGTCGGTGGCCCGCAGCGCGAGCGCCGTGTCGAACGCCGCCGTCGCCAGGAGCGCGGCCGTGATCGCGTGGACGCCGGAGTCCGACGCCCAGAGGAGCAGGGGGAGTTGAGCGGTGACCACGGCCACCGGCAGCGGCAGCCGCAGCTCGCCGAAGACCCGTCCGTACGCCGCCCACAGCGCGGCGAGCACCGCCGACGCGGCCGCCGCGTACCTCACCGGGTCCGTGTCGGGCAGGGCGACGACATGGACGGCGTACGCGTCGAGGACGGTCAGGGCGAGACCCAGGGCCGCCACCGTCTCCGCCGTGGAGCGCAGCGAGCGGTGCAGGAGCAGCGCCGGTACGCCGAGCGCCGTGAGGGTCAGCAGGGCGAGCACGGCGCTGCGGCCGCCGATGCCCAAGTGCCCCCAGCTCACCAGCGTGAAGGCGATCGCCGCGACGGTCAGGAGGATGCCCCCGAGCGTGAGCAGCGCGTTCTGCACGTTCGGCGGCGTGGTCTCGGGCATGTGCCGCGGGTGCGGCGGAGCGGGCGGCGGTGGGGCCGCCGCCCGCAGGGCACTCAGCAGCCAGGCGCGGCGGTGCAGCAACTGCGCCCTGCGCGCGTCTAGCCGGTGCAGCTCCAGGTCGAGGATCCGCAGTTCCTCGGCCGGGGGCGGAATGTTCGTCATGGTTGTGGAGTGTGGTCCGGGACACAGTGCCGTACATCCGTGCGGATACTCAGGACGTACTCAGATCAGGGCATACGGCAGACTCGGTCCATGGACTGGTGCCACTACCGCTTCCGCAGCGTCTGGAATCTGCCCGCGCCGCCCGCCGACGTGTTCGCCGCCCTGGAACGGGCCGAGGACTATCCCGAGTGGTGGCCGCAGGTCCGCGCGGTGACGCCGGTCGACGAGCGCAGCGGCACCGCCCGTTTCCGCTCCCTGCTGCCGTACGACCTGTACGTCACCGGCGAGGAGCGGCGGCGCGACCCCGGCGGCGGGATCCTGGAGATCGCGATGACCGGGGACCTGGAGGGCTGGGCGCGCTGGACCGTCATGACGGCGCGGGGCGGTACGCGCGCGCTCTACGACCAGGAAGTGGTGGTGCGCAAACCGCTGATGCGGCGCCTGGCCGTTCCCGGGCGCCCCCTCTTCCTCCTCAACCACGCCCTGATGATGCGCGCGGGCGAGCGGGGTCTGAGGGCGTACTTGAGGCGGAGCTGACCGCTCACCAGGAAGCGGTTTGATGGAAACCCGCGAGGACCTGTATTGTTCAGTCCGTTCCCGGGCGATTAGCTCAGTGGGAGAGCGCTTCGTTCACACCGAAGAGGTCACTGGTTCGAACCCAGTATCGCCCACCCGGAGAATGCCGGTCCGTCACCGACGGACCGGCTTTTTTCATGGCCGCACCCGTCAACGTCAAGCTGCCGCAGGCAGTTCGGGCCGCAGCGGCCACGCGGGGTCCACCTCTTCCGGAGTGCCGCTGCGGGCGAACCACGCCTGCAGTCCACGCGCCTGTGCCGCGTGCCACACCGCCTGCAGCGCGTGCAGCTCGGCCGGCGAGAGCCGCTCGAGACGGGACGCGAAACGACGTCCCACCGCACGGACGACATCGAGCGCGGCCTGCGCGTCGGCCGCCGCGTCGTGCGCCTCGTCAAGATCCACCGCGTAGTGCGCGCACAGATCGGTCAGCGTGCGGCGGCCCTTGCGGTAGCGGTCCAGCTGCTTGTCCAGGACCCGCGGGTCCAGGACGCACAGCGGTGAACCCGCCATGTAGTGGCCGAGCGAGGACGCGCGGTGCCTGCGCAACTCCCGGTCCAGGAGCGTCAGATCGAAGGGCGCGTTCATGACGACGATCGGGCGGCCCGCCGCGCCCTGCTCGGCAAGCTCCCGTGCTATCTCCTCCATCACCGGCGCGGGCCAGCGGCCGTTGCGCTGCAGATGATCCTCCGTCAGGCCGTGTACCGCCGTGGCGCTTTCGGGTACGGGAACGCCCGGGTTCACCAGCCAGCGGGTGATGCGCGGGCGGGTTCCCGCGCCTTGCTGGACGACGACGGCGGCCGACACAATGCGGTCGGTCTCGACGTCGACGCCCGTGGTCTCCGTGTCGAATGCGGCCAAGGGCCCCTCGTACCAGCACGCCATAGTGACGCAACTCCTCGTTCATGTCCGGCAGATGGCTTTCCTCCCTGCCCACACCGGTGATACCCGGGCCGTTTGCGCTGTACGCGGCCCGGAGACAACAGAGGTACAGGGCCCGGAAGTTGCCCGGCCCGAAGCGGGGATTCACTGGTTCGGAAGGCTCGTTGGACATGGCGCTCGCGCAGCCCGAACAGGGTGGGCTGCTGCCCGGGCGGATCGCACCGCCGCGCGGCACACTCGCCACCACCGCCTGTATGGAGACCCTTCAGGTGGGCTATCTGCACGCCGTCGCGGCGGCCGCGGGGTGCTCCCTCTCACAGCCCTTTCCGGACAACGGCATCGACTGGCACGTCAGCCACAGCGCCCCCGGGCACACGGTCGACGACGAAGTCACCATCAAGGTGCAGCTCAAGTGCACGTACCAGATACCCCCCAACCTTCCCGCCCGTCACCCACCACCACCCGTTACGGACGGGCCTTCGGCCCGGCTCGATCGATTGGGGCCCGCCTTCTCCTTCACGCTCGACAACCCGCACCTGGAGAAGCTCGCCCGCACACCGGTCTCGGTGCACAAGATCCTGGTCGTGATGCTGGTGCCCCGGTCGCAGGACGACTGGCTGCGCGCGAGCCACGACCGGCTCGACCTGCGGCACTGCTGCTACTGGACCAACCTCGCCGGACACCAGGTGACCGGCCGGCGCAGGACCACCGTGCGCGTCCCGACCTCGCGGATCTTCGATGACCGAGCCCTCTGCGAGATCATGACGCGGGTCGGGACGGGAGGGAGACCCTGATGCACCGCCCGATCGATGAGCCCGTACGACCCGTTCGCCCGCACCCCGTCCAGGCCGCGGGCCCTTGGTCCGATCCGCCCGGCTCCGAGCCAAGCTGAGCCGTCAG
>NZ_SRIC01000232.1 GCF_004684775.1 Streptomyces sp. MZ04
CGGCGGGACCGGCCGCGGGGACAGCAGGACCAGCCGGAGACGCAGCGGAACCAGCCGCGGGGACAGCATCATCAGCCGGAGACGCAGCGGAACCAGCCGGCAGGTCAGCGGAACCAGCCGCAGGGACGGCAGGATCAGCCGGAGACGCGGCGGGACCGGCCACCGGCCCGGCAGAACCAGCCGGAAGGCCGCCAGGACCGGCCAGACCGGCGGCGGAACCACCCGCAGACGCAGCAGGACCACCCACAGACCCGCCGGAACCACCCACAGGCCCGCCGGAACCAGCCGAAAGGCCGCCAGGACCAGCCAGACCGGCGACGGAACCACCCGCAGACGCAGCAGGACCACCCGCAGGCCCGCCGGAACCTGCCGGAGACGCACCGGAACCACCCACAGACCCGCCGGAACCAGCCGCAGGCGCAGCGAGACCACCCGCAGGCCCGCCGGAACCTGCCGGAGACGCACCGGAACCACCCGCAGCTCCCGCCGGACCAGCCGAAAGGCCCGCCGCCGGGGCGAGACCCGTCCGCTGCCCCAGCATCTGCAGCAGGAACGGCGCGACGAACGCCGCCGCGGACACCCAGAGCAGGCCGAACAGCAGCGCGTCCTGCACGCTCACGCCCATCTCGAAGCTGCCGTTGCCCGAGCTGTCCATGCCGCCGCCGAACTCCGACGACGCGCTCCCTGTCGCCTCGACGCCGAGCCCGCCGACCCCGGAGAGCAGAAGGATGAGGCCGAAGAAGACACCAGCCGCGAGCAGTTGCTCGCCCCGGTGTGCGGAGCGGCGCGCGGCCAGGACGCCGAGGGTCAGCGCGCAGACCAGGCCGAGCGTCAACGCGCCCACGACGGCCCAGGAGTTGGTGACATCGCCCAGCTCGGAGAGGCCGAACGACTCGCTCTCGTAGCCGCCGCCGAAGCCCGAACCGCCGCCCTGCGCCGACGCCTCGAGCGGCGCTCCCCAGCCGAGGCCGAGCAGCGCGGCGCCGAGATTCGGAAGCACGAGCAGGGCGATGACCAGCGGGGAAACATCGGCGTCTTCGAGGTCCATCGCGTCGGCGAGGCCGTCGATCTGGGTGAGGCTGATGAACGCGACGACCGAGCAGAGCACCAGCACGACCGCGAGCGCGCGCAACGCCGTGCCCGTAGCCCGGAACAGCGCCTGCAGGAACGGTCGTTGGGTCAGCCACTGGGCCAAGTCATCGCGGTGCAGCACACCGCAGGAGACGGCGAGTGCGAGGACGAGCGCGCCGAGCGTGGCCAGCACGGGCGACGAGGAGATCTCGACGCCCTCGATCTCGGGCTGCGCGAAGAGACCGAGCACGAGCATCCCGCCGGTCACCAACAGCGTGACCCGCACGGCCGCTTCCAGACCGGCCGTGCCGCCTCCGTGGCGCCCGCCGCGTACGAGAACACGACTGCGCAGGATGCGTACGCCGATGAAGAGGGCCCCGATCCACAGCGCGGTCGCGGTCAGCGGAATCAGGTGCAGCGTGGCGCTGCCGTCGAACGCGAGGTCCCCGCCGTAACTCCCGCCCCCGAACATCGACTGCTGCCGCTCGCCGCCCGAGATCTCGAAGCCGCCGCCGACCGCCTGGAGCAGCAGGGCGAGCGCGATCCGCATCCGCGTGCCGAACCCGACGGTGACGTCATCTCCGTCGTTCCCCTGCCCGTAGGAGGGAACCGCCAGCGCCACGGCCGCGATCAGCACGAGGCCCACAGGCCACAGCGCGGCCTGCGCGGCCCCTGCCCAGTCCCCGCGGAACGCCCGCCCCAGGAAGGCTCCTACCGGCGAGGGCGCCGCGGGCTGCCCGGGGACGTACCCCGGCGGGGGCGGTGAGAGCGGTGCGGCGGGCACCGCCTCCGGATGCGCCGCCGGATCCTCCGGTTGCGCCTCCGGATGCGCCTCCGCACCCACCCCGGTGGGAACGCCCAGCTCGGCCGCGGGCGGAAGCTCGGGCTCCACGCCCACCGAGGTGTCACGCACCCGCTCCCGCCCGCACTTCATGCAGAAGCGAGCCTCATCGGGGATGGATGACCCGCATTGGGGACACTGCGGCGACGCCATGGGAACGCTCCGTCATTGGGGAGATGACCAGAAGGACGACCAGAAGGACGACCAGAAGGATGACCAGAAGGACCGACTCGTGCCGTCCGAGCTCGCAGCGCCCGAGGCGGTGCGGCAGAGTCGTATCAACGGACACATCTTGCCCCGTGGCCGGTTCCCGTCAACTCCCCTTCAGAGAGCGCCCGGAGCTACGCCTTGAAACCCCGGTGCAGGGCCACGACACCACCGGTCAGATTCCGCCATGCCACCTTCGACCACCCGGCGCCCCGCAGCCGCGCGGCCAGCTCCGGCTGCTCGGGCCAGGAGCGGATGGACTCCGCGAGATAGACGTACGCGTCGGGATTGGACGACACCGCGCGGGCCACCGGCGGCAACGCCCGCATCAGGTACTCCTCGTAGACCGTGCGGAACGGCGCCCACGTGGCGTGCGAGAACTCGCAGATGACGACCCGGCCGCCCGGCTTCGTCACGCGGTACATCTCGCGCAGCGCCTGGTCCGTCTCCTGGACGTTGCGCAGGCCGAAGGAGATCGTGACGGCGTCGAACGTGTCGTCCTTGAACGGCAGCTTCGTCGCGTCCCCCGCGGTGAACGGCATCCAGGGGTGGCGCGCCTTGCCGACCTGCAGCATGCCGAGCGAGAAGTCGCAGGGCACGACGTACGCTCCCGCTCGGGCGAACGGCTGGGACGAGGTCGCCGTCCCGGCGGCGAGGTCGAGGACCTTCTGCGCGGGGCGCGCGTCGACGGCCTTCGCGACCTCCTTGCGCCAGAGCCGGGCCTGTCCGAGCGACAGCACGTCGTTCGTGAGGTCGTACCGTTCCGCCACGTCGTCGAACATCGAGGCGACTTCGTGCGGCTGCTTTTCCAGGGAGGCGCGGGTCACTTGGCCATTGTGCCAGGCCTGGGTTCTTTCGCCTGCGGCGGGCATTTCGCCGTTGTCCTTTGTCATCCAATCGAGGCGTTTGACAGCGAACCCAGCTGTTTCGGCCTTTCTGACAGTGAATCTAGTCGGAAGGGTGATCACACTGGGGGTGTCGAATGTCGGTATCGACAAGGGTGGAAAGCACCGCCCCGTACGTCGAGGTGTCGTGTCGTGTGGACGGCAAGCGCGGGAGTAAGCGGCGTCGTCCGCTGGTGGACTGTGCGACGGACAAGTTCGAAGACGCGGTGCCGGTCCGGCCGTTTCGGTGGTCGTGGGGTGGGCGTCATTTCCCCGGGTGGTACTGGGCTGCGACGACGGGACAGCACGTCGGTTTCGAGTCGTGGTTGGAGCGGGACCGGCTGGTGCTCATGGACTTCGATCCTGCTGTGGCTGGGATGGCGTCCCAGCCGTTCTGGCTGCACTGGTACGACGGGGAACGTGAGCGTCGGCATGCCCCGGACTTCTTCGTGCGACGGGTGGATGGCTCGGCGGTGGTCGTCGACGTCCGTGCCGATGACTGGATCGCGCCGCGGGATGCTGAGGCGTTCGACGTGACGCGCAGCGCCTGCGGTGAAGCGGGTGGAGGTTCGAGCGGGTAGGGGTTCCGGAGGCGGTGCTGCTGGCGAACGTCCGGTGGCTGTCGCGCTACCGTCACCCGCGCTGCCGACGGGAGTCGGATGCGGCTCGGCTGTTAGAGATCTTCTCGCAGCCTGGGCCGCTGATGGCTGGGGCTGAGGCTGCCGGCGACCGGCTTTCGACGCTGCCCGTGTTGTTCCACCTGTTGTGGAAGCACGAGTTGGCGGCCGAGCAGATGGACGTCGAACTGCTCGGGCCGCGCATGGTCCTGAGCCGGGCCGCTCGGTGTGCCGAATGAAGGGCGAGGAGCGTCGGGTTCCACCGACGGCGCGGATCGCTGAGTTCCCCATGAAGGCCGCGGACCAGGCTCGCTGGTGGGAGGGGCACATTCTGGAGGTGCTGCACGGGTTATCGCCGGATGCTCCGCACGGGGCACGCCTGTCCCTGCTCTTCTTGAGTGACGCACGGAGTTTGCGTCGTGCCCATGTCCATGCCGTGCGTTATGCGGCTGTGGTCTCCACGGCGGCGCATCGGTCTCCCCGGCTCCACACACCCGAGTCGCTTATCGACCCGGAGCATACGGTGGCGCGGCTGTTGGAGACCGGAGCCGTGTTCGTGGACGCCTGGACAGTTCTCAGCGCGTCACTTCCGCCAGAACAGGTGGTGCACCACCCCGGTCGGGCTGGGGGCCACGTCGAGGTGGAAGCGGTCGGTCAGCTCGTCCCGGGACTCCCACAGGCGGGCACCGGAGCCGAGCGTGATCGCTGGGTTCACCACCACGTGCAAGGTGTCCACCAGGTCCGCCTCCAGGAAGGCGCGGATGGTCGTGGCGCCGCCACCGACGCGGACGTCCTTGCCCTGGGCTGCCTCCTTGGCCTTCTCCAGGACCTTGGCGGGGTCGTCGTTGACGAAATGGAAGGTGGTGTCCGACAAGGTGAAGGACGGGCGGGTGTGGCGGGTCATGACGAAGACCGGGGTGTGGAAGGGGGGCTCGTCGCCCCACCAGCCCTGCCATTCCTCGTTTTCCCAGGGGCCGCGCTGGGGGCCGAACTTGTTGCGGCCCATGATCTCGGCGCCGATGTTGTGGTCGTGGTCGCGGATGAAGTAGTCGTCCAGTCCGCGGCTGCCGCCCGGCTCCGTCCGCATCTTCCAGCTGGCCGTGGTGCCGGCCCAGCTCATCAAGCTCATCGGATCGGTGTGGCCGAAGGGCCGCTCCAGGCTCTGCCCCTCGCCCGCGCCGAATCCGTCGCTCGAGACGGTGAAGTTCTGGACCCGCAGCAACTGCGTCATGGTGCTACCTGCTCCCGTTCGGTGATCTCTGATCATCGCTGTCGGAAGGGTAGACCCGCGGGCCCGGGAAAAGTCATCGCAGCCGTGCTCGCAGCACGTCCGCGATCTCGTCCATCCGCTCCGGCTGGGTCAGATCCTGATGTAGGCAGTCGATGTCGTGGTTCTCCAGCGTGCCACCGATGTACGACGCCCATGCCTTCCGCGTCAGCCAGTCCTCGCCCCGAGGTGCGCCTGTCTCTCACCGCCATCGGCCACCATCGAACCCCCAGCCGAGACCCTCACGGCAAACGCGCAGACGCCGCCCGGAGAGCTACCAGGCACCGACGGATCGGCCGCCCCGTCGACATCCAGCCTAAAGGCTGCCCCGTTACTGGTTGCAGATCGAGACAATGCCGAAGGCGTCGGGGCTGGTGATGTTTTAGAGGCGTCCGCCGTGGGGATCCGTCCCTATCCGTTGCAGTCGGCCCGGGCGGTGACCGGTTCGCCTGCGTGGATGATCGAGTCAAGCATGGTGTGGGCGGCTTGGAGCTCTTCGATGGAGCGGCTCAGGCGCTCGCGTTCGTGCTTGAGGTCCTGGGCCATTTCTTCGCAGGTCGGCGCCAAGATGGCCCCCTCGTCGGCCATGCAGGGCAGCACTTCCCGGATCAGGTCCGTATTCAGCCCGGCCGCGAGCAGGATCCGGATCCGGCGCACGGTGGCCACATCGGGTTCCTCAAACTCGCGATAGCGGCTGGCCCGTCGCTGCGGTCGCAGCAGCCCTTGCTCCTCGTAGTACCGAAGACCCCTGGTGCTGACGCCGGTGCGCTTCGACAGCTCGCCGATGAACATGTGACTCCCGACACAGAAGCTTGACTCTGACGTCAATGTCAATGTTTAGCGTAACCGCCATGGCAACCAACCACAGCACCCGGCAGTCTTCAGTCATCGACCCGAAGCCCCTGGCGGGCAAGAAGGCCGTCGTCACCGGTGGAACCGTCGGCATGGGCCGGGCGATGGTCCAGGCCCTCACCGACCGCGGCGCCGAGGTGATCTACACCGGACGCAGCGACCGGCGACTCGCCGAGGCCCAGGCGGCGCTCGACACCCCGCTGGCCCACGCGGTGCGCTCCGACGCCACCGACGCCGCCGCCATCGCCGACCTCGGCGACCAGGTCGCCGACCGCCTCGGCGGCATCGACTACCTGTTCGTCAATCAGGGCATCGCCGAGTTCCAGACACTCGAAGAGGTCACCGAGGAATCGTGGGACCGCATCTTCAATGTCAACACAAAGGGCGCCTTCTTCACCGTGCAGCGGCTGGCCCCGCTGCTGTCCGAGGGCGGCTCGATCGTGTTCACTACCGTCTCCAACGACCAGATCTTCCCTGGTCTCAGCGCCTACTCCGGGGCGAAGGAAGCCGTCGCCGCCTTCACCAAGGTGCTCGCCGCCGAGCTGCTCCCCCGCAAGATCCGCGTCAACGCGATCGCCCCCGGCTTCATCCTCACCCCCACCATGGGTGTCGCCGAACTGACCGAAGAGCAGCGCGCCGAGTTCATCGAACAGGGCAACGCCTCCACCCCGATGGGTCGCGGAGGCACCGTGGAGGAGATCGCCGCCGCCGCGTTGTACCTGGCCGTCGAAGCCACCTTCACCACCGGCGTGGAACTGCCCGTGGACGGCGGATTCGGCCAGGGCCTCGGCGAATGACGGACCCCGCCCGCCAAAGGTTGTCCTGCAACGGCTGGTCGCGGATTAGATCAGCTTGATGCGGCTGGTGTGGTCACGGCGTCAGAGCCGCCCTGGACAGCCCCGTTCACCGGGCTGAGCCCGCGCTGCTTCGGCAAAGTTGGTGACCGACGTACGCCGCGAGACCGCGGCTGATGCACACCGGGGTCGGCCGTGGAGCCGTCGCTGCAGGACCGCATTATGCTGATCGCGGCGTACTGGCGCACTAACTTGACGATGCGCCAGCTCGCGCCGCTGTTCGGCGTCTCGAAGTCGGCGGCCGACCGGATCATCGACCACCTCGGCCCCTTGCTCGCACTCTAGCCGCGCAAGCGGTTCCGCAAGGACGCCGTGCCCATCGTGGACGGCACCCTGGTGGCCACCCGGGACCGGTCGATCGCTGAACAGTCGAAGACAACTACCGCTACTCCACGGCGCATCGGGTGGTCATTGACGCCGACAGCCGTCTGATCGTGGTCGTCGGCCGGCCGCTGCCCGGCAACCGGCACGACTCCCGCGGTTGGGAGGAGTCCGGCGCCAAGCAGGCGGTCGGCCGCACCATGACCATCGCGGACGGCGGCTACCAAGGCACCGGGCTCGTCATCCCACACCGCAGGACGAAGGGTGAGGACCTCCCGGCCTGGAAGGAGAAACACAACCGCTCCCACGAGCGAGTTCGCGCCCGGGTCGAGGACACCTTCGCCCGCATGAAGGGCTGAAAGATCCTCCGCGACTGCCGCCAGAAGGGCGATGGCGTCCGCCACGCCATGCTTGGCATCACCCGCCTGCACAACCTCGCCCTCGCTGGATGAGCGAAGAAGCGACACAGCGGCCGACCTCTTTCGCTGGCTCCAAGATCATTACGGGACAGCATTTAGTCGCCACAGGCCAGCGCGCTGCATGCGACTAACTTCGTTGTCAAAGGACAGCCGTCGCGTCTGCCGTGTTCCGTCCTTGGCGAGTGCGGGTTTGTCGTGGCTGATCGCGCAGTTCCCCGCGCCCCTTACGGGGCGCCCCCCGGAGCTGATTCAGCGGGCCCTGTACACCAACCTGCCGCCGATCACCGTCGCCACGCACGTCCCCGCCCCTCGCCGCACCAGGTCCGCCCGGTCGGTGACATCGAAGATCGCGAAGCGCGCCGGGCCGCCCGCGGCCAAGGGCGGAAGCAGGACCAGCGGCGTCGGGGACAGCGACGCAGGGCCCGGGAGTCGTTGCGGGCGTTGGCCCACCGCGAGGCCCGCCCTGCGGACCGCGTCCAGGACCGGGCGGGCGCGGAGTTCGCCCGCCACCGCCACCGTGCCGTGCGCCAGGAGGCGCTGTACGCCCCGGCGCGCGCTGGCGCCGAGGCGGGACGGGTCCGCGCGGAAGATGGCCGCCGCACGCTCCCCGCCGATGGGGTCGGTGCCGAGGCGGTCCGCCTCGCGCGGGTCGGGGTGGTACATGGCCTCGAGGAGCTCCGGGCCGTACGGGTTGAGCAGGCCCGGCGTGAGGATGCCGGGCCAGCGCCGGACGCGGGCCGAAGGGTGCGCCGCGGCCAGTTCCTCGTACGGGCCGACGGCGGCGATGCTCGCGCCGTCGGCCAGGACCGCCGACTCCGGCGAGCGTTCGGCGACGTGAAGTGTCAGCAACAGAACCTCAGTTGGAGGCGAGGAGCTTCAGCTCCGGGTGGGCCGTGCCGCCCTCGATCGCCGTGGAGGAGATGTGCGAGGCGACACGCTCGTCGACCGGGTCGTTCGCCGGGTCGTCGTGCACGACGAGGTGCTCGTACGTCGTGGCGCGCTGGGCCGGGACGCGGTCCGCCGTACGGATCATGTCGATCATCTCGCGCAGGTTGTTCCGGTGCTTGGCACCGGCCATGGAGACGACGTTCTCCTCCAGCATCACGGAGCCGAGGTCGTCCGCGCCGTAGTGCAGGGTGAGCTGGCCGGCCTCCTTGCCGGTGGTCAGCCAGGAGCCCTGGATGTGGGCGACGTTGTCGAGGAAGATCCGGGCGATCGCGATCATGCGGATGTACTCGAAGATCGTCGCCTGGGTACGGCCCTTGAGGTGGTTGTTCTCGGGCTGGTACGTGTACGGGATGAAGGCGCGGAAGCCGCCGGTCCGGTCCTGTACGTCGCGGATCATCCGCAGGTGCTCGATGCGCTCGGCGTTGGTCTCGCCCGTACCCATGAGCATGGTGGAGGTGGATTCGACGCCCATGTTGTGGGCGGTCTCCATGATCTCCAGCCAGCGCTCGCCGCTCTCCTTGAGCGGGGCGATGGCCTTGCGCGGCCGCTCCGGGAGCAGCTCGGCGCCGGCGCCCGCGAAGGAGTCGAGGCCTGCCGCGTTGATGCGCTGGATCGCCTCCTCGACGGAGACCTTGGAGATGCGGGCCATGTGCTCGACCTCGGAGGCACCGAGGGAGTGGATGACCAGCTGCGGGAAGTCCTTCTTGATCGCGGCGAAGTGCTTCTCGTAGTACTCGACGCCGTAGTCCGGGTGGTGGCCGCCCTGGAACATAACCTGGGTGCCGCCCAGCTCGACGGTCTCCGCGCAGCGGCGCAGGATGTCGTCGAGGTCGCGGCTCCAGCCCTTCTTGGTGTCCTTCGGGGCGGCGTAGAAGGCGCAGAACTTGCACGCCGTCACGCAGACGTTCGTGTAGTTGATGTTCCGCTCGATGATGTACGTCGCGATGTGCTCCGTACCGGCGTAGCGCCGGCGGCGCACGGCGTCCGCGGTGGCACCGAGCGCGTGCAGCGGGGCGTCGCGGTAGAGGACGAGCGCCTCTTCCGGGGTGATCCGCCCGCCTGCGGCGGCACGGTCGAGGACGGCTGTGACATCAACAGACGTGAGGTCGGCCTTCTCGGTCACCGGAGGTCCCTTTCATAGGGGTTGCGGACGGACTGATCCAGCGTACGCCAGCCCTTCGGGCCGCCCGACGTCAGGCGGCGTACGCCCCGATCATGAGGCCCACGAACGCGCCGCCGATCAGGAAGGGCCCGAACGGAATCGCCGTCTTGCGCCCGGCGCGGCGGGCGATGACGAGCCCCGCCCCGTACAGCGAGGCGAGCAGGAACCCGGCGAAGGTGCCGAGCAGCAGCACGCCCCACCCGTACCAGCCGAGTACGGCACCCAGGGCGAGCGCGAGCTTCACGTCCCCGAAGCCCATGCCGTTGGGGCTGATGAGGAAGAGCACGAAGTACGCACCGGCGAGCGCGAGCGCCCCGTACAGCGCACCGGTCCACGAGCCGCCGCGCTCGGGCAGCAGCGCGGCGCCCCCGAGCAGCGCGAGCGCCGCGCCGGCGAGCGGCAGCGTGAGCACGTCCGGCAGCCGGTGCACGGTGAAGTCGACGACGGCGAGCAGCACGCCGAAGGGCGCGAGCAGCATCCAGACGCCGAGCTCGGGCCGTGCGCCGGTGGTGAGGGCGAGCGCGGCGCAGACGAGGGCGGTGGCGGGGGCGACACCCGAGGTGCGGGGCCCGTACCACCCGGCGCCCGGGTGATGGGCGAGCCCGACCCAGGAGGTGAGGGCCGCCCCCTCCGGGGTCTCGGGGCGCCAGTACTCGCCGGGCGGCACGGACAGCCGATAGGCGGCACGCGGTACGAAAAGACCGGCGAGGGCGCCCCAGAGGGCGCCGCCGAGGGCGAGGATCAGCAACAAGGAGGCCGACTTCCCGTCAGCTGACCGCGGTCAGGCCACTGCGCCAAGTCGGCAGCAGCTCGTCCAGCAGGGCCTCCGTCCGAGGCGGCACGCCCCGCGCGCCACTACGGGCGACGAGATCCGCGGCAATCCCCTGCAGCCGCGCGGAGTCGCCCGTCGCATGCGTGGCCCGGAGCAGCTCGTTCCAGAGCCGCTCGTCGCCCGGCGCGGAGTTCAGCGAGGCGTTCAGCGCCTCGATGGCCTTCTCCGCGCGCCCCTTCTCCAGGTGGAACTCGGAGAGCGCGAGCCCGATGTCGGCGACGAGCAGCGGCAGCTGCGCGTCGATGATCTCGTGCGTGAGCCAGCCGTAGCGCCCCTGCGGCCGGTCCGCGAGCAGCGGCCCGCGCACGAGCACCAGGGCGTCGGTGAGCATCCGCCCGCGCACGGCACGGCTGTTGGCACCGCGTCCCTGCGTGGCCTCGTGGTAGAGCGAGCGCAGCACGTCCAGGTCGGAGACGACGGACTTGGCCAGCGTGAGCCGCCCGCTCTGGTCCGCCCGCAGCCGCGGCGCGCCGTCCGGTTCGGTGCCGAGCCACTCCCGCAGCCGGTCGACGAGCGCGTCCCGCACGTCCTCGGTGACACCGCGCGGCCACAGCGCGGAGGCGAGCACCCGGGGGTGCACACCCTCGCGGTGCAGCAGGAGCAGGGCGAGCGCCTCGTGCAGCAGCGGACTGCGCTCGCCGTCCGGAGTGTCGAGGCCGATGATCTCGTACGTACCGACAAGGCGGGCGTACACGGCGGGCCTGCCCTGCTCGGTGACGTCGACGAGGAACGGCGGAGCGGTCGCCGCACGGCCGGGACCGGATCCGGGGCCGGTGGGCCCGTCCCCCGGGTCGGCGTCGACGAACAGCTCGACGACGGAACGCCGCAGGGCCTCCGGCAGCGTCTGCGCCTCCAGTTCGAGCCCGAGCAGCGGGGCGAGCAGCTTGCCCTGGCCGGTGATCTCCATCTCCCAGGCGGCACCCGGCAGATCGCCGGACTCGGTCCCGACGAGATAGCCGATCCCCAACCTGCCGGCGTCCGCGGCCAGTTCGGCGAGCTTCACGGCGTCGTCGCCGGTCGGCTCGGCGGCGAGCAGGACGAGGTGCGGCGCCCAGCGGGTGTGCTGGGCGGGGCCCGTACGCCCGGTGAGCACCGAGTCGTGTCCGGCCGCCCCCAGCGCACCGCGCCGCTGCCGCGTCTCGGCCTCCATGGTCTCGATCAGCGCCTCGATGCCGTCGAGGTGGCGCAGCCGGTTGGGCGCGAGCGGCGTCAGGTCCTGGCCGAAGCCGACGAGCGTGATGGTCATGCGGTCCGACCAGCCGTTGGTGGCGAGCTCGGCGGCGACGGACGCGAACACGGCGGCACGGTCGGCCTCGCGTCCGCTCAGCGACACGACGCCGGGCACGGCTTCGAGGTTGAGCAGCAGCCGCGAGTCGTCGAGCGTGCCGAGGCTGACGAGCCCCGGATAGGGAGCGGCGGTATCCACATCCTCGTAGCGCTCGGCGTCGGTGCGCGCCAGCATCCAGAACGTCTCGTCCTGTCCCAGCTGCCACGGCGCGGGCGGCCGCCCGGCGGGCTGGGCGAGCTGGAGGTGCAGATCGCCGTTGCTGAGCCAGGCCGCGTAGACGGTCGGCAGGGCACGCGACTCCTCGGCGAGCGATGCGGCGAGCCCGCGCAGCGAGAGGTCCAGAAGGCGTACGCCTTCGGGGTCGGCGCCCACGAGCAGCGCGTCCTGGGCGGAGGCGGCACCGCCGGTCGGCGTCGGCGGCTCCATGCCGCGGCGGCCGCCGACGGCACCCATGGCGGACTGCCAGAGCGCGTGGCGCCGGCGCCGTCCGAGCGCGCCGAGCAGGCCGGCGGCGAGGAGGGGCGCCCCGACGAGCGCTTCGGACAGCCCGAAGGAGAAGCCTTCGGAGTCACTCCCACTGCTGGCGGCAGGGGCTTCCTGCCGCCCCTGCCCGCCGCCTTCGGAAGGCCGCTGCTCAGGAATGGTGATGTGCGCGGTGTCGCGATCGACGGACCCGCCGCCACCCTGCTCCTGGCCGCCGCCCTGCTCCTGGGATCCGCCGCCCTGCTGGTGATCCCCGGACTTGGCGTAGTCGGAGATCTGCTCCTTCAGGTCCTGCGAGATCTTGGGCGCCTCGTCGGGCATCTCGACGAGCTCGCCGCCGTGCGCGTCCGCGGGCATCTCCATGATCCAGCCGGGCCGGATCAGACTGGCCTCGGACAACCGCGACCCATCCGGCTGTTGCCGGTCCTTGTTGAGCTGGTAGATCTCCTTGTACCGGCGCCCGTCCCCGAGATGCCGCTCGGCGATCTCCCACATCGAGTCATGGTGACGCCCCTCGGGCGGCTGGATCCGGTAGTACTTCGTGTCGCCGTCCTTCTTGTCGCCCGCGGCGTCGGCGGCTGCCTGCTCGGCCTGCTCGGCGATGGCACTGGCGGCGCTCCCGGCCTGCTCCTGCCCGAAGAGACCGCCCGGGGTCTGCTGGGCGGAAGCAGCGGAAGCGGGCTTCTGATTCCCTTCCAACGACTGCCCGAACTGCGAGAGCCCCGGCGCGAAGCTGGCCGCGGTGGCACCCACCAGAAGCAGCGCGGCGACGAGCTGACGGGCGAGGAGCTGACTCCCGCCGGCGCCGGGAACGCGATTGGGCATGCCTACGCCGGACAACGCGGCCTTGACCTCGACCAGCACGCAGGCGGCGAACTGGGCCCAGGCGAGCCAGACCACGACGGTCAGTACGTTGATGAACGTCCCGACGGTGATCTCCTGCTGCAGCCAGTCCAGCGAGGGCGAACCGCCCGGCAGCGGCCACCCCACGGCGTACGCGAGGGCTCCGGGCACGCCGACGACCAGCGCGACAAGGGCGACGAAGGCGAAGAACGCCTTGACGAAGTCCCCGAACGTACGACGACGCCGGGGCAGCGGCTGCGGCGTCCGGTTCCGCGGAGCCGACGGGCCCGTAGAGCTTGAAGTGGTGCGCGCCATGGCGGGTGTCCTGGTGTCCTCTGCTGGGAGGGAGCGGATGGAGTGGCTGGAGGTCGGCAATTCGACCGACCCTACTCAGCCGATGGTACGGAAGCGACGGAAGGTCAAACAGGGGCAGCGGCTTTCACGCGTGCCCGTTTGCGCCCGAGTTGCGCCTTAGGTCCAACTCGCCCTGCACGGTTGTGACGCGCCCCCGTCCGCCCTGCGCCCGCGATTGACCGCACAGGACCAGCACGGGACGGCCATGCGCCACCTCTCGTCACAGTTCCGGCACGGATGGCGGCCTCCATGGCGACACCCTGCCCAACACTCGACCCAACACCCACCCCAACAC
>NZ_SRIC01000233.1 GCF_004684775.1 Streptomyces sp. MZ04
GTTGTATCAGCTGTGTATCGGCCGGATCCGAGCCCCGGCCGATACACAGCTGATACAACCTCGCGCCACAGCCGACATCCCGCTTTGAGCCGCCCAAGATCTTCTCTGCCGAGGATGCCGTCATGCGTATCAGGCGGTGGCCAGGGGTGCTCCTGCGGGAGAAGCGGGAGAAGCGGGAGAAGCGGGAGAAGCGGGAGAAGCGGGAGCCAAACGACCGTGGCGAGAAGCCGGTTGGCGACACCGCCGCCCGCCGCAGGCGCCGGCACGCCACCCTCCGTCCCAAGAGCCGCCTCCGCCGCCTCTTCAGCTGGAAGAAGATCCTCACCGCGGTGCTCGCCTTCATCCTGCTCGTCGTGGGCGGCTTCACCGTCCTGTACTTCGCCATCGACGTCCCGCAGGCCAACGCGCAGGCCAAGGCGGAGAGCAACGTCTACCTCTACAGCGACGGCACCCTGCTCGCCCGCACCGGCGACATCAACCGTGAGTCCGTCCCCATCAGCCGGGTGTCGAAGCCTGTCCGGCACGCCTTCGTCGCGGCCGAGAACAAGTCGTTCTACGAGGATTCCGGCATCGATCCCGCAGGCCTCGCCCGGGGTCTGGTCAGCACGGTGTCCGGCGAGGGCACCCAGGGCGGCTCGACGATCACCCAGCAGTACGTCAAGAACTACTACCTCAGCCAGGAGCAGACCCTCACCCGCAAGGCGAAGGAGATGGTCATCTCGCTCAAGGTCGACCGGCGCGAGTCCAAGGACGACATCCTCGCCGGGTACCTCAACACCAGTTACTTCGGCCGTGTCGCGTACGGCATCCAGGCCGCCGCCCGCGCGTACTACGACACGGACGTCTCGGACCTGACCGTCGAGCAGGGCGCGTACCTCGCGGCGCTGGTGCAGGCGCCCAGTCAGTACGACTGGGCGGTGGCCGGGCCCACCGCCCGGCGGCTCGTCAAGGAACGCTGGAACTACGTACTGGACAACATGGTCGGCCAGGGCTGGCTCGACAAGGCCGAGCGGCAGCGGATGCGCTTCCCCGTACCCAGGGAACCCCGGCCCGCTCCCGGCCTCGACGGACAGGCGGGGTACCTGGTCGACGTAGCCAACCGTGAACTCGCCGCTTCCGGCATCAGCGAGCAGCAGCTCGCGGCGGGCGGCTGGACCATCACCCTCACCATCGACCGCAAGCGGCAGCGGGCGCTGGGTACCGCCGTCGACGCGGGCCCTGACCGCCCCGGCGCCCAGGCCGGCGCGGTGTCGGTCGACCCCGGGGACGGGCGGATCGTCGCCCTGTACGGCGGCCGTGACTACACCAAGCACTACCTCAACAACGCCACACGCTCCGACTACCAGGCGGGCCCCGCCTTCCTGCCGGTCGTCAGCGCGAGCAAGGTGGAGAACCACGAGGCCCGTCCCGAGCCGTCCGCCGAACACCCCTTCCCCGGTGTCGAGAAGACCGCCGTGGACCTCGGCATCGACCCGCACGCCGGCGACTTCGACGACCCCGAGGCGGTGTCCCTCGGCCTGCTCGGCGCCGGCCCGCTCGAACTCGCCGGGGTCTACGCCACGCTCGCCCACCACGGCCAGAAGGTCACCCCGTCGCTCGTGAAGTCCGCCCACCGCGGCGACGAACACGCCGACCTGCGCGGCCGGGTGGGCGGGCAGGCGGTCTCCCGCACCACCGCCGACGCCGTCACCGGGGACCTGCAGGCCGGCTTCGACGGGTGGCCGACCGCCCCGGGCCACGGCTCGACGGCCACCGTCCAGCAGCCCGTGGCGGTCGTCTCGGGCGCTTCCGACGACGGGAAGGCGGCCTGGCACATCGGCTACACGCCCCAACTGCTCACCGTCGTGGGCCTGTTCGGCGAGAACCCCAAGAGCGGCAAGCAGGTCCGCCTGGCCGCGGACGGGGAGAGGCGCGCCGGGCGGATCTGGACGGACTACATGAGCCAGGCGCCAGAGGGCGAGCCCCCGGCCCGGCGCGACCCCGGACGGCCGTAGGGGCCGTTCGCGTGGCACGAAGCCGGGGGCCGTCGCGGCGATGAGTCTGCCGGCGCCCGCAGGTCTACCTTCCGACCGATACAGCTACAGCTACAGCTACAGCTACAGCTACAGCTACACCCAACTCATCGGGAGCAGGGGCATGGGCCTCATCCACATCGAACTGTTCGCCACCCTCGACCTCGTCGGGCAGTCGCCCGGCGGCCCCGACGAGGACCCGGCCGGGTTCCCGTTCGGCGGCTGGCAGGCGCCCCTTTGGGACGACGTCGCCGGGGCGCAGGTCGGTGCCGCGTACGAGGGCACGGACGCCCTCCTGCTCGGCCGGCGGACGTATGACATCTTCGCCGGGTACTGGCCGTACCAGGAGGGCGGCCAGGACAACGGGATCGCCACGCTCTTCAACAGCGTCCCGAAGTACGTGGCCTCCCGCGGCACGCCCGACCTCTCGTGGGCCGGATCCACGCAGCTCGGCCCCGATCTGGCCGGCGCGGTGCGCGAGATCCGTGACCGGCACAAGCACGTGAAGGTCGTCGGGAGCCTGAACCTGGTGCAGACCCTTCTGCGCGAGAAGCTCTTCGACCGTCTCGACCTCTGGGTGCACCCGATCGTGCTCGGCGTCGGCAAGAAGGTGTTCGAGGGCGGCGAGGTGCCCACGAGCCTCACACTCCTCGAACCGCCGGTGGCCGGTCCGAAGGGCACCGTGTATCTGCGCTACGGGCTCGCCGACGGCACGCCGGGGACGGGGGACATGACCGCAGCCGATCGCGGTGCCGGGCGGGACGACTGAAGCCGATTGACAAGCGGAGGATGCCTCCGGTTAATGGTGCGTAGCGTGCGCCCAGGCGGCTCGGCCCGGGCGTCTTGTGCGGTGCCGTCTCGGAGGTGGACGTGGATTCGATCGTGCTGGTGACCGGGGCCACCGGACTGCAGGGTGGTGCCACCGCCCGGCATCTCCTGGCCGGGGGGTGGCGGGTGCGCGCTCTCGTGCGTGACGCGAAGACGCCGGCGGCCCGTGAACTCGCGCGAGGCGGAGCCGAACTCGCCGTCGGCGACATGACGGACGGCGCCTCCCTGAAGGCGGCGATGCGCGGAGTCCAGGGGGTCTTCAGTGTCCAGCCGACCGCCGGATATCCGGGTACGCCCCCTGAGTTCACCGTCTCCGACGAGATCCGCATGGGCAGGAACGTGGCCGACGCGGCGGCGGATGAAGGAGTCCGGCACGTGGTGTACGCCTCGGTCGGCGGTGCGGAACGCTCGTCGGGCATCCGCCGCTGGGAGAGCAAATGGCGGATCGAGCAGTACATGGCGGCGCTCGGGCTGCCCGTCACCGTGCTGCGTCCGGTGCGGTTCATGGAGAACCAGTCCCACCCCGCCCTCGGTGTGCGCGACGGGGTTCTCTCCGATGTCATCAAGCCGCATGTGCCGGTCCAGCTCATCGCCGCCGGTGACATCGGCGCCTTCGCCGCGCTCGCTTTCGCCGACCCCGCGCGCCATCTCGGCCGGGCCCTGGAGATAGCGGGGGACGAGCTGACGTTCCCACAGATCACCGAGGCGATCAGCCGTGCCACCGGGCGCCGCGTCACGTACCGGCCGATCCCGCGCGAGGCGCTCGGCCAGGCCGACCCCGACGCCCTGGCCGGATACGAATTCGCCAACCACCGGGGCGGTTGGCAGGCCGACATCCCCGAACTGCGCCGCCTGCACCCGGACTTGATGGACTTCGATACGTGGCTGCGTACGGAGGGAGTGGAACGGTTCGCCGCGCTGTTCGGGGCGCGGGGCGCGCTCTGAGCATCCCCTCCTCCTACACCGCCGCCTCGTCCCCGGCCTGAAGGTGCTGGGCGGCCTCGGCCGCGGTGTAGGAGGAGGCGAAGGTGAATGCGCGGGGGGACGGACCGTGTGCCCGCAGGTCCGCAAGGCGCTCCAGGGCCTCTTCGACGGTCGGGAGGTGGCCGGCCGGGACCCACCAGAGCACGGCGTGCGCCTCGACGTGCCGCTCGAACCATTCGCGGCGGCGCCGCATCACCTCCAGGTGCCCGCTGCGGTAGGCGAAGTCCCACAGGGCCTCCTGGGTCTGCCACACCGACAGGTTGACGATGACGTCCTCGCCCGCAGGGCGCAGTTCGGTGGCGTCGGCCGCCCCCTCCTCGACGAGCCGCCACACGAAGCCGGGCGCGCCGTCGGCGGCGGTGTTGACCGGGTCGAGCTGCTCGACGAACGGCGCCATGCGCGGGTCTTCGAGGGGGTAGCGGAGGGTTGAGACGTTGAGCTGGGCGAGGTGGGCGGCGTGGGTGTCGTGGGCGGCATGCGGGGATGCGGTCATGGGCTCATCCCAGCACGGCCCAGTTTTCTATGTCAATCGACGTTGTTTTTAGACCTCGTCCCCGCCACCGAGTCGATCTTCGTCCCGCCCAGGGGTAGGCGGCCCGATGCGCCGCAGGGCATGCTGGACGTCATGGTGCAGAAGGTTTGCGCGGGGGTGCGCCAGAGGTCACCGCGCGTGCCCCGAGGAGGACTTTGCCGGTGACTGAGCTTTCGTACGCGCAGGGTGTGAGCACGACACCGCTGCTCGGTGACACGATCGGGCGCAACCTCGACCGGGCCGTCGAGGCCTGGCCGGAGCGGGACGCGCTGGTGGACGTGGCGGCCGGCGCGCGGTGGACGTACGTCGAATTCGGGGCGGCCGTCGATCAGTTGGCGCGCGGGTTCATGGGGAGCGGGGTCGCCAAGGGCGACCGGGTCGGCATCTGGGCGGTGAACTGCGCCGAGTGGGTCCTCGTGCAGTACGCCACCGCGCGGATCGGCGCGATCATGGTGAACATCAACCCGGCTTACCGGGCACACGAGTTGGAGTATGTGCTCAAGCAGGCCGGGGTGACGGTTCTGGTCGCCTCGCAGTCGCACAAGTCGAGCGACTATCGCGCGCTGGTCGATCAGGTGCGGTCCGACTGTCCCGACCTGCGGGCCGTCCACTACATCGAGGACGGGTCATGGGACGCGCTCCTCGATGCGGCGACCACCGTCTCGGACGCTGAACTCGCCGCGCGCGAGGCCGAGTTGAGCTGTGACGACCCCGTCAACATCCAGTACACGTCGGGCACGACCGGCTTCCCCAAGGGGGCCACGCTCTCCCACCACAACATCCTCAACAACGGCTACTGGGTGGGCCGGACCGTCGGCTACACGGAGCAGGACCGGGTGTGCCTGCCCGTGCCCTTCTACCACTGTTTCGGGATGGTGATGGGGAATCTGGGGGCCACGTCCCATGGCGCCTGCATCGTCATCCCCGCGCCGTCCTTCGATCCGGTGGCCACACTGCACGCCGTCGAGCGGGAGCGCTGCACCTCGCTGTACGGGGTGCCGACGATGTTCATCGCGGAGCTGAACCTCGCCGACTTCGCGACGTACGACCTGAGTTCGCTGCGCACCGGCATCATGGCGGGCTCGCCCTGCCCGGTCGAGGTGATGAAGCGGGTGGTCGCCGAGATGCACATGGAGGAGGTCTCCATCTGCTACGGCATGACGGAGACGTCCCCGGTCTCGACGCAGACGCGCCGCACGGACGACCTGGAGCGGCGGACCGGAACGGTGGGGCGGGTCCTTCCGCACATCGAGGTCAAGGTGATCGACCCGGTGAGTGGTGTGACGCTGCCGCGCGGCGCGTCCGGCGAACTGTGCACGCGGGGCTACAGCGTGATGCTCGGCTACTGGGACGAGCCCGAGCGGACCTCCGAAGTGATCGACGCCGGGCGGTGGATGCACACCGGGGACCTCGCGGTGATGCGCGAAGACGGTTACGTCCAGATCGTCGGCCGCATCAAGGACATGATCATCCGGGGTGGCGAGAACATCTACCCGCGGGAGATCGAGGAGTTTCTGTACGGTCACCCGAAGATCGCGGATGTTCAGGTGGTGGGCGTCCCCGACGAGCGGTACGGGGAGGTGCCGCTCGCCTGCGTCATCCTGCGGGACGCGACGGATCCGCTGACGCTGGAGGAGCTACGGGCGTACTGCGACGGGCAGTTGGCCCACTACAAGATCCCGGCCGGGCTGCGGATCCTGGAGGACTTCCCCATGACGGTGTCCGGGAAGGTGCGGAAGATCGAACTCAGGGAGCGGTACGGGGCGTAGCCACTCCGCGGGCGACGGCCCGGCGTCACGCCCCCGTCGCGAGGAGCTCGTCCGCCGGGGAGTTCACCGGCTGCGGCGTGCCCGTGAGGTCGATGACGAACAGGGGGACCGACAGCGCCTGCGCGCGGGCGTGGGCCGCATCCTCGTAACCCGCAAGGGAGAAGCAGAGGCAGGTCGTCGCCTCCGCCATGGCGGTCAGCCACAGGCATTCCACGTCGCGGAGGGAGAGCGGCCGTACCGACGGCTCTATCAGCGCGATCACGCCCTCCGCGGCGACCCGCACGCCGGACGGCGCCCGCTCGACCGCCCCGCGGATGTCCCGGTACCCCAGCCATCGCAGGTACAGCGCGGCCACCGTCACCACGTCCCGCGCCGTACGGACGGTGATCGGCTGGAACGCGGGGCGCGGGGCCGGAGCCGTCCGGGGAAGCGGGATGTGCGCGGCGGCCGTCACCGGAGGCGTACGCACCGGTATGCGCAGCACCGCCCCGCATCCGCACCCCAACTCCGGCTGCGGCCACTGCCCTTGGCGCCCGCACACCTGGCACCGCACGGTCACCCACGCGTCCGCCCACGTCCGGTCCGTGACCGGCGCCACCGCCGCGCCGCGCGCCAGCGGCGGGACCACGGGCGCACCGCACCCGCAGGTGTACGTCGGCGGCGCGTACACATGCTCGCGCCGGCAGACGGGACACCGCACCGGCATGCCGCTCTGCGTCATCGCCCTCACCGTCCGCCGACCCTGGAACCGTCCACCGACCCTGGAACCGTCCACCGACCCTGGGGCCGTCCGCCGCCCCGTGGAGCGTCCATCGTCCACCAAACACGGGGCCGGGGGCGGGTGATTGACGGTACGTCAGGCGAATCCCGCCGCCCCGATCGTGGACTTCGAGCTGGACGTGAAGACCTTCGAGTCGCCGATGTCCTTGTGCCACAGGAGCTTTCCGCTGCCGGTGTCGACGGCGCCGACCCGCGTGCACTTGGCCTGACGGTTCGGGTCCTTGCCGAAGCTGAGGGCGCCGATGCCGCCGGACGTCGCGCTCGGGCCCGCCGATGCCGAGCAGGTCCGCAGGGAGTTGGGGGGTTTGACGGTCCAACACGAGCAGCAGCCCCGCCACCACCCCCGCCACGGCAAGCAGCGTGCCCGCCACGGCAAGCACAGTGCCTGCCACGGTGAACGCCCGGCGCCTGCTGCCCGGCAGTGGAAGCCCCGCCATGCGGGCGACGGTGCGCGGGGCAGGACGGGCCGCCGGGGTCTTGGCGAGGCAGGCGGAGACCAGCGGAGGGAGCTCCTCCGGGACGCCCGCGAGGTTCGGCTCGGCGTGCACGGTGCGGTAGCCGACCGCGTCGGAAGGGCCGCTGCCGAAGGGGGCGCGGCCGGCCGCTGCGAAGGCGAGGGCCGCGCCGAGCGAGAAGACGTCGGCGGCGGGCGTGGAGGCGCCCTGGGTGAGGTGCTCCGGGGCCGCGTACCCCGCGGTGCCGGGCGTCGCGCCGCTCGCGGTGAGCCCGGTGCCGTCGGTGGCCCGTGCGATGCCGAAGCCGATGACGCGGGGTCCGGTGGGGGAGAGGAGAACGTTCGACGGCTTCAGATCGCGGTGTACGAGCCCGGCCCGGTGGATGGTGCTGAGCGCTCCCGCCAGGGCGCCGGCGAGGGAACGTAACGCGGACACCGGGAGGGGACCGCCGCCCTCGCACACGCGCGCGGTGAGTGTGGGACCCGGGACGTACTCCGTGGCGAGCCAGGGCACGGCGGCGCCGGGGTCCGCGTCCACGAGCGCCGCGGTCCACGGGCCGCGGACCGCGCCGAGCGCGGCGATCTCGCGCGCGGAGGGGGTCCCCCTGCTCCTTAAGAGCTTGGGGGAGGGCCCGGAACTCCTCGTCCCCGGCGAGAAGGCGATGCGCGACCTTGAGGGCGACCGTGCGGCCCGCGCCGTCGTGCGCGACATGGACTCTGCCCATCGCGCCCTGCCCGAGGAGTGGTCCGGTCGTCCAGCAGCCGAAGCGTTGCGGTGATGCGGCCACGGTCGACCCCCCGATGGTGTGGCCCGAATCCATCGACTGGGACGGGGCTCCGAGCGGCCCGGTTCCCGGATCTCTCTTGACGGTCTCCGTCATACCCCCCTACATTGCTTCCATATAGCAGAACATAATTTCCACAATGCGGAAACTGAAGCTCACCGCGGGGCGCGACGGGAGCCGAAACCGCCAGCCGTACACGGCGGCCGCAAGGCCGCCGAAGCTGTCGAAGCTGTTGTCGAAGCAGGAGAACCCCATGGCTCGTATGACCGCTGCCCGCGCGGCAGTTGAGATCCTCAAGCGCGAAGGTGTCGTCAACGCGTTCGGTGTGCCGGGCGCCGCGATCAACCCCTTCTACAAGGCGCTCAAGGAGGGCGGTGGCATCGACCACACGCTCGCCCGCCACGTCGAAGGCGCCTCGCACATGGCCGAGGGCTACACCCGCACCAACCCGGGCAACATCGGCGTCTGCATCGGCACGTCGGGCCCGGCGGGCACCGACATGATCACCGGTCTGTACTCGGCGACCGGTGACTCCATCCCGATCCTCTGCATCACGGGCCAGGCGCCGACGCACCTGCTCCACAAGGAGGACTTCCAGGCCGTCGACATCGCGACGATCGCCAAGCCGGTC
This sequence comes from Streptomyces sp. MZ04, assembly GCF_004684775.1. Lineage (GTDB taxonomy): Bacteria > Actinomycetota > Actinomycetes > Streptomycetales > Streptomycetaceae > Streptomyces. Next base: position 8,776 of record NZ_SRIC01000233.1, read on the forward strand.
ACGAAGATGGCCGTCACGGTCCTGGAGGCCGCGCAGGTTCCCGGCATCTTCCAGCAGGCCTTCCACCTGATGCGCTCGGGCCGTCCGGGCCCGGTCCTGATCGACCTGCCCATCGACGTCCAGCAGACCGAGATCGAGTTCGACCCGGACACGTACGAGCCGCTGCCGGTCTACAAGCCGTCCGCGACCCGCGCCCAGATCGAGAAGGCGATCACCTTCCTGGTCGAGTCCGAGCGCCCGCTGATCGTGGCCGGCGGCGGCATCATCAACGCCGACGCCTCCGACCTCCTGGTCGAGTTCGCCGAGATCACCAACACCCCGGTCGTGCCGACCCTGATGGGCTGGGGCACCATCCCCGACGACCACGACCTGAACGCGGGCATGGTCGGCCAGCAGACCGGCCACCGCTACGGCAACGCGACGTTCCTGGAGTCGGACTTCGTCCTCGGCATCGGCAACCGCTGGGCCAACCGTCACACCGGCTACGCCCTTGACGTGTACACCGAAGGCCGCAAGTTCGTGCACGTCGACATCGAGCCGACCCAGATCGGCAAGATCTTCGCCCCGGACTACGGCATCGCCTCCGACGCCAAGGCCGCCCTCGAGCTCTTCGTCGAGGTCGCCAAGGAGCTCAAGGCCGCCGGCAAGCTCCCCGACCGTTCCGAGTGGGTCGCCTCCCACCTGGAGCGCAAGGAGACGCTGCAGCGCCGTACGCACTTCGACAACATCCCCATGAAGCCGCAGCGCGTCTACGAGGAGATGAACAAGGCCTTCGGCCCGGAGACGCGTTACGTCACCACCATCGGCCTCTCGCAGATCGCGGGCGCCCAGATGCTGCACGTCTACAAGCCGCGGCACTGGATCAACTGCGGCCAGGCGGGCCCGCTCGGCTGGACCATCCCGGCCGCGCTCGGCGTCGCCAAGGCCGACCCGGAGACCCCGGTCGTCGCGCTGTCCGGTGACTACGACTTCCAGTTCATGATCGAGGAGCTTGCGGTCGGCGCGCAGCACCGCATCCCGTACGTCCACGTCCTGGTCAACAACGCCTACCTGGGCCTGATCCGCCAGGCCCAGATCGGCCTGGAGATCAACTTCCAGGTCAACCTGGAGTTTGAGAACCAGAACAGCCCCGAGCTGGGCGTCTACGGCGTCGACCACGTCAAGGTCGCCGAGGGCCTGGGCTGCAAGGCGATCCGGGTCACCGACCCGAACGACCTTGCCGCGGCCTTCGAGCAGGCCAAGAAGCTGGCTCAGGAGCACCAGGTGCCGGTCGTCGTCGAGGCGATCCTGGAGCGCATCACGAACATCGCGATGAGCCCGACGGCCGACATCAGCGCCGTCAAGGAGTTCGAGGAGCTCGCCACGGAGCCGGGTCACGCGCCGACGGCCATCCGGCCGCTGAAGGTGTGACACGGCGCTGAGCGCCGGACGCGGCGCTCAGCTCTGACAGGGGCGGTTCACCCGTGGGGGGTGGACCGCCCCTTTGTCGTGGGCGGGTGTCGTAGGCGGGAATGACCGGACGAGCACCACGCCGGGCAATGACCGGACGAGCACCACGCCGGGCAATGACCGGACGAGCACCACGCCGGGCTCGCCAGGCGTCTGGGGCAAGCTCGCCAAGGGCTTTCCGCCGAGGGGCGTGTGCGGGAGTCGGGCCTCGCGGAGGCGGCGGCGCAGGCGGACGGGCGCTGGGCGGCGGCGTACGCATCACAGGCCGACGCCAGGCGCCCCGAAGGGGCGCGGGGAACTGCGCGACCAGCCACGATGAACCCGCAGACGAAGAGCAGCCCCACAGACCCCACAGACCCCGCAGTCCGCCAAAGCCGGCGCACGCGAAAGAGCGCCGGGTTAGGGGACCGTCCCTAACCCGGCGCTCTGCCTAGGAGGTTGTAGCCGTCCGACCGCGCGCGACTGGCGGAACATGCATACGCGCTGCCGGACGGAGTCTGGATTTCGGCTTGGTCCGCGGTGGCCGTGAATGGACCTGCGGAATCCCTTCCCTCAGGTCGAGAAGGGAGCCGCCTGACCTTTACCACCGCACTGGCTCACGAAGCCACCGCGGACCTTTGCCTGTCCGCCGGAGCGGACTGCCCGCTTACCACGGGACCACCCCTCATCCGGGTCCGTGACGGTGCGGGCGTCGCGTCAGGGGAATGACCTCCCGTCAGACCCCTGACGCAGCTGGGGAGTTCTAGTCCTCGCGCAGGGCGCGGACCGCCTCCTCCACGCGCTTGCCGTAGTCGGCGTCGGCGGCGTGGAAGTGGGCCAGGTTCTTCTCGATGACGTCGTCGCGGGAGACCTGGGACAGGCCGCCGGCGATGTTCGCCACGAGACGGGACTTCTCCTCCTCCGACATCAGGCGGTACAGCTCGCCCGCCTGGAAGAAGTCGTCGTCCTTGGTGTGGGCCGGCGCCTCGTGCGTGCCGGTGTGGCCGTTGACGGCGAGCGGGGCCGACAGGGCCTGGCCCGTCTCGGCGGGACCGTCGTACGAGTTGGGCTCGTAGTTCTTGCGGTCGCGGCCGTACGCGTTGGACGCCATCAGGCCGTCACGGCCGTAGTTGTCGGCCTTCGTCGCCTTCGGCGCGTTCACCGCGAGCTGGGTGTGGTTGACGCCCAGGCGGTAGCGGTGCGCGTCCGCGTAGGCGAACAGACGGCCCTGGAGCATCTTGTCCGGCGAAGGACCGATGCCCGGAACGAAGTTGTTCGGGGAGAAGGCTGCCTGCTCCACCTCGGCGAACACGTTGTCGGGGTTGCGGTCCAGGACCAGACGGCCCACGCGCTGCAGCGGGTAGTCCTTGTGCGGCCACACCTTGGTGAGGTCGAACGGGTTGAAGCGGTACTCCGCCGCGTCGGCCGCCGGCATGATCTGCACGTGCAGCGTCCAGGACGGGTTCACACCGCGCTCGATGGCCTGGAGGAGGTCCGTCTGGTGCGAGTTCGCGTCCTTGCCCGCGATCTCGGCGCCCTGCTCCGAGGAGAGGCTGCGGATGCCCTGGTTCGTCTTGAAGTGGTACTTGACGAAGAAGGCCTCGCCCTGGGCGTTCGTCCACTGGTAGGTGTGCGAGCCGTAGCCGTTCATGTGGCGGTACGAGGCGGGGATGCCGCGGTCGCCCATCAGCCAGGTGATCTGGTGCGTCGCCTCGGGGGCGTGCGCCCAGAAGTCCCAGACGTTGTCCGCCTCCTGCTTGCCCGTGAACGGGTCACGCTTCTGGGAGTGGATGAAGTCGGGGAACTTGATCGGGTCCTTGATGAAGAACACCGGGGTGTTGTTGCCGACGAGGTCGTAGTTCCCGTCCTCGGTGTAGAACTTCAGCGCGAAGCCGCGCGGGTCGCGGACCGCGTCCGCGCCACCGAGGTTGTCGGCCACCGTGGAGAAGCGCAGGAACGTCTCGGTGCGCTTGCCGACGGTGTTCAGGAAGTCGGCGGAGGTGTACGCGGTGACGTCGTCCGTCACCTCGAAGTAGCCGTACGCGCCGGAACCACGCGCGTGCACCACGCGCTCCGGGATGCGCTCCCGGTTGAAGCGGGCGAGCTTCTCGAGCAGGTGCTGGTCCTGGAGGAGAAGCGGGCCACCGACGCCGGCGGTGGCGGAGTTCTGGTTGTCGGCGACAGGAGCGCCGGACTCGGTCGTAAGCACGCGCTTCGACATGTGTCGGGTGGGCCTTCCGTGCGGGAACTGCTGAGGTGACGCGAGCGTAAGTACGCCTGAACAGCTACGTCAACAGTTTGTTGAAGTTGAGGTTATGGTTCCGGGCCGCGGCGACGCCTGGGCGCGACAGGACAGGTGTCAGCGCCGCCACGGCCCGGAAGCTTGATGGGAGCTCCGGAGGAGCTCTTAGAGCTGGGCGCCCGAGAGGCGCTCGACGGCGCGCAGCAGGGCGGAGTGGTCGAGGCCGCCGTCGCCCTGCGCGCGCAGGGAGGCGACCAGCTGGGCGACCACGGCGCCGACGGGCAGCGCGGCACCGACATTGCGGGCGGCGTCGGTGACGATGCCCATGTCCTTGTGGTGCAGGTCGATCCGGAAACCGGGCTTGAAGTCGCGGTTCAGGAAGTTGTCCTTCTTGCGGGTCAGTACGGTCGAGCCCGCAAGCCCCCCGTTCAGGACGTCGAGCGCGGCGGTCAGGTCCACGCCCGACTTCTCCAGGAAGACCACGGCCTCGGCGCACGCCTGGATGTTCACGGCGACGATCAGCTGGTTGGCGGCCTTCACGGTCTGCCCCGAGCCGTGCGGACCGCACAGCACGATGGTCTTGCCGAGGGTGTCGAGGAGCGGCTTGGCCTCGTCGAAGTCGGCCTTCTCGCCGCCGACCATGATCGACAGTACGGCCTCGATGGCACCGGCCTCGCCACCGGACACCGGGGCGTCCAGGACGCGGATGCCCTTGGCCTTGGCGGCCTTGGCCAGGTCGACGGAGGTCTGCGGGGTGATCGACGACATGTCGACGATCAGCGCACCGGACCTCGCGTTCTCCAGGATGCCGTTCTCGCCGTACGCGATGGCCTCGACCTGCGGGGACGCGGGCACCATCGTGACGATGACGTCGGCGTCCTTGACGGCCTCGGCGATCGAGGCGGCGGCGGTGCCGCCGGCGGCGCTGAGCCGCTCCAGCTTGTCCTGCTCGAGCGTGAAGCCGGTGACGGAGTAACCAGCCTTGATCAGGTTCTCGGACATGGGGGACCCCATGATGCCGAGTCCGATCCACGCGATCTTGGGAAGGTTGCTCATGGTGGAGCCTTTCTGAAAAAACTACGGGGTTACGGG
>NZ_SRIC01000234.1 GCF_004684775.1 Streptomyces sp. MZ04
CGAGGCAAACACCTCACCAACGAACCCCGCCAAGTCACGGCGAAGCCCCTCCACTTCACCCGGCCTCATACCGACACCATGCCCCTGAACAGGCAAGATCGGCACACCTAACGAAGCACTACTAGGGCGGCGCCGCCGCCCGGACCGGGTGGCCCCGCCGCTCGAGCCGTTCGGCTCGCGGCGGGGCGCCCCGTGCGCCGTCAGAAGTTGATCATGTGTCCGGCCAGGCCGTGCACGGCCTCCTTGACCGCCTCGCCCAGCGTCGGGTGGGCGTGCACGTTGCGGGCGACCTCGTGCACGGTCAGGTCCCACTGCTGGGCCAGCGTGAGCTCGGGAAGCAGCTCCGTGACGTCCGGGCCGATCAGGTGGGCGCCGATGATCTCGCCGTACCGCGCATCGCTGATGACCTTGACGAAGCCGACCGTGTCGCCGAGGCCGTGCGCCTTGCCGTTCGCCATGAACGGGAACTTGGCGACCTTGACGTCGAAGCCCTTCTCCTTGGCCTGCGCCTCCGTCCAGCCGAAGCTGGCGATCTGCGGCTGGGAGTAGGTGGCGCGCGGGATCATCGGGTAGTCGAGCTCCATGGTCTCGGCGCCCGCGATCGTCTCGGCGGCCACCACACCCATGGACTCGGCGGTGTGCGCGAGCATCAGCTTCGCGGTGACGTCACCGATGGCGTAGATGTGCGGCACGTTCGTGCGCCCGCGGCCGTCGATGTCGACGGCGCCGCGCTCGGTCAGCGCCACGCCGGTCGCCTCCAGGCCGTAGCCCGTGACGTTCGGCGCGAAACCGATGGCCTGCAGGACCTTGTCCGCCTCCAGGATCTCCTGCTTGCCGTCCTTGCCCGTCACCGTCACGCGCACCTGCGGGCCCGACTCGTCGATCGACTCCACGCGGGTCGAGGTCTTCACGTCGATGCCGAGCTTGCGGTACTGCTTGGCGAGCTCCGTCGAGACGTCCACGTCCTCCAGCGGCGCGATGCGGTCCAGGAACTCGACGATCGTGACCTTCACGCCGTAGTTGTGCAGGACGTACGCGAACTCGATGCCGATGGCGCCGGCGCCCGCGATCACGATCGACTGCGGCACGCTGTCGGCGAGGATCTGCTCCTCGTACGTCACCACGCGCTCGCTGCGGCTCGTGCCGGGCAGCAGCTTCGGCGTGGCACCCGTGGCGATGATGCAGTTGTCGAAGCCGATGGTGGTGGTCGTGCCGTCGGACTTGGCCACCTGGAGCGTGTTGGCGTCGAGGAAGGTGCCCCGGCCGTCGAACTCGGTGATCTTGTTCTTCTTCATCAGGAAGTGGACGCCCTTGACGCGGCCGTCCGCGACGGTACGGCTGCGGTTGAAGGCCTCGCCGTAGTCGAAGGAGACGTTCCCGTCGACCTTGATGCCGTACGTCTTCTGCTCGTGCGTGAACAGATGGGCCAGCTCCGCGTTGCGCAGCAGCGCCTTGGTCGGGATGCAGCCGACGTTGAGGCAGACACCTCCCCAGTACTTCTCCTCGACGACCGCTACCCGCTTGCCCAGCTGGGCGGCGCGGATGGCGGCCACATAGCCGCCGGGTCCTGCTCCGAGCACGACGACATCGAAGCGGTCTTCCATGGGGAGGTCCTCTCTGGTGGAACGTATCTCGCGTATCCGGTGGAACGAATCTCGCGTATATCCGGTGGAACGTAACTCGCGTACGTCCGATCATGCGCCATCCGGCGGCCTCATGGGCCAGCGGGTACCCGATGGCGCGCCGCCCCCAAGCGGTTGGCCTCTCAACCACCGCTGTGGGCACATCCGTTGATGATCGGGGACCGGGTTCACCGGGGCGCACCGCACGGGATAGTGTCGCCGCGACGGAGCCAAGACCCATATTCCTGTGGCAGAGGTGGAGAACGCACTGTGGCCGGTGACGACCAGTCCGAGATGACGTCCATACCCTTCGACATTCCCACGTCGGCACGCGCCTACGGCTGGATGCTCGGCGGCAAGGACAACTACGCGGTCGACCGGGAATTCCTGCTGCACACGCTGCCCGACTTCCCCGAGTGCGTCGACATCGCCCGGCAGAACCGCGAGTTCCTCTTCCGCGTGGTGCGCCATCTGACCCAGGCGGGGGTGCGCCAGTTCATCGACATGGGCTGCGGCCTGCCGACCGACGACAACGTCCACCAGGTCGCGCAGCGCTTCGCGCAGGACGCCCGCGTCGTCTACGTGGACATCGACCCGATCGTCCTCGCCCACGGCCGCGCGCTGCTCGCCGACGACGAGACCACCACCGTCATCACGGGCGACATGCGCGACCAGGACGCGATCCTCGACCACCCCGACGTGCGGCGCCTGATCGACTTCGACGAGCCGGTCGCCGTGCTGTTCCTCTCCGTGGGGCACCACCTGACCGACGCCGACGACCCCCGCCGCGTCCTGCACACGATCATCGACCGGGCGGCTCCGGGCAGTTACCTGGGCTTCTCCCAGGTCGTCTCCGACGACCCGGAGCGCGGCGCCGCGATGAGCGCGCACATCTCCGGCAGCGGCGTCCCCTGGCAGACCCGCACCCCGCGAGAGGTCGACGCCCTCCTGGCCGGCATCGACCCGGTGGAGCCCGGTCTGCTGAACCTGGTGGACTGGCGCCCCGACGCCGACCAGCCGTCGCTCGCCCCCGTCCACGAGGACCTTGCCCCCTACCTCGGCGCCACCGAGCACAACAAGGGCATCTACGAGTACGGGGGTTTGCTCCGCAAGGAGTAGCGGTACAGAATGGCGTGCATGATCCAGCACCTGACCGCCGCCGTACGGACCTTCGGGGTCCCGTGGCGGCGCGGGTGCGAGCGATCGGGTCGCTAGCTGCCGGAGCCCGTCTCCGCACGGCCCGGAGCCCGGCTCCGGGCCACCGACCCGACTCACTCGCCACCGAAGGATCATCATGACTTTCACCCTTCCCGCGCTCCGCGACGCCCGCGTCCCCGCCGACGGCATGTACGAAGGGCGCCGCACCCTGCGCCGCGTACCCGAAGGCTGGGAAGAGCGCCCGTACCACCTGATCGACGTCGTCCCGCAGGGCCGGCTCATCGGCGCCGAGATCCGCGGCGTCGACCTCTCCCTGCCGCTCACGGACGCGCTGCGCGAGGAGCTCAACCGGGCCCTCCTGGAGTGGAAGGTGCTCTTCTTCCGGGGCGCGGGACTCACCTCCGGGCAGCAGCGCGCCTTCGCCCTCAACTGGGGCGAGCTGGAGACCAATCCGCTGCTCGCACAGGGCTCGGCCGAGGATGTCGTCCGGTTCGACAAGGGCGGCAGCGCGACGCCGACGTACGAGAACGTCTGGCACGCCGACGTCACCTTCCGCGAACGTCCCGCGCTCGGCGCCGTCCTGCAGCTGCGCGAGGTCCCGCCGGTGGGCGGCGACACGATGTGGGCGGACATGGCGGCCGCGTACGACAACCTCCCCGACGAGGTGAAGGCGCGCATCGAGGGGGCGCGGGCGGTGCACGACTTCATCCCGGGCTTCGCCCGCTTCTACGGACCCGAGAAGCTGATCCCGCTCCAGGAGCAGTTCCCGCCGGTCACGCATCCCGTGGTGCGCAGGCACCCGGAGACCGGGCGGCGGATGCTCTTCGTGAACACGTCGTTCACCACGCACATCGTGGGCATGGAACGCGAGGAGAGCGACCGGCTGCTCGGCTACCTGGTGCGGCAGGCGCAGGTGCCTGAGTACCAGGTGCGGTTCCACTGGCAGGCCGGTGACATCGCCTTCTGGGACAACCGCGCCACGCAGCACTACGCGGTCGACGACTACGCCCCGCACCGCCGCGTCGCCGAGCGCGTCGCCATCGCGGGCGACCGCCCGTACTGATCCGTCTGATCCGTCCCGCTCAAGAGCGCATCGTCCGCTGCCACTTGACCTCGCCGTCCTGCCACTCGTCCGTGGGGCTGAGCCCCGCGGCGGTGGCGACGGCGGCCGAGGCGTGGTGGTCCGGGTGGACATGGGCGATGACGCGTCGCACGTCCGGCTGCCCCGCCAGCCAGTCGACGAGCCCACGGGCCGCCTCCACCGCGATGCCCCGCCCCTGCCACGGAGTCCCGATCACCCAGGCGACCTCCGCGACAAGTCCGGAGCCGTCGGGGACCATGGTCGCCTGCACCGTCCCGGCAGGCCGGTCCTCGTCGCGCAGCCGCACCACCCAGTTGCACCAGGAGACCGCCGGGTCCGGGGACCCGGCGGTCATCCGCCGGTAGCGGGCGCGCAGCGCGTCGGGACCGTCGGGAGCACCGCCGATGAAGGTGTGCAGGACCGGATCGGACAGCACGCCGGCCATCTCGTCGGCGTGCTCGACCGTCAGGGGTACGAGGACGAGGCGGGCGGTGATGATCTCCCGGGCGTCGATCCGCGTCATGGCAAGACCTCCTTCAGCGGGCCGGCGCGCCGCGTGCGCGAGGCAGCGTAACCGAGGCGGGGACCATCGGGGCACGGACGGCGGCGGCCGCCGTCGATCCCTGTGATGTGCGTCATGCGGACGTTGCCCGGCCCGTTCGCCGGGTGAGACTGGCAGCCGGATCAAGGAGGAGCCGGTGGACCGAAACACGCGACCCGCAGTCGATGCGGTCAACTCGGGCCGGGCAGGTGCCCGTTGACCACTCAGGCACAGTGCACGCTGTCCGATCTGCTGGCCGTCGACAAGACGGCGGAGAACCACTACCGCGCCCCCGTCGTCGTCGAGGAGAGCTTTCCCCTGTACGGCGGGCAGATCGCGGCGCAGGCACTGCTAGCCGCGGGCCTGACCGTGTCGGGGTGTCAGCTCCCGCGCTCGCTGCACGCCGTCTACCTCCTGCCCGGGGACACCAAGGAACCCGTCGACTTCGAGGTGGAGCGGGACCGGGACGGACTCTCCTTCTCCGCGCGCCGCGTCGTCGCCCGCCAGCACGGCAGGACGTTCTTCACCATGTCGGCCTCCTTCCACGAGCCGTCGGCGGGCCAGGACACCCAACTCGGCGAACAGCCGGCCCCCACACCCCCGCAGGACTGCGAACCCTTCGAGATGGGACGCTTCCCGCTGCTCGAATGGCGCCGTCCGGCGCAGACCCAGCCATGGGGCCGGGGTGCGCCCACCCGGCTGTGGGCCCGCGCCAAGGACCCCCTCCCCGAGGGCCCGCTCCTCGACGCCTGCGCGCTGACGTACCTGTCCGACGTGTCGACCGGCATCTCCGGCGTCAGCGGCGGCGGCAAGTACGCGGGCATCACCCTCGACCACACGGTCTGGTTCCACCGGCAGGTCCGCTTCGACTCCTGGATCCTCCTCGACATGATCCCGAAGACCGTCGCGCAGGGCCGCGGCTGGTACACCGGCGGTCTTTACACCACCGAGGGAGCCCTGGCGGCGACCCTGGCCCAGGAAACACTGTTCCCTCCGGCCGGCCGGCAGTGGTGACCCCATGTTCACCTTCGGCATCGCGGGCTACGAGCCGCGGTGGACCAACAGCCCCCGCGCCGCCGAGGCCGTCCACGGCCACCGGCTACGGGCGCTGGTCGGCCGCCCGCTGACCGGTTTCTGGCTGGTCTGGGACGAGCGGGACGACGAGTGGTTCACCGACTGCCCCGTCCTGCTCGACTTCGGCGGCGAGCAGGTCGAGATCAACCACTGGAAGTTCGACGACCTCTCGATCACCTGGAACACGATCGACCCACAACAGCCCGTCGACTGGCCGGGCTTCGCCCTGCACTGGCGCGCGAACGCCCTGCCCGAACCACGGGCCCTCCTGGGCCTGCCCCTCCAGGACGTCGAACTCCGCTCCTGGTCCGGCGACGACGCGGCCCACGGCTCACTCGAGGTCGGCTTCGTCCTTCCCGAGGGCCGGATCGCCGTCCACAACGCCCTCGACGAGAACGGCTTGTCCTTCGGTCCGCCGGACCCGCTGTCCCGACCGGTCACCCGGCGCACACCACGGTGACCGGGGTCAAGGCGCGATGCCCACGCCGTCGATCCGGCTCCATGCCTTCTCCTGCGCTGCCGTCATCGCGGGCCAGGAAAGGCCGCCGGGGCGGGGCCTGATCCGGGAGGCGTAGGGCGCGGGGTGGAAGTCCGGGGCGTAGAAGCAGCCGCTGGCGTACGTCTTGTCGAACGCGGCGCAGGATGACGCGATCGTGTGCGGGGTCGGCTTGTCGCCTGTTCGGGCCCAAGTGTCCAGCGTGGAGAGGGAGGTGGCGTACTCGGAGTCGCTGAGTGCGCTGTGTTCGGTCTCCGTCGTGAAGGCCTGGACGAGGTGGCTCTCCCGGCCCGCGCCCCGCAGCGTGGCGCGGTAGGCCGCCTCGTGTTCGACGAAGGCCGTCGGGTCGTCGATCGCGTGCAGGGTGAGGACCGGGATCGACACCCGGCCCGTGAGGTCGCTGTCGTAGGAGAGGTCACGGCGGGCCGTGGGGTCGGGCGCGAAGCGTTCGACGCCCGCGTTGAGCGCCTTGTCGTCGCGTGAACCCGAGTACCGCACGCCCCGGTTGCCGAACGGATTGCGGCCGTCGAGGCGGCTCGACACGATGTCCCGGAACGTGAACGTCGCGAAGCGCAGATGGGATTCGATGGCCCGTTCCGGGATGCGGGTGACGGCGAGGATGTCGTCGAGGTTGCGCTGTTGCAAGGTGGTCCGGTCCGCGGACGGGGACGCGTATCCGGTGCATTCCTGAAGCCGGGCGCGCAGGCCCGCCGCCGTCATCGTGGAGTCCGCGCGCAGCCCCTGCCACAAGGGGTATGGGGGCTCGTCGGCGCGGGGGTGGTTCCGGCAGTAGTACTGGTAGACCACCCGTAGGTCGACGCGGTAGTCGTAGCCGCGCGAACCCCCGCCGAGGACACCGCTGGTCAGCAGCGCCCCGTCGTAGACGCCGGGGTGTGCGCCGTACGTCTCCGCGACTTTGGCGGCGACGTCGCCGCCCCAGGACTGGCCGTGCGCGTACGTGCGCCGCGGCGTGCCGAACTCCTTCACGAACAGGCGGCGTACGTTCTCGGTGTCCGCGGCAGCCATCCGGGTGCCGTAGCCGCCGCGACGGTAGGAGGAGCCGGCCCAGGCGTACCCCTCGTCGACCGTCACCGCCCACCGCTCCAGGTCGTCGGCGCTGCGGGCGGGGTCGGATGCCTCGCCGAGGTCGGGCCCGCCGTGGGCGTGCACGACGAGGGAGCCGTTCCAGTCCGATGGCACCGCGATCGTGTAGTGGGCCCCGTTGGTGTCCTGCCCGGTGTAGCACTGAGCCTTGCCGAGCAGCCGGGGCGGACAGTCCGTGGGCGCAGGGCGCGAGGCCTGGGCCTCGGTGTCGGTCGCGGTGCCGAGCGTGCCGAGCAGCACCGCGGCGAGCACGGCCGCCAGGAACGCCGGTCGGCGTCGGCGGAACAGGGATCGCCGGGGCGTGGGCGTGGGTGCGTCAGGTGTGCTCAAGGGAACGGCTCCCGTGGGTGCTCGGCGTGAAGTCGCGCTGAGAGCCGGGATGTTAGGAACCACCGGGGGCGAGGGCCACCGTTTGGATCATTGCGTTCATAGTGTTCCGCCGCGCACCAGGCAGGGGCGCTTGCCGTCGAACTCCCAGTCGGGGACCAGGTAACGCATCGCCGCCGCGTCGTCCCGCGCGCCCAGTGCCTTCTCGCGGTACAGCTCGTGGGCCGCGAGCAGCCGGTCCATGTCCAACTGGACGCCCAGGCCGGGGGAGTCGGGGACGGCGATCTCGCCGTCGGCGATGCGGGGCGGAGCGGTGGTGAGCCGTTCCAGGCCCTCCTGCCAGATCCAGTGGGTGTCCAGGGCGTTGTACTCACCAGGAGCGGCCGCCCCGCAGTGCGTCACCATGGCAAGCGAGATGTCGAAGTGGTTGTTGGAGTGGCAACCCCAGGTCAGGCCCATCGCGTTGCACAGCTGGGCGACGCGCACGGAGCCCTGCATGGTCCAGAAGTGCGGGTCCGCCAGGGGGATGGAGACCGACTGGAGGGCCAGGGCGTGGGTCAGCTGCCGCCAGTCCGTGGCGATCATGTTGGTCGCGGTGGGCAGGCCCGTGGCGCGCCGGAACTCCGCCAGGATCTCCCGCCCGGAGTAGCCGCCCTCCGCACCGCAGGGGTCCTCGGCGTAGGCGAGCGTGCCGACCAGCGGCCGGCACAGCTCGACCGCCTCGCGCAGCGACCACGCCCCGTTCGGGTCCAGGGTGATCCGGGCCTCGGGGAAGCGGTCCTTGAGCGCGCGGACGGCCTTGACCTCCTCGGCGCCCTCCAGGACACCGCCCTTCAGCTTGAAGTCACGGAAGCCGTACAGGCCGTGGGCGGCCTCGGCCTGGCGGACGATCGCCGCGGGCGACAGTGCCTCCTCGTGCCGGACGCGGTACCAGTCGATCTCGGAGTCGGGCTCGCGGACGTACTCGAGATCGGTGCGGTCGGGGTCACCGACGTAGAAGAGATAGCCCAACACACGGACCGCGTCCCGCTGTTGGCCATCGCCCAGGAGCGCGGCGACGGGCACGTCGAGGTGCTGGCCCAGGAGGTCGAGCAGGGCCGACTCGACGGCGGTGACGGCGTGCACGGTGGTCCGCAGGTCGAAGGTCTGGTCCCCGCGACCACCGGAGTCACGGCCCGCGAAGCGTTGCCCGATCCGCTGCAGTACGCGCTTGTAGTCGCCCACCGTCGCGCCGACGACCAGGGATTCGGCATCCCGCAGGGTCTGGGTGATCTTCGCGCCGCCGGGCACCTCGCCCAGGCCCGTGCGTCCTTCGGAGTCCTGGAGAACGACCACGTTGCGGGTGAAGTAGGGGCCGTGTGCGCCGGAGAGGTTCAGCTCCATGCAGTCGCGGCCGGCGACGGGATAGACGGCGTACCGGGTGATCGTCGGCCGGCCTGCGCTCCGCTTGCGGCTCTTGCTCATCGTCGTCCATGTCCTTCTACGGGGAGGGGAGTGAGGAGGGGGGCCGGGGTCAAAGGCCGAGGATGTCGAGGGACCACTCGGCCGCCAGGACGCCGAAGAGGCCGAGGATCGCAAGGACCGTCGTATACGTCGTGCGGACCTTGATCGCGTCGATGACCGAGAGGTTGAAGTACTCCTTGAACAGCCAGAATCCGGGGTCGTTCACATGGGAGAACGCGATCGAGCCGCAGGAGACGGCGAGCACCATCATCTCGGGGTGCGCCCCGCTGCCCGCGAGGAGCGGAAGGACCACGCCGGACGCCGTGACGACGGCGACCGTCGCCGAGCCGAGCGCGACGCGGAGGATGACCGCGATGAACCACGCCAGGATGAGCGGCGATATGGACCAGTCGGCGGTGACGTCCTTGATGTAGTCGGAGATGCCGCCCTCGACGAGGACGTTCTTGAACGCGCCCCCGGCGCCGATCACCAGGAGAATCATCGCCATCGCCTGGGCCGCGGACGTGCAGGAGGCGCTGACGTCCGACAGGCTGCGGCCGATCCGGGGGCCGAACGCCCACATCGCCAGGATCAGGGTCAGCAGCAGTGCGATCGGCGCCGAGCCGATGAAGGCGACGAGGTGCAGGAACGGGCTCTCGCCGGAGGTGGCCATGTCGGTCACCGCCGCGCCCGCGATCAGCACCACGGGGAAGAAGGCGACGAACAGCGACCAGCCGAGGCCCGGCATGTCTTCATCGGCGAACTCCCGCTCGCTGACCAGGCCCTTGGGGATGGCGGGGTCCATCGCCCCGATGAAGGGGAGCCGGGGCCAGGCCAGAGCGATGAGCGCGCCGGCCGGGACGGCGATGAACAGGCCGTAGAACAGGGTGAGTCCGATGGAGGCGTGGAAGGTCGTGGCCACGGCGGTGGGGCCTGGGTGCGGCGGCAGGAAGCTGTGCATGGTGGACAGGGCGATGGACATGGGAAGGCCGACCCACAGCAGTTTCGCGCCGGTGACCCTGACGAGGGTGAACGCGATGGGCACGATGATGATGAAGGCGACCTCGTAGAACATGGTGACGCCGATGAGCATCGACGTGACCACCATGGCCACTTGGACCCACCGCGGTCCGAAGGCGTCGAGGAGCTTGCCCGCTATGCGCTGGGCGGCGCCGGAATCCCCCATGACGCGGCCGACCATGGCGCCGAGCCCGATGGTGAGCATCGTGTCGCCGATCTGGCCGCCGATGCCTTCGGAGAGTACGTCCGGGATCTTCTCCAACGGGATGCCCCGGACGACGGCGACACCGACCGCGACGAGCAGCAGGGCGGCGAAGCCGTTGAGTCTCAGCCTGGTCATCAGGAGAAGCAGGATCAGGACGCTGATTCCGACTACGACGAGAGGCAAGGCAGTTCCCCTTTGAACTGTGGATCATGGCGCGGCGGTGTGCGGGCGGCGGCTTCTCGTCAGGCCGTTCGTCGTACGGCGCCCACCAGGGCAAGGCCGTCGTCGAGCACCTTCGCGAGCTCGGCGATGTCGTCGGGGCCGGGGTCGGTGAGCGGGGCGCGCACCGGTCCGACGGGGAGGCCGCGCAGCCGGGCGGCGGCCTTGATCAGCGATACGGCGTAGCCGGGCACCCGGTCGCGCAGTTCGACCAGCGGGACGTAGAAGTCCCGGAGGAGCCGGTCCATTGCCGGGTCGTCGCCGGTCCGCAGCGCGGCGAAGAAGGCGCATCCGATCTCGGGCGCGAAGGCGTGGACCGCCGATGAGTAGGCGGGCACGCCCACGGTGGCGTACGCGCGGGCCTGGATCTCCGCGGTGGCGGCGCCGTTGAAGAAGAGGAAGCCCTCGGGGGCCGCGAGGGTGAGGCGCTGCAGCCGGTCGAGGTCGCTGTGCCCGTCCTTGAGGCCGATGACGGTGGGGATCTCGGCGATGCGGCGCAGTCCGTCCACGGTGAAGGTGACCGGGCCGCGCTGGTAGGCGATGAGCGGAAGACGGGTGCCGTCGGCGATCCGGCTCAGCTGCTCCACCAGGCCGTCCTGCGGGGCGGCCACCAGATAGTGCGGCAGGACCAACAGGGCGTCGGCGCCCGCCTCTTCGGCGATGCGGGCGAAGCGCCGGGCCTGCGCCCAGCCGTAGCCGATGCCCGCGACCACGGGCAGCCGTCCTTCGGCCACCTCGACCGTGGCGGCGACGACCGCGCGGTACTCGTCCTCGTCCAGCGCGCTGAACTCGCCGGTGCCGCAGGCGGGGAAGACGGCGCCGGGCGCGGAGGTCAACTGGGCGGTCAGATAGGCCCGGTACGCCTCCAGGTCGAGGGTGCCGTCGTCGCGGAAGCTCGTGAGGGGGAAGGACAGCACCCCGCGCGCCATGCCGTCGCGCAGCCGCCGGGTGACGTCCTCGGGCTCCGTGCTGGGCCGTGTCATGAATCCCGTCCTTGTATGCAGATGGCGTTCGTATATGAGAATGGAGGCTAAGTTGGTGAACGTGAACGGGTCAATGGGTGCGGTGAGGCGGATTTACGATGAGCCGCATGCCGGAGAGCAGAGGGTTCCGTGAAGCGGGCGAGGCTGTCCGCGAGACGGACATGGGCGTCCGCGGAGTGAAGTCGGCCACCCGCACCGTCGCGCTGCTGGAACTGCTCGCCGGGCGGGGCGACCGGCCGGCCCGCCTGGACGAACTCGCCGCGGAACTCGGCGTACCGCGCAGCAGCATGTACCAACTCCTGCGGACCCTCGTCGACTGCGGCTGGGTGCGCTCCGACACCACCGGGTCCCTGTACGGCATCGGCGTCCGCGCACTGCTCACCGGCACCAGCTACCTCGACAGCGACCGGCGGGTGCGGGTGGTCCGCCCGCATCTCGACGCCGCGTCGGACGCGCTCGGCGAGACGATCCATCTGGCGCGGCTCGACGGCCCCTACGTCGTCTACCTCGCCACCCGCGAGTCGCACGAGTACCTGCGCACCCTCAGCAGGGTCGGCCGCCGGGTCCCGGCCCATGCGGGAGCCCTCGGCAAGGCCCTGCTCGCCGAGCGCCCCGACGGCCAACTCCCGCTCCCCGCAGAGCCGTTGACGGCCGTCACGGAGAACACGCTCACCGACCGCACCGCGCTCCTCGCCGACCTCGCGGGCGTGCGCGCCCGCGGCTACTCCATCGACCGCGAGGAAACCGTCCCCGGCATCGCGGGCTTCGGCTTCGCCCTGCGCTACGACACCCCCGCAGTCGACGCCATCAGCTGCTCGGTCCCGGTGGCCCGGCTCACCGAGGAACACGAGGCCCGCATCGTCTCCGTGATGCGGGAGACGCAGACGAAGATCGAGAACCTGCCGTCGCCGGGGGCGGGGGAGCCGGACTGGAGCTGACCGGCGACGCGAACGCCGGCGTGGCGTCCGCCTACAGGTCGTGCGCCGCGGCCCGGGCGGTGGAGACAAGGGTGAGGACGGACCCCCAGAAGGGGGCGTAACACCGGTCGAAGAGGGCCGCGGCGTTCGGCTCACCCATGATCGATGCCTCAAGTGCCCGGTACGGAGGTCTCGTCGCGAGGCTGACGCAGGCGGACCGCCGCGCTTCACTCACCCGGAGTGTGCGTTGGGTCCGCTCCGTCGCAGCGGCCTGGATCTGTGCGGCGCGGGCGGTCCCGCGGCTGGTGACCCAACTGGCGAGCACCGCCGTGCCGGCGGTCAACGACGAGATCCAGAGGGCTGAGTCAGTCATGCCCCGAGGTGCCGCAGGGCGGCCGTCACCCGTGCCGGATCGTCGAAGAACGGGTCGTCGGGGACCGGCAACGACCCGGCGAGGGCAAGGCCGCGGCCCCGCGCCCCCATCGCGTCGTCGCCGAGGACCCAGACCGGCGGGCCGTCCCACGCGGGCGCCGCGAGGGCCCGTCCCGCGCGGCGGTACGTCGCGTTGTCCGTGCCGGCCGACATGTTCAACTCCCTTTGATGCCTTGATGGACGACGAGGCCTCATCCCACCGCCAAGGGAGAGGCCTCGTCCAGCCAATTTCGCCCAGAAGGCCCAGGACGCTCAGAAGGAGAGGGCGGCGCCTTCCGAAAGGCTCGCGCCCATCACGCAGTTGTTGCTGAAGGTGGCGGACCACGCGACTCGTCTGCCCTGCCACACACCGTCGACGGTGACCACGACGGGCTTCCACTCCTTGGTGCAGGCCACGCCGGACGACGTGCCGACCAGCTGGGCGAACTCCCCGTCGATTTCGTTCAGTTCGGCGCAGGCGGCGGCCGCCGAGGGGTGGCTCCCCGAGGCCTTGGGCGTACACGTCAGCGTCACTGCGCGCTGCATGGTCGCGGTGGCGGCGTCATCGCCCTGGCCGACGGCGAGCACCAGCGACGAGGGCGTGTACAGACCGGCCGGGGCGGCCTTGGCGGCGGGCGCGTCGGCCTGGGCCGTGCCAGTCGTTCCGGACATCACGCAGGCGGCCACGAGAGTCGTCGCGCCCACCGTCTTGAGGAAGAAACGCACGTCAGATCTCCTTTGATGCGGGTGTGTTCCTGATTGCGGACAGGAGTCTTGCCGGTGCGGAGAGTGAGCGCCAAACTCATGGTCGATTTCCGGATGCATCTGTTCGCTGAGCGGTCGCCGTATGGCTGTTCGGGCAGCTCAGGGC
>NZ_SRIC01000235.1 GCF_004684775.1 Streptomyces sp. MZ04
CCGCACGGCACCGGCCCCCACCCTCACGGCGAAGCCGCCGCCGCGACGCACGGCGCCGCACCGCAGCACAACCTCGCCGAGATACTCGATCTCGACGCCGCGCTGTTCGCCTCCTACCTCACCACCGTCACCGGCCGGGTCGCATGCCTGGCGGGGAGCGACGTGACGCACATCGTCGACCTCGGCGCGGGCACCGGCACCGGCACCTTCGCGCTCCTCGAGCAGTTCCCCGCGGCCCGGGTGACGGCCGTCGACAGCTCGGCCGAGATGCTGGACCGGCTCACCGAGGCCGCCCGCGCTCGGGGCCTTGGCGACCGCGTCAGCGTGCTGGAGGCGGACGCCGGCGCAGGCCTGCCCGGCATCACGGACGCGGACCTCGTCTGGGCCTCGGCCTCCCTGCACCATCTGGACGACCCCGCCGCGGCCCTCGCCGGAATCCACACCGCGCTGCGTCCCGGCGGTCTGCTGGCCGTCGCCGAACTGGACGGCATGCCGCGCTTCCTGCCCGCCGACGCCGTACCGGACCGGCCAGGCCTGGAGACCCGCTGCCGCGATGCGCTGGACACACTCCACACCGAGCACGTGCCGCACCTGGGTGCCGACTGGGGCGCGCTGCTCACGGTGGCCGGCCTCACCGTCGAGCAGGAGCGCACCGAGCAGCTGGAGCTGCGCTCACCCCTGCCCGAAGGCGCGGGCCGCTACGCGCACCTCACCCTCGGCGGCATCCGCGGCACGCTCGACGGCCGGATCGACCCCGCGGACCTGGCCGCGCTGGACGCCCTCCTCGACGGCGGTCCCCAGGACGTGCGGCACCGTGACGACCTCGTGGTGCGCTCCACGCGTCAGCTCTGGGTGGCGCGCCGCCCCGGTCGGTAGGCGTACGTCAGTGCGCGATCGAGTCGATGAGCTCGCGCGCACCCTGGCGCAGCAGCGTCACCGCCACGGACGTGCCGAGCGTCGCCGGGTCGAGCCGTCCGGCCCACTCGTGGGCGTTCAGGACCGTCTTGCCGTCAGGGGTGAAGACGCGGGCGCGCAGCGACAGGTCGCCGCTCGGCTCGCAGCGGGCGTACCCGGCGATGGGGGAGTTGCAGTGCCCCTGCAGGACGTGCAGGAACATCCGCTCGGCGGTCGCCTCGCGCCACGCGTCGGGGTCGCCGAGGCCGGACACGACGTCGATGGTGTCCGTGTCCTCCTCGCGGCACTGGAGCGCCAGGATCCCGGCGCCGATCGGCGGGCACATCGTCTCCACCGAGAGGACCTCGGTCGCCACGTCCATGCGGTCGATGCGTTCGAGGCCGGACACGGCGAGCAGCAGCGCGTCCGCGTCGCCCGCGGCCAGCTTCTCCATCCGGCGCCCTGCGTTCCCGCGCATCGGTACGCACTCCAACTCCGGGTGCGAGGCCGCGAGTTGGGCGATGCGCCGCACCGACGACGTGCCGATGCGGGTGCCCGCGGGCAGCTCGTCCAGGGTGAGCCCGCCGGGGTGGATGAGGGCGTCACGGATGTCGTCCCGCTTGAGGAAAGCGGCGAAGGTGGTGCCCGCGGGCAGCGGCCGGTCAGCGGGCACGTCCTTGACGCAGTGCACCGCGAGGTCCGCCTCGCCGGAGAGCAGCGCCGCGTCGACCTCCTTGGTGAACGCGCCCTTGCCGCCGAGCTTCGCCAGGTCCCCCATCCAGCGGTCACCGGACGTCGTGACCGGTACGACCTCGGTGCGGATCCCCGGGTGCAGCGCGGCCAGTTCGGCGCGGACGCGCTCCACCTGGGCGAGCGCCATGGGCGAGGAACGGGAGACGATGCGGATCAGCTCAGGAGCGGACATGTACACCACGATAGGCCCTGCCAACACCCGCCGGGACAAGGGCTGGTCACCTCGACGCCGCTTCGAGCACGGGGGCGGCGGCGCCGGAGCCTCCGCCGGGCTCGGCATGCGCCGGGCCCGTCGGCCTCATAGCGTGAGGAGCGGTCTGCGCCCGGCGTCAGGCCCTCGTGCCGTCCGCGGCGTCAGTCACCTGGGAGGTCCCATGTCCGCCCCCGCCGGTCACCAGCGGTCCCCGATCGTCCTGGAACCGATGGCGCCCACCCATCTGGTCGACGTCCTCGCCCTCGGCCGGGAGTTGTACGACACCACGGTGAAGCCGTACACATCCTGGTCGCTCTCGGCCGTCGCCGGGCACATGGACGCCGACGCCTCCGCCTGCTGGGTGGCGCTCGACGGTGAGCGCCTCGCCGGGTTCGTCCTCGGCTCCATGGGCTTCGACCAGCGTGCGGACTGGGGGAACCTGGAGTGGATCGCCAGCGCCCCTGACTATCAGGGGCAGGGCGTCGCCAGCCACCTCGTACAGGCCTGCTGCGCGACGCTGACCGCCGCCGGTGCCACCGCCGTCGTGACCGATGTCGCCGCACGCAACACCGCGTCCGCCGCGCTCATGCGGCGCAACGGCTTCAAGGAGAGCGTGACGGTCACCCTCTTCGTACGTGACGTCGAATCCCCGCTCTGAGGGGCCCAGCCGTGCGGGACCTCACCCCGCGCAGTCCTTTCCCGGCTCCAACGGCGGTGCGCCGACCCCGAGATGGGACTTGCACCGCGGCGTGTTCCCCGGCTCCTCGTGCCAGGCGCCGGGGCTCGGGCGGATGAAGACCGCCGCTGCGGTCGCCGCGAGGACGAAGAGGCCCGCGCAGCCCACGGCCGCCTTGCCGAACGCGCTGTCGAGCGCGACCGGATCCGCGTACGCCGTCCCGGACAGGCCGACCGCGAGCGGCAGGGCGGCCACGACGAGCATCTGCGCGACCCGCGCCGCGGTGTTGTTGACGCCGCTGGCAAGGCCCGCGCGGCTCGCGTCCACCGAGGCGAGGACGGTCGCGGTGAGCGGGGCGACGAACATGCTCATCCCCAGGCCGAGGACGACGACCGCGGGCAGGACGGAGGTGACGTACGAGGCACCCGGTTCGATCCTCAGCATCAGCAGCGCCCCGGCGGCCGCGATGAGCGGGCCCGCGACCAGCGGCAGCGTGGGACCGACCCGCCGCGAGAGATCACCGGCGGCCGCCGAGAGCAGCAGCATGAGGACGGTGATGGGCAGCGTCGCCGTGCCCGCCTCCAGGGCGTCGTAGCCCAGCGTCGTCTGCAACTGCACCGGCAGCATGAACAAGAGCCCGCCGATGGCCGCGTACAGACAGAGCGTCATGACGTTCGCCGCGCTGAACAGGCGGGAGCGGAAGAGGGGGAGCGGCAGCATGGGGTCCTTTCGGCGGTGCTCGACCAGGACGAAGACGACGCCCGCCACGAGGCCGAGCAGGCCCGGCAGGACGGCCGCCGCCGAGGAGTCGCCCGACGCCCCGATCAGCGAGAAGCTGATGCCCGCGAGGAACAGCGCGGCCAGGCACGCCCCCGTCACGTCGAACGGCTTGTCCCCGGCGCCCTCGGCGCGGCTCTCGGGGACATGACGTGCCGCTACGAGCACGAGCGCGGCCAGCGGCACATTGATCAGGAAGATCCAGCGCCAGCCGGGACCGTCGATCAGCCAGCCGCCGAGGAACGGCCCGATCGCCCCCGCGACGCCGCCGAGCCCCGACCACGCGCCCACCGCGCGTGCCTGGTCCCGCGGGCGGAACGACGTACGCACCAGCGCCAGCGAGCCCGGCGTGAGCAGTGCTCCGCCGATGCCCTGGAGCGCGCGGGCCGCGATGAGCATCCCCGCGTTCTGAGCGATCCCGCACAGCGCCGATGCGAGGGCGAACCACACGATGCCGATGACCAGGGTGCGCCGCCGCCCGATGCGGTCGCCGAGCGCGCCGCCCAGGAGCAGCAGCGAGGAGAGGGTGAGCATGTAGGCGTTGACGACCCACTGCAGCGAGGCGATCGAGGTGTCGAGGTCGCGGCCGAGGGTGGGCAGGGCGACATTGACCACCGTGCCGTCGAGCATCGCCATGCCCGAGGCGAGTACGGCGCAGGCGAGGACCCAGCGGCCCCGCGGCGAGGCCAGTGCGACACCGCCGTCGGCGCTGTCCGTCGCCGAAGCCTCCGATGTGGACGCCATCGCCTCGCCCTCCTCCTACATGTGCACCGCGCCGCCGCTCGTCTCCGCTTGGACGGGAGCACCGCGGCGGTAGAGCACGACCGTAACGACGAGGCCGACGGCGAAGAAGAGAGCCGACCACCAGTACGCGGTCGAGTAGCTCTCCATCGCGGCTTGGGCCTGCACCTCAGGCGTCGGCTCCTTGCCCACCAGGTAGTTGGCCGCGGCGGTGGTGGCGAGCGAGTTGAGCAGGGCCGTTCCGATCGAACCGCCCACCTGCTGGCTGGTGTTGACCATCGCCGACGCGACACCCGCGTCGTGCGCGGCGACACCGGCGGTCGCCATGCTCATCGCAGGGGCGAAGATCAGGCCGAGGCCCAGACCGGCGACGAGCAGCGGCGGAAGGACGTGCGCGGCGTATCCGCTGCTCACGTCGAGGGCGGTGAACCAGGCCATCGCGGCCGCCGAGAGCCCCATGCCGAGCGGCACGATCGGTTTCGCGCCGAACCGTGGCACGAGCGAGTTGGTCGTGACGACCGAGACCACCACCATCACGGCGACCATCGGCAGGAACGCGAGGCCGGTCTTGACGGGTGTGTAGCCGAGGATCTGCTGGAGGTAGTACGTCAGGAACAGGAACACGCCGAACAGGCCGGCACCCGAGATGAACATCGCCAGGAACGACGCCCCGCGGTCCCGGTCGAGCACCACCCGCATCGGAAGCAGCGGATGCTCGGCCCGCGTCTGCCACCAGGCGAAGGCGGCCACGAGGACGGCGCCAACGACCAGGAACCCCCAGGTGTCGACGTCGCTCCAGGCGTGCGTCTCGGCGTTCGAGAAGCCGTAGACGATGCAGAACAGGCCCGTGGAGACGAGCAGCGTGCCGGGGACGTCGAGTTTCGGCCGGTCCGTGGGCCTGCCGCCGTGCAGCAGCCGGGCGCCGCCCAGCATCGCGACCGCCGCGAAGATCAGGTTCACGTAGAGGCACCAGCGCCAGTCCAGGTACTCGGTCAGCACGCCGCCGAGCAGCAGGCCGACGGCGCCGCCCGCGCCCGCGATGGCGCCGTAGATGCCGAACGCCTTCGCCCGCTCCTTGGGGTCCGTGAACGTCGTGGTGAGCAGGGACAGCGCGGCGGGTGCGAGCAGCGCGCCGAACACGCCTTGGAGGGCGCGGGCCACGACCAGCATGGTGAAGCTCGTCGCCGCGCCGCCGAGGGCCGATGCGAGGGCGAATCCGGCGAGTCCGGCGAGGAAGACGGCCTTGCGGCCCACCAGGTCGGCTATGCGACCGCCGAGCAGCAGCAGGCTGCCGAAGGCGAGTGCGTACGCGGTGACGATCCACTGGCGGTTGCCGTCGCTGAACCCGAGGTCCTGCTGGGCCGACGGGAGTGCGATGTTCACGATCGTCGCGTCGAGGATCACCATGAGCTGGGCGATCCCGATGACTCCCAGGATCAGCCAGCGGTGCTCGTGCCGGCCGCCGCTGATGTGCGGCGCGGAGCCGGGTGGTGATCCTGCCGACTGTGCGGTCTCGAAGGGTTCCGGCATGGGCGAGCGGTCCATCGGTGGCCTCCAGACGCCCCCGTCACACGAGACACCCCCGTCACACGGTAGGCGTGCTGGTGCGGGCCCGCGACCTGGGCCGATGGGCCCGGGAGCGGGGCCGACGGGTGCGGCGGCGGAGTCGGCCCCGCCGCCGCACGCGCCCTGTACCTCAGCCCTGCGGCTCGCTGATGTTGACCATCCAGGGGATGCCGAACCGGTCCGTACACATGCCGAACACGTCGCCCCACATCTGCTTCTCCATCGGCACGGCCACCGTGCCGCCGGCGGACAGCTTCTCCCAGTAGCCGCGCAGCTCGGATTCGTCGTCGCCGCTGAGGCTCACCGAGAAGTTGGTGCCCGGGTTGTGCTGCATGCCGGGCGGGGTGTCGGCGGCCATCAGGGTGAAGCCGTTGGGCGCCTCCAGCATGGCGTGCATGATCTGGTCGGCGTGCGGAGTGCCCTGCTGGCCGGACTCGCCGAAGGTGTTGAGCGCGAGCTCGCCGCCGAAGACCTCCTTGTAGAACTCCATCGCCTGGCGGGCATCGCCGTCGAAGCTGATGTACGGGTTGAGGCGCGAGGCCATGAAAACCTCCCAGAACGGGGTGAACGGTCAGTTGCGCGGAGCGTAGCGCGGCGCACTGACAACGGCCCGCCGGGAAGGACCGGGGACGGTTCCGGAGCGGATTGTCGCTTTCGGTCATTCAATCTTCATCAAATCCGGTCCGTCATTCAGCCGGGCCTCTTGTGTGCGGACTGTATGCGAAATACGTTCTGCGGTATTCCTTGATCGTCCGCGATCAGCCCGGAACCACCTGGCGGAGGTATCCACCCGTGCGCCGAAAAGCGGTTGCCCTTGCGGCAGTTGCCCTGGTGATGTCCCTGACGGCGGGCTACGGCTCCTTGCAGTCCTCGGCCACCGAGGTCGGTGGTGAGCGCATGACCGACGACCGTCCCGTGCGTGACGGCGGCACCCTCACCGTCGCCCTGCGCAAGGCTGCGACCCGTCCGTGCTGATCGCCGACGAGCCGACCACCGCGCTCGACGTCACGGTCCAGGCGGGCATCCTCGAAGTCCTGCAGTCCCTGCGGGAACGGCTCGGCACCGCGATCGTGCTGATCACCCACGACCTGGGCGTGGTGGCCGACACCGCCGACCGGGTTCTGGTCATGTACGAGGGACGCCCCGTCGAACAGGCCCCGGTGGACGAGCTGTTCGCCGAGCCGCGCCACCCGTACACCCGCGGACTGCTGGGCGCGGTCCTTCGCCCCGGCGGCGAGGGCAAGCGCCGCCTGCCCGAGATCCCCGGCCTGGTGCCGAGCCTCGACGCACAGCCCGACGCCTGCACCTTCGCCCCGCGCTGTGCGCACGCCGACGACCGGTGCACGACGGGTCGGCCCGCCTTCAAGCCGGTCTCCCTGCACGCCGGAGCCGATGCCGCGCACCGGGCGGCCTGCTGGCATCCGCAGGACGCCCCCGCGCTCACGCCCACCACCCAGGAGGCCGGCCAGTGATCCCCACCCAGACGCGCGAGAGGGACGCGGCTCCGGTACTCGAACTCACCGGCCTGGAGCGGCACTTCGCGGGAACCGGCGGTATCGTGCGCGCCGCCGACGGCGTCACGCTCACCGTCGGCAAGGGTGAAGTCGTGGGACTCGTAGGGGAGTCGGGGAGCGGCAAGTCGACGGTGGGCCGCTGCGCCGTACGCCTCGACGACCCCACCGGCGGCACCGTCCGCATCAACGGCCGGGACGTGACCCGCCTTTCGCGGCGCGCCCTGCGGCCCCTGCGCAAAGACTTCCACCTCGTCTTCCAGGACCCCTCCTCCTCGCTCGACCCGCGCATGACCGTCGGGCAGATCGTCGCCGAACCCCTGCGCCTGCACGGCATCGCCAGGGGAGACGCGGCACGCGCGCGTGTCGCCGAACTCCTCGCCCAGGTCGGCCTGCGCCCCGAGTACGCCGACCGGCATCCGCACGAACTCTCCGGCGGGCAGCGGCAACGTATCTCCATCGCCCGCGCGCTCTCCGTCGACCCGGACCTCCTGGTGGCCGATGAACCCACCTCCGCCCTCGACGTCTCCGTCCAGGCCTCCGTCCTCAACCTCCTCGCCGATCTTCAGCGGGACCGCGGCTTCGGGTGCCTGTTCATCACCCACGACCTGGCCGCCGTGGAGTTCCTCGCCGACCGCATCGCGGTCATGTATCTCGGCCAGATCGTCGAACAGGCCCCGACCGCCGAGCTGTTCGCCGCCCCCAAACACCCCTACACGCAGGCGCTGTTGTCGGCCGCGCCCGTCCCCGACCCGGCCCTCCAGCGCACCCGCGAGCGCATCGTCCTCAGCGGAGAACTGCCGAGCCCCCTCGCCCCGCCACCGGGCTGCCGCTTCCACACGCGCTGCCCGCTGGCCGTCGACCGCTGCCGCGTCGAGGTCCCCGAACTGCGCGAACTCCCGGGAGACGGCCGCCGCCAGGTCTCCTGCCACCTCGTCGCCGACGACGGCACGGCTCCGGACGCGGCTGCCGCCGCCCAGACCCTCCGTACGATCCCCAGTACCCGCACCGCACGCTAGGAGCAGCCCCCTTGTTCACCACCCGGCCGACCCTCCAAGGCACCTTCGGCATGGTGTCCTCCACCCACTGGCTCGCCTCCCAGTCCGCGATGGCCGTCCTGGAGGACGGCGGCAACGCCTACGACGCCGCGGTCGCCGCGGGCTTCGTCCTGCACGTCGTCGAGCCGCACCTCAACGGCCCGGCGGGCGAGGTGCCGATCATCCTGGCGCCCGCCGGGGGAGAGGTGCGGGTCCTGTGCGGGCAGGGCGTCGCGCCGGCCGGAGCGACCGTCGAGCACTACCGCTCGCTCGGCCTGGAGCTCGTACCGGGCACGGGACCCCTTGCCGCCGCCGTGCCGGGCGCCTTCGACGCGTGGATGGTGCTCCTGCGCGACCACGGCACCAAGTCCCTCGCCGAAGTCCTCAAGTACGCGATCGGGTACGCCGATGACGGGCACGCACCCGTGGAGCGCGTCGGCGAGACCGTCGAGACGGTGCGCGAGCTCTTCGAGACGGAATGGCCGTCGTCGGCCGAGGTCTATCTGCCGGACGGCCACGCCCCGCGCCCCGGTGAACTCCTGCGCAACCCCGCGCTCGCCGCGACCTGGCGCCGCCTGATCGAGGAGGCGGGCGACGGCTCGCGCACCGAGCAGATCGAGGCCGCGCGGAAGATCTGGAGCGAAGGGTTCATCGGCCAGGCGCTGATCCGCCAGGCGGCGCGCCCCACGCTGGACACCAGCGGATCCCGGCACACCGGAACGCTGACGGCCGCCGACCTCGCCGGTTGGGAGGCGACGTACGAGGCCCCGGCGACGTACGACTGGAACGGCTGGACGCTGTGCAAGGCGGGCGGCTGGAGCCAGGGCCCGGCCTTCCTCCAGCAGTTGGCCCTGCTTCCCTCCGACCTCGCGGACCTGCCCGCGTACGGCTCGGCCGATTACGTGCATCGGCTGATCGAGGGCTGCAAGCTCGCCATGGCGGACCGCGAGGCCTGGTACGGGGACGCGGACGGGGACGACACGGTCCCCGTCGCCGATCTGCTGTCCCCCGCCTACAACGAGGAGCGGCGCACGCTCATCGGCGACAAGGCATCGCACGAACTGCGCCCCGGAAGCCCCGGCGGACGCACCCCGAAGATCTCCGGCCACGCGCGCGCCGTGGCCGAGGGAGAGGAAGGCTTCGACGCGCTGGGCCTCTCCGGAGCGGGTGCCGGTGAGCCGACCGTCGCCTCGCCCGTGCCCGGCGAACCGGACGTCTCGGCGGACGGCTCCACCCGTGGCGACACCTGCCACCTGGACGTCGTCGACCGCTGGGGCAACATGGTCGCGGCCACGCCGAGCGGCGGCTGGCTGCAGTCCAACCCCGTGGTGCCGGAGCTGGGCTTCCCGCTCGGCACCCGCCTCCAGATGGCGTGGCTCGAGGAGGGGCTGCCCAACTCCCTCACGCCGGGCCGCCGTCCGCGCACCACCCTGACCCCGTCCCTCGCACTCAAGGACGGCGTACCGGTGATGGCTTTCGGCACCCCCGGTGGCGACCAGCAGGACCAGTGGCAGGTGCACTTCTTCCTGGCGGTCGCGTTGCGCGATTCGGTACGCGGCGGCCTCGACCTCCAGGGCGCCGTCGACGCCCCCAACTGGCACAACGACAGCTTCCCCGGCTCCTTCTACCCGCGTGGCATGCGCCCGGGAAGCGTCACGGTCGAGTCCCGTATGGGCGAGGCGGTCATCGAGGAGCTGCGGCGGCGCGGGCACGACGTGACGGTGGGCGAACCCTGGTCGGAGGGGCGGTTGTGCGCGGTGGCGCGGGATCCGCGGACCGGGGTGCTCCTGGCGGCGGCGAATCCGCGCGGGATGCAGGGGTATGCCGTGGGGCGGTGAAGAACCCGAAGAGCGCCCCGGAGGGGCGCGGGGAACTGCGCGAGGACGGACCACGATCCGCGGTCGGCAACGGCGCGTACCCGGCAGACACCGATCCGAGGATCCCTGCGGCTCGGCCGGATACGGGGCGTCGCGCGCCGCGTACCCGGCCGAAGGCGGGCGTCAGGACCGGCCGCTCGTACCCTGCCCGTCGAGCGACTCCTCGGTCGCCCGCTCGGGCTCTCGGGGCGACGGCAGGGCCACCGCGTTCGCGGCCTCTCGGCGGCGCGAGACGGCGCCGCTCACCCGCGCGGCCACCGGCTGCGCGAAGCGTGCGGTGAGCGGGCCGACGATCACGAGGATCAGGACGTACGCCGTGGCCAGCGGGCCGAGCGACGGCTCGATGCCCGCCGTGACGGCGAGCCCCGCGATGACGATGGAGAACTCGCCGCGCGCCACAAGGGCGCCGCCCGCCCGCCACCGTCCCTTGACGGAGATCTTGGCGCGGCGGGCCGCCCAGTACCCCGTGGCGATCTTCGTGCACGCCGTCACGACCGCGAGGGCGAGCGCGGGAAGCAGCACCGGAGGAATGCTCGCCGGATCGGTGTGCAGACCGAAGAAGACGAAGAACACGGCGGCGAACAGGTCCCGCAGCGGCGCGAGGAGAGTGTGCGCCCCCTCGGCGACCTCCCCAGAAAGCGCGATACCGACCAGGAACGCGCCCACGGCGGCCGAGACTTGGAGCTGCTGCGCGATCCCGGCGACCAGGATGGTCAGACCGAGGACGACCAGGAGCAGCTTCTCGGGGTCGTCGCTCGACACGAAGCGCGAGATCACCCGGCCGTAGCGCACGGCGAGGAACAGCACCAGACCGGCGGCGCCGAGTGCGATGGCGAGGGTGAGACTGCCGGCGGCCCAGCCGACACCGGCCAACAGGGCCGTGATGATGGGCAGATACACGGCCATCGCCAGGTCTTCGAGGACCAGGATGCTGAGGATGACGGGGGTCTCGCGGTTGCCGAGCCGGCCCAGGTCGCCGAGCACCTTCGCGATGACTCCGGATGAGGAGATCCAGGTGACGCCCGCCAGGACGACGGCGGCCACCGGCCCCCACCCCATGAGCAGCGCGGCGATCGCGCCCGGCACGGCATTGAGCCCCATGTCGACCAGACCGGCCGGGTACTGGGTCTTGAGATTGCTGACCAGGTCGCTCGCCGTGTACTCGAGCCCCAGCATCAGCAACAGCAGGATGACGCCGATCTCGGCGCCGATCGCCACGAACTCCTCGCTGGCGCCCAGCGGAAGCAGCCCGCCCTCGCCGAACGCGAGCCCGGCGAGCAGATAGAGAGGGATGGGGGAGAAGCGGAACCGTCCGGCGAATCTGCCGAGCAGCCCGAGCGCGAGGATGATCGCGCCGAACTCGATCAGGAAGACAGCGGAGTGCATCGAATCACTCCCGCCCGAGTATCGCGGCGGCGCTCTCCACACCCTCGCGGGTGCCGATCACGATGAGGGTGTCCCCGCCCGCGAGGCGGAAGTCCGGCGCGGGGGACGGGATCGCCTCGGCCCTGCGAAGGACCGCCACGATGGAGGCGCCGGTCTCGGTCCGCATCTGCGTCTCGCCGAGCACCCGCCCGTTCCAGTGCGAGGTGCCGGACACCTCGATGCGCTCGGCGACGAGACCGAGGTCGGTGGTGTGCAGCAGGTTCGGGCTGTGGTGCGAGGGCATCAGCGCGTCGATCAGCGCGGCCGCCTCGCCCGAACTCAGCCGCAGCGACAGCGCGCACGCGTCGGGGTCGTCGGCACGGTAGGCGCTGAGCGTGCGTGCGCCGTCCCGGTGCGCGACCACCGAGATCTGCCGCTGTTCTCGGGTGGTCAGGTCGTACCGGATGCCGATGCCTGGAAGCGGCGTCTGGCTCAGGCGTGATGCGGGCACAGCTCTCCCCTAAGGCCGTTGATGCGAATGGGCGTCAATAAAGCGTTAAGGTCACCCTATCGGCCTGATCTTTGCCTGAACTTGGTGGTAGACGCCCCGCTCCCCGACTAGAGGGGCTATGGCTGACGCTCGGCCAGCACCGTCTCGACCGAATCGGCGTCGGCGGGCGACTTGTCCTCGCGGTAGCGCACGACCCGGGCGAAGCGGAGTGTGACGCCGGCGGGGTAGCGGGTGGACTTCTGCAGCCCGTCGTAGGCGATCTCGACGACGAGTTCGGGGCGCACGGTCACGAGGAATCCGTCGTCGCTGACGGCGAGCTCGCGCAGCCGCTCCGTCTGCCAGGCCAGCATCGCGTCGGTCATGCCCTTGAAGGTCTTCCCGAGCATGGCGTACGTCCCGTCGGCGCGCCGGGCGCCCAGATGCAGGTTGGAGAGCTTGCCGGTCCGCCGCCCGTGCCCCCACTCGGCGGCCAGGACCACGAGGTCCAGGGTGTGCACGGGCTTGACCTTCAGCCAGCTCGCCCCGCGACGGCCGGCGCTGTAGGGCGCGTCGAGCGCCTTGAGCATGACGCCTTCATGGCCACGGCCCAGCGTGTCGGCGAAGAACTCCTCGGCGGCGCGGAGTTGGGCCTCGTCGGTGGGGTCGTCGACGACGCTGCGCCGCACGCGCATGGCCTCGGGAACGAGCCGCGCCAGACGGATGTGCCGCACGGTGAACGGCAGATCGAGCAGATCCTGCCCGTCGGTGTACAGGGCGTCGAAGAAGACGGGCGATACGGGGAGTTCGGCGGCGGCGGTGGTGACGTCGACGCGGGACCCGACGCGACCGGCGATCTCCTGGAAGGGGCGGGGCCTGCCGTCGCCGTCGAGCGCGATGACCTCACCGTCGAGAATGAAGGACTCATCCGCCAATTCCTTTGCGGCAGCGGTGAGTTCGGGAAGCCGGTCGGTGATGTCGTCGAGGGTGCGGGTGTAGACGCGGATATCGTCCCCGTCGCGGTGCACCTGGACACGGATGCCGTCCAGCTTCTCCTCGACGGCGCAGGGCACCCCCAGTTTGCCGACGCCTTCGGTGACGGATCCCGCGCCGTGCGCCAGCATCGGGAGCACGGGCCGGCCGACGCTGAGCCGGAACTCGTCCAGGGCGCTCGGCCCCCTGGCGAGGAGAGCCTCGGCGACAGGGGTCACCGCCCCGGCCAGCATCACCGCGCGACGCACGGCGGCCGGAGGCGCCTGTGTGGCTCGGGCGAGACCTTCCACGGCGATGGCGTCGAGCGCACCCTGCCGGACTTCACCGGTCAGCAGCCCGAAGAGAAACCGCTGCTCTTCGCCGGTGGCGGCCCCCATCAACTCCCTCACCAGCCGCTTGCGTTCGGCCTGGGACCCCTGGCCGGAGAGGGCGCCGATGGCGGTCAGCGTGTTGTCCGTGGCCCGGACGGTGAGGGTCGGCTCGGCGGCAGGCGGGGGCGGCTCCTTGAGGAGACTCCATCCGATGCCGAGCCTTCCCTGGGGGAGGCGGCCCGCGAGGTAGGGGATGACGATGGGGG
>NZ_SRIC01000236.1 GCF_004684775.1 Streptomyces sp. MZ04
GGGCGGCGGGGTTCGACGGACGCTGCGGACTCGACGGTGCGGCAGGGCGTGCGGGCGGCGTCAGCGGACCGTCGCCGGTCACCGGGCCGCTCGTCGGTCCTGCGGGCCCGCGCCCGCCGTCACCCGCGGGGCCGCCGTTGAAGTACGGCAGGTCCCCGCGCTGCCGGTCGCCGTTCTGCGGCGCACCCGTGCCGAGGGGGCCCGACGCCACCGCGCCGGACACGTCGAAGGCTCCCGTACCGGAGCCGTTGCCGCCCGAACCGGCGGGCGCGGAGCCGTTGTTGCCTCCGGAGCCGCTGCCGGCGGAACCGGCGCCCGAGCCGCTCGCGCCGCCGCTCTTGCGCGGCGCGAACCAGTCGCTCGTCTTCTCCTCCGGCTGCGCGGCGGCGGAAGCACCCGCGGCGGGCGCGGAGCCCCTGGCGGACGGGCTTCCGGCGGAACCGCCCGGAGCGGGCCCGGAAGCAGAGGCGGAGGCACCCGCGCCGTTCCCGGCGGCGGAGCCGTCCCTCGCACTGCCCGCGTCCTCGGGGCGCCCGGGGGCCGCGTCGCCGTCACCGACGGGCGTACGCATGACGACCGGCGGGATGGGGCGCGAGCCGGGGATGTTGATCCGGATGCGCGTGGTCAGCGTGGTCTCGGTCTTGGGCTCGTCGGGCCGCTCGTCGGCGGCCTGCCGCTGCGCGCCGTCCACGGCGCCGTCCGAGGCGGGGGAGCCGTACGGCGGCGTCCCCGAGGGGTATGCGGCTCCACCGCGCCCCTGGGGCCCGGAGGACGAACTGTCAGTTTCACGACTCAAGGCAGGTTCTCCCGGTTGGCTCCGCCGCCCGTCTCGTCCTAACGCGGGCGGCTCGGCGGCGCGCACCACCATACTGGCCGCCGTCGGCAGTCATCCTGTGACCGCCGTCAATCCCGTACAGGGCACGGGCTGAAGTGGTACGTCACTTGCCAAGTCGGGCGGCGGGCCCGCCTGGTTGCGGCCGCTGACCCAGGGTGGCGCACATCACAGCGACCGCCATTCCGCCGAGCAGGAAGACGTACGAGCCGACTCCCGCGCCGAAGAGGAAGTCGCCTTCGGGGCGGGTGGCCGTGAGCAGCATGACGGCGACGAGCCAGCCCGCCGCGGGCGCCACCGCCCCGGCTCTGGTGCCGGTCACGCGCGACCCTCCGTAGAACAGCCCCGCGGCTCCGAGGAGCGCCAGCAGCAACCCGCCCGGGAACCAGCCCCCTTGGACGAGCGCACCGGCGGCGCCGATCACCGCGCCGAGCGCGAAGAACAGGACATAGGCGGCGATCCGCCCGGCGTCGGCCGACTGGGCGAGGCCGCCGCCCGGCGGGGCGACGGCCGCGGCGGAGGCCGGTCCGGAACTTTTCGGGGCACCGGCGGAGGAAGCGCGCGAACGGGTACTCACAGCGCCGTCACCCCTTCGTGCCCCGTGCCTTCGAGCCCCGCGAACAGATCGTTCTCGCGCTCACCGTCCACCGCACCGGCCTCTCCTCGCACCAACTCGTAGTACTCCACGTCGAAGACCGGCTGCGCGAGCCCGTTCGAGAGGACGAACAGCGGCCCCCGCACCTCGATCTGGGTGGCGTGCGCGCTCATCGCCGCAGCTTTCTTCTGCCGGAACGCGGTCCCGTCGATCTCCGTCGTGATCCGCTCGTCGTCCGTCACACCCGGCACGTCGGCGACCACGGCGGCGGTCGTGAACGGCGAGTGCCGCAGGGCGCCCGTCATCCACCGGAACCGCTCTTCGACGACCGAGCGGGGCGCGCGGTTCCAGTAGATCTTGCCGATGGTGTGCGGTTCGCCGAGATCCGCGCGGAAGGCGGCCTCGGCCGCGAGGTCCGCTGCGCGCATCGCGACGCGGTGGGCCTGGATGTGGTCGGGGTGGCCGTACCCCCCGTCCGGGTCGTACGTCACGAGCACCTGCGGCCGCACCTCGCGGATCACCTCGACGAGGTGCGCGGCGGCGGCGTCGAGATCGGCGGACCAGAAGGCGCCGGGACGGTGGTTCTGCTCGACGCCCATCATCCCGGAGTCGCGGTAGCGCCCGGTGCCGCCGAGGAAGCGGTGGTCGGTGACCCCCACTTCCTTCATCGCGGCGGCCAGCTCCCCGATGCGCTGCGCGCCGAGCGCGTCCTCGCGGTCGGGCGCCAGGTGGGCGAGGTCGGGCGGGATGACCTCGCCCTCCTCGCCGAGCGTGCAGGTCACCAACGTGACATGGGCGCCTTCGGCCGCGTACTTGGCCATGGTCGCGCCATTGTTGATCGACTCGTCGTCGGGGTGCGCGTGCACGAGCAGCAGACGCCGGGCGGGCAGTTCCGTCATGGGACCACCCTACGAGCACCCCGACGGCAGGTCAGAACTTGATGTCGCCGATCATCCCCGCCACGTTCGTCGTCAGCTCGTTGATGGTCGGGGCGACGGACGAGCTCGCCAGATAGAAGCCGAGCAGCGTACAGACGACAGCGTGCCCCGCCTTCAGTCCTGACTTCTTGACCAGCAAGAAGACGATGATCGCCAGCAGCACCACCGCCGAAATCGAGAGTGCCACGGCGGCTCACCTCCAAGTCCAAGACCCTGCACCAGTGCGGACGCCAGCAGGTTCATACCCACTAAGCGCTACGGATCATAACTATCCGTGGGTCCGCATGACTCGGAGCACGGCAGCACAAGGGGGCGCATGCCCCATAGGCTCGGAGGATGACCATCGAGACCCATGGATCCACCGGGCCCGCCGAGAGTCCCGCACAGCGGCTCTCCTTCCCGCGCCAGCATGCCCGCACGCAGCGCTTCACGCTCGGTGCGCCCCGCGCGTTCACGGTGGCGCCGGACGGGTCCCGTGTCGCCTTCCTGCGCTCTTCGTCCGGCACCGACCGGGCGAATCAACTCTGGGTCCTGGACCTGGCGGACGGCGTCGTCGAGCGCGTCGCGGCCGATCCTCAAGCGCTGTTGAACGGCGCCGTCGAGCGGCTCTCCGCCGAGGAGCGAGCCCGGCGCGAGCGCAGCCGCGAGGGCGGCGCGGGCATCGTGGGCTATGCGACGGACGCGGCGGTGGAGCTCGCCGCCTTCGCGCTCTCCGGCCGGCTCTTCGCGGCGGAACTGCGCGCGGGCACGGCACGCGAACTGCGCACCCCGGCCCCGGTGATCGACCCGCGCCCCTCCCCCGACGGCCGTCATGTCGCGTACGTCGCCGGGGGCGCCCTGCGCGTGACGGGCGCCGACGGTGAGGGCGACCGGGCGCTGGCGGAGCCCGAGGGCGAGGGCACCGTCACGTACGGCCTCGCGGAGTTCATCGCGGCCGAGGAGATGAGCCGCTCGCGGGGCTTCTGGTGGTCGCCGGGATCGGACCGGCTGCTGGTCGCGCGCGCCGACGACGCCCCCGTGCGGCGCTGGTGGATCGCCGACCCCGCGCACCCGGAGAGCGAGCCGACGAAGGTCGCCTACCCGGCGGCGGGCACGGCGAACGCGGACGTACGCCTCTTCGTCGTGACGCTGGACGGCGCGCGCACGGAGGTGACGTGGGACCGCGCCCGCTACCCGTACCTCGCGCGGGTGCACTGGTCGTCGGCGGGCGCCCCGCTGCTCCTCGTGCAGTCCAGGGACCAGCTCAGCCAGCTCTACCTGGCGGTGAACCCGGACGACGGCTCGACGCGGATGGTGCACGCGGAAGAGGATGCCGACGAGACGGCATGGCTCGAACTCTTCCCCGGCGCCCCGTCCTGGTCCCCCAGCGGCAGGCTGGTGCGGATCGTCGACGAGGGCGGCGCGCGGGTCCTCGCGGTGGGTGAACGCCCGCTGACAGGGCCGCAGTTGCACGTCCGCGCGGTCCTGGACGTGGCGGACGACGACGTACTGATCTCGGCGTCGGCGGGCAGCGCGGCCGCATCCCCCGAGACCGGCGAGGTGCACGTCTACCGCGTCAACGAACTCGGCGTCGAGCGCGTCTCGCAGGAGGCCGGGGTCCACTCGGCGGTGCGCTCGGGGGGCCTCACGGTCCTCGTGTCGGCCACCCTGGACCAGCCGGGCACTCGGGCCCAGGTACTGCGCGACGGCAAGCAGGTGGCGACCGTCGCCTCATACGCCCAGCGCCCGGGGCTCACGCCGCGCGTGACCCTCACCGAGGGGGGCGCACGCAAGATCCCGTGCGCCGTCCTGCTCCCCGCGGATTACCAGGAGGGCTCGGGGCCGCTGCCGGTCCTCCTCGATCCGTACGGCGGCCCGCACGGCCAGCGGGTGGTCGCGGCGCACAATCCGTACCTGACGTCGCAGTGGTTCGCCGACCAGGGCTTCGCCGTGATCGTCGCGGACGGCCGGGGCACTCCAGGGCGCTCCCCCGCCTGGGAGAAGGCGATCAGGAAGGACTTCACGCTCACCCTGGACGACCAGGTGGACGCGCTCCAGGGCCTGGCCTCCTCCTACCCCCTGGACCTGGACCGCGTCGCCATCAGGGGCTGGTCCTACGGCGGTTACCTCGCGGGGCTCGCGGTCCTTCGCCGCCCCGACGTCTTCCACGCGGGGGTGGCGGGAGCGCCGGTGACGGACTGGCGCCTCTACGACACGCACTACACGGAGCGGTACCTGGGCGACCCCGGGGCGGATCCGGACGCGTACGCCCTCAACTCCCTCGTCACCGAGGAGGGTTTGGTGGCTCCGGAGAACCCGCACCGCCCGCTGATGATCGTGCACGGCCTCGCGGACGACAACGTGGTGGTGGCACACGCCCTGCGCCTCTCCTCCGCCCTGCTCGCGGCGGGCCGCCCCCACGAGGTGCTCCCCCTCTCCGGGGTGACACACATGACCCCCCAGGAACAGGTGGCGGAGAATCTGCTCTTGCTCCAAGTCGACTTCCTGAAGCGAGCGTTGGCCCTGCCCTAGCCCCCGGCAAACGGCGACCGGCCGGGGCGACATGGCATACCCCGGCCGGTCTACGGCACCCGCACGGCCGTACGTCCTTCACCTTGCCGCGCACGTATATCGCGTACGCGACGGTGCGATTGCCCACGTGTTAAGCCACAAGCCGCCCTACCGCCCTACGGCACCACCTGCTTCTCCTCCGCGAAATGGCACGCCGAGTCATGTGCCGCCGGTCCCTCGACATCGCGGAACTCCGCCGGAACGGCCAGCGCCGGGACCTCCAGGGCGCACCGCTCCTGCGCCTTCCAGCAGCGTGTGCGGAAGCGGCAGCCCGACGGGATGTTCGCCGGCGACGGGACGTCACCGTGGAGAATGATCCGCTCCCGGTGCTCCCGCGCGGCGGGATCCGGCACCGGCACCGCCGAGAGCAGCGCCTGCGTGTACGGGTGCGTCGGGTGCTCGTAGATTTCCTCGTCGGAGCCGATCTCCACGATCCGCCCGAGGTACATCACCCCCACCCGGTCGGAGATGTGCCGCACGATCGACAGGTCGTGCGCGATGAACACGTACGACAGATTGAACTCGTTCTGCAGCTGGTCCAGGAGGTTCACCACCTGCGCCTGCACCGAGACGTCAAGGGCGGAGACCGGCTCGTCGGCCACGATGATCTCGGGCCGCAGCGCCAACCCCCGCGCGATCCCGATGCGTTGCCGCTGCCCGCCGGAGAACTGGTGCGGATAGCGGTTGATGTACTCCGGGTTGAGCCCGACGACGTCGAGGAGATCCTGGACCTTCCCCCGCCGCGACCCCTTCGGCGCGACCTCGGGATGGATCTCGTACGGCTCCCCGATGATGTCGCCGACCGTCATACGCGGGTTCAGCGACGTGTAGGGGTCCTGGAAGACCATCTGGATGTTGCGGCGCACCGCCTTCAGCGCGCGCCCGGACAGCTTGCTGACGTCCTCGCCCTTGTAGCGGATCTCCCCGGCGGTCGGCCGTTCCAGGTTCACCAGCATCTTCGCGACCGTCGACTTGCCGCAGCCCGACTCCCCGACGATGCCGAGCGTCTCGCCCTGCGCGAGGTCGAAGTCGACGCCGTCGACGGCCTTGACCGAGCCCACCTGCTTGCGGATGACGATGCCCTGGGTGAGCGGGTAGTGCTTGACCAGGCCCCGCACCTGGAGGATCGGCTCACCCTCCGGCTGCTTC
Organism: Streptomyces sp. MZ04; assembly: GCF_004684775.1. Taxonomy (GTDB): domain Bacteria; phylum Actinomycetota; class Actinomycetes; order Streptomycetales; family Streptomycetaceae; genus Streptomyces. Next base: position 6,065 of record NZ_SRIC01000236.1, read on the forward strand.
TCGCTGACGTGCTCACCGTGCGGCATCGGCGTCGGCATCGAGCGTCTCCTTCCAGAAGTAGCAGGCGCTCCGGCGGTCGGCGGTCAGGCCCTCGTACGTCACTTCGAAGAGCGGTGGCACATCGGTCCTGCAGATGTCCTGGGCCATCGGGCAGCGGGGGTTGAAGGCGCAGCCGGGCGGGATGTTCATGAGGTTCGGCGGCAGGCCCTTGATCGCGTAGAGCTCCCGGCCCTTCTGGTCGAGGCGGGGGATCGACTCGAGCAGACCGCGCGTGTACGGGTGGGCCGGCGCCTTGTAGATCTCGTGGACCGGGGCCTTCTCGACGATGCGGCCCGCGTACATGACGGCGATGTTGTCGGCGACGTCCGCCACGACGCCCAGGTCGTGGGTGATGAGGATCAGGCCCATGTGCAGCTCGCGCTGGAGCTCGGCGAGGAGGTCCATCACCTGGGCCTGGACGGTCACGTCGAGGGCGGTCGTCGGCTCGTCGGCGATGATGAGCGAGGGCTCGAGGGCCAACGCCATGGCGATCATGATGCGTTGGCGCATGCCGCCGCTGAACTGGTGCGGATACTGCCCGACCCGTTCCTTCGCGGCGGGGATGCGGACGCGGTCCATCAGCTCGATGGCCTTGGCCTTCGCGTCCTTCTTCGACATCCCCTGATGGACGATGTACATCTCGCCGAGCTGCTGGCCGACGCTGAGGACCGGGTTGAGCGACGACAGGGCGTCCTGGAAGATCATCGCCATTCCGGCGCCGCGCGTCTTGCGCCGCTCCTCCGCCTTGAGCTTGAGGAGGTCCTTGCCCTGGAAGATGATCTCGCCGCCGGTGATCTTTCCGGGCGGGATGTCGAGGATGCCCATGATGGCCTGGGCGGTCACCGACTTGCCGGATCCCGACTCGCCGAGCACGGCGAGCGTCTCGCCCTCCCTGACGCTGTAGTCGACGCCGTTGACGGCCTTCGCGACGCCGTCCCTGGTCCTGAACTCCACGTGCAGATCGCGCACTTCGAGCAGCGTGGGCGATGTGGGTGACATGGGCGGCTACCTCAGCTTGGGGTCGAGGGCGTCGCGCACCGCGTCGCCGAGCATGATGAACGCGAGCACGGTGATCGCCAGGGCTCCCGCGGGCCAGAGCAGCATGTGCGGGGCGTTGCGGATGTACTGGGAGGCGGCCGAGATGTCGATGCCCCAGCTGACGTTCGGCGGCTTCAGACCGACACCCAGGTACGAGAGGGTCGCCTCGAGCGCGATGTACGTACCGAGCGCGATGGTCGCGACGACGATCACCGGGGCGACCGCGTTCGGCGCGATGTGCCGCAGCAGCATGCGTGAGTTGGAGGCGCCGAGGGCGCGCGCCGCCTGGACGTAGTCGTTCTGCTTGGCGGTGATCACCGAGCCGCGGGCGATGCGGGAGAGCTGCGGCCAGCCGAGCAGCACCATGAAGCCGATCACCGGCCAGACGGTGTTGCTGGTGACCACCGACAGGAGCACCAGACCGCCGAGCACGACGGGGATGGCGAAGAAGACGTCGGTGATCCGGGAGAGGATCGCGTCCCAGCCCCCGCCGAAGAACCCGGCGAGCCCGCCGAGGACGCTGCCGAGGATCGCGACGCCGAGCGTGGCGCAGACGCCGACGGTGACCGAGGAACGGGCCCCGTACACGGTCCGCGTATAGACGTCGCAGCCCTGCCCGTCGAAGCCGAAGGGGTGCCCGGACGTGGAGCTCTTCTGGGCGTTGGCGAGATCGCAGTCGAGCGGGTTTCCGGAGGCGATCAGGGACGGCCAGAGCGAGATGAAGACGAGGAAGATGATGATGAGGCCCGAGATGATGAAGACCGGGTTGCGCCGCAGCTCGCGCCAGGCGTCGGACCACAGACTGCGGGCGGGGGCCGATGGGCCCGTGCCTTCCGGCCCGCCGGGCGTCTTCTCGAGCGTCGAGCCCTCGGTCGCCGCGAGGTCCATCGCGCCCCCGGCACCGGTCGGGGCGATGGCTCCGTCTGGCTCCTTGGATTCAGGCATAACGGATCCTCGGGTCGAGTACGGCGTACAGGAGGTCGACGACCAGGTTGGCCACCAGGAAGACAAGGACGAGTACGGTCACGAACCCGACGACGGTCTGCGTGCTCTGCCGCAGAATCCCCTGGTAGAGCTGGAATCCGACACCGTGGATGTTGAAGATCCGCTCGGTGACGATGGCCCCGCCCATCAGCGCGCCGATGTCGGTGCCGATGAAGGTGACCACCGGGATGAGTGAATTGCGCAGCAGGTGCCGGGTGATGACGCGGCGCCTGGGCAGCCCCTTGGCGATGGCGGTCCGGACATAGTCGGCGCGGCGGTTCTCGGCGATGCTCGTCCGGGTGAGGCGGGTGACGTACGCCAGGGACACCGAGGCGAGGACGAATCCCGGCACGATCAGCTCGTTGAAGGGCGCCTCCGACGAGACGGAGGGTTTGATGATCCCCCACTCGACACCGAGCAGCAGTTGGAGCAGCAGACCGGTGACGAAGGTGGGGATCGCGATGACGACGAGCGTGAGGAGCAGCACGCCCGTGTCGATGGGACGCCCGCGCCGCAGCCCGGTGACGACACCCAGCGTGATCCCGATGATGATCTCGAAGAGAATGGCGACGATCGTCAGGCGGATGGTGAGCGGGAAGGCGGTCGACATCAGCTCGGTGACCTTCTGCCCGTTGAAGGCGGTGCCGAAGTCGCCGGTGAAGACATTGCCCATGTACGTCACGTACTGCTGCCACACGGGCTTATCGAGGCCGAATTCCTTCTCCAGTTGGGCGGCTGTCGCGGGGTCGCACTTGCGGTCTCCGCACAGGCCCGCGATGGGGTCGCCCATCACGTTCACCATCAGGAAGATCAGCAGCGTGGCGCCGAAGAAGACCGGGATCATCTGCAGCAGACGCCGGATCACATAACGTCCCATGAGGGGCTCCGGAAGTAGTGGAAGCGACCGTCCGGCAGCGCAGATTCGCTTTCGCTTCGCTTCGCCGGACGGCCGCTACCGATGCCTCAGCTGACCTTGATCTCGTTGTAGACCGGGACGCTGAACTGGTTCAGCGCGACGTCGGAGACCCTGTCCGAGTAGCCGGCGCTGCCGTTCTGGTACCAGAGCGGAATGACGGCCATGTCCTTGGCCAGGACCTTCTCGGCGTCCTGGAACGTGGAGACGGCCTTCGCGGTGTCGGTCTCGGCGTTGGCCTGGTCGACGAGCTTGTCGAATTCCTCGCTCGAGTACTTTCCGTCGTTGGACGGGGCGTCCGTGTAGTACAGCGGCTGCAGGAAGTTCTGGATCAGCGGGTAGTCCATCTGCCACCCCGCACGCCAGGCGCCGTCCAGCTTCTGCTGCGATGCCTGACTACGGAAGTCGGCGAACGTCCCGACGGGATTCCCGACACAGGACTTGTCATTGTCGAGAGCCTTGTTGATGGAGTTGCAGACCGCGTCGACCCATTCCTTGTGCGAGCCGGTGTCCGCGTTGTACGTGATCTTCAGCGTGCCGCCGGGGATGCCGCCGCCCTCGCTGATCAGCTTCTTCGCCTCGTCGGCGTCGTACTTGCAGGGGTCGCCGCAGAGCCCGGACTTGTAGCCGCCGTCCTCGCCGAGGACGGGCGATGTCCAGTCGGTGGCGGGCGTACGCGTCTTCTGGAAAATGGTGTCGGTGATCTGCTCCCGGTTGATCGCCATGGAAAGCCCCTGCCGGACCTTCGCCGCCTCCGGCTTCGACCACGCCTCGTCGTAGAAGGGGAAGGCCAGCGTCTGGATGATCCCGGCCGGGGTGTTGATGTACCGGTCGCCCAGGTCGCTCTTGGCATTCTTGAGCTGAGACGCCGGAACATCGTCGACGAGGTCGAGGTTGCCCGCCATCAGGTCCGTATAGGCGGTGTTGTTGTCGGTGTAGACCTTGAGATCGACCCCGCCGTTCTGCGCCTTGTCCTCGCCGCTGTAGCCGTCCCACTTCCGCAGGGACATCTTCGAGCCCTTGGCGTACGAGTCCACGGTGTAGGGACCATTGCCGACCGGCTTGGAGAGCCAGGCGTCATGGTCGTCGTAGAACGCCTTCGGAAGCGGCGCGAACGCCGGATATCCGAGGGTCTCGGGCCAGGTGGAGAACTTCTGCGTGAGCTTGACGGTGAAGGAGGTGTCGTCGACGACCTTCAGCCCGGAGAGCGTGTCGGCCGTGGCGTCACCCTTCTCCGGGTGGACCTTGTCGTAGCCCTCGATGTATCCGAAGAAGTAGGAGTTCTTCTGGTTGTTCTTCAGATTCGCGCCGTAGTTCCAGGCATCGACAAAGGACTTCGCGGTGACGGCCTCACCATTGCTGAACTTCCATCCGCTCTTGAGCTTCACGGTGAAGTTCTGCGAGTCCGAGGTGTCGATCTTCTCGGCGACCATGTTCTTGGCCTCGCCGGTCTTCGGGTCGTACCGCACCAGGCCCCGGAAGATCATGTCCAGGACCTTGCCGCCCTGCACCTCGTTGGTATTGGCGGGCTCCAGCGGATTCTGCGGATCACCCCACGAGGACCCCACGATCCCGGAGCCGTCGCCACCGCCACCGCCGCTGTCGCCGCCTCCGCCGCAGGCAGTGGCCGCGAGAGCGACGGTCACCGCACATGCGGCCCACTTGGCGTGCGTGGCTCCACGCATGGAGTGCCTCCCTGTTCAGGCCTGAGTCCCATTGAGATAGCTATTGAGATACTTAGGCCCAAATACACCCCAAACAGTGACGTACCGCATCTTTGAGGCGGCTTTCCGGGGCTAGTAGGACTGCGGAACCCTCGGATGCCACTGCGGGGAGGGCCGGACGGACAGGGAGGCAGGCAGCACTCTCGCTACCCTCGGAGCATGGACTACGCGAAGATGCGCGCGATCGCCGAGGAGCTCGGAGCGTACGCCGAGCAGCTCGAGGGAACCTGGAACGTCGAGATCGGACCATCAGGACCGATACTCGCCATGATGTGCCCCTCGAAGCGTCACGAGGGCACCGTCCGTCGCATCCGCAATCAGCTGAACAAGCAGCTCCCTGCCACTCACCCCGGCTACGTCTGCGAGAACGGCCCCGAGATCGAGCATCCCTCGATCGGCCGCATGCGCCGTCCGGATGCCCTGGTGATCCCCGAGGCCGTGCTCGACGAAGAGGGACTCGCCGTCGACGCCGCAGAGGTACTGGCCGTCATCGAGATCGTCTCCTCGTCCAACCCGAACAACGACTACGGCGAGAAGCTGACCGAATACCCCGCCATGGGCATCGACCACTACCTGATCGTCGACCCACGGACGGGCACAATCGAAGTGCACTCAGAGCCGTGCGCGGGCCGCTACGGGAACAAGGAGCCGTACATCTTCGGAGACGCGGTGCCGTTCGGCCCCTGGACGGTGAAGACCTCCGAGTTCCGCCGCTACGGAAAGCCGGGGAACACCGGGAGCTAAGGCGCCCGTGCCCCTCCTCGGTCCGACACCAGCCGGGCGTGCAGTTCGACGTCGTAGCGGATGCCGTCGTACGCGAGCTTCTGGCGCTGCACACCTTCCGCCGCGAAGCCGGCGCCGTGGGCCACCCGGCAGGACGCGGGATTGTTCAAGCGGTGCCCCAACTCCAGGCGGAACAGCCCAAGTTCATTGAAAGCCCAGCTCGCCAGAGCGGCGCAGCCCCACGTCGCAACGCCGCGCCCCCTCGCCGATGGCGCCGTCCAGTACGACACCCAGCCGGTGGAGTGGGTGTCGTTCACCGCGCCTACGGAGACATTGCCCAGCGGGGTGTCGTCGGCGTCGACCACGGCGAAGGCGTACGCGGTTCCGGCTGCGCGCTCTTCCTCGCGGCGGGCGATCCAACGGGACGCTACACCAAGGGAGTTCACCGGCTCGTCGGCCTGCCTTGCCATTTCCGGGGCGGAGAAGGCGGCGAGGATGGAGGGGGCATCGGGCTCACTCCAGGGGCGGAGTTTACGCACGGGGTGCGAGACCACCCGTCTTGATGCCCAGCAGGAGTACACGCAGGGCGGCGGCGCTCGTAGTGGCGACCTGGGTGGGCCGATCACTCTCGCGGAAGTAGACGTCACCGGCGGGCCCGGCGGCCAACTCGACGCACTCGCCCTCGCCGCCAGTACTGAACGAGGACTTCTGCCAGGTGAGCTGGAACATCTGACTCCCTACCTACAGCTCGTACATGATGTGCTGGATCAGACTCAGCGAGTCCCGTTGCTCGTGGGACTCAGGCGCAGCCTCCGGGTCGACCGGCGCGAGGGCCAGCTCGGAGAGTCGCTCGAACATCTTGCCGTACTGGTCATTGGCCTCTCCATCCCCCAGGAAGACCGACTTCAGAGGGTGCTCCAGGTAGACGGAGTCCAGCTCTTGCGTACCGCCCCCGAAAAGCACGAACGGACGACTGAACGCCGCGTAGGCTCCGCGCTCGAACGGGAAGATCTGCAAGGTCACATTGGGCAGTCGGGCCATCTCGATCAACCGCAAGAGCTGCTTGCGCATGACACCGGTGCCGCCCGTGTGCACCCGCAGCGCGGCCTCGTGAACGATCGCATGGTACGGAGTGGCCTTCGCGCCGCTCAGGATCCGCTGCCGCGCCAGACGGAACTGGACGTATCCGCCCACACGTTCCTGATCCTGTTCCGCCACGGTGACCACCGCGCGCGCATAGTCCTCGGTCTGGAACATCCCGGGGATGAACAACGGCTCGTGGATGCGAATGGCGGAGCAACGCGACTCCAGCTCCGCCAGATCGCGTGCCCGTGGCCCGATCTGGCCGCGGAACTCGTCCCACCACCCGGTCCCCCGTTCCTGCGCCATCGCCATCAACCCGTCGAAGTACGGGCCGTCCGGGCACCCGTACTCCCGTAGCAACTTGTAGAGCCGGTTGCGTGAGACGTCGATCCGCCCCGCCTCGATATTGCTGATGCGAGCCCGATCGGCATCGAGAATCACCGCCGCCTGATCACCCGACAGCCCCGCCCGATCCCGCAGTTTGCGCAGCTCTGCCCCCAGTCGCCGCTGGCGCTCACTGGGGCTGCTCCTCGGTGGCATGCGCTCCTCCTCGCTTCTGCGGGCAGTTTGCCGACCTCGTCCTCCATGGGTCCACCCACCGACACGCACGTCACCCACGCGAGTGGCACTCAGGAGAAATCCTTGCGCCGTAGGAAAACCTTTCCCTACCTTCAGGATCGACCCACTCACCCGCGCCGCAAGTGGAAGTACCCCCGCCTACACAGGAGTTGGCGGACAACGGTCACCGCGACGCGCGCCCCGAGGAGGCTCTCATGGAGGACCAGCCGCACCCGCATCCCCGCCCTACCGACGTATCCCTCGTC
>NZ_SRIC01000237.1 GCF_004684775.1 Streptomyces sp. MZ04
GGTCAGGGGTGCGAGGCGCATGTCGGGCGAGGCGGGGCGGGGTCACCGCAGTGCCGCCGTGTGCGCATGGCCGCGTGATCCATCGACGCGGACGGTGACGACGGGGCGGCGGCCCGGTGTGACTGCCACCGTGTCATCGGCGCGGATCACCTCCCGTACGGGGAAGGGGAGTTCGAGCCTGACCGTCGCGCCCGTGCGCCCCGGGTCGGCCACGGCCAGCGAGACGCCGTCGTCGTCCCGCCGCACGAGCACCGTGCAGGGGCCCGACGCCGTGATGCCCGCCGCGCTCCCCGGCTGCCAGAAGTGCGCGGCGAGGAGCCCGGAGCGGCGGGCCTCGACGGCCTGTGCGGTGGCGTCGTTGGCCACGACGTGGACCGGCCGGGAGCGGGCCCAGGCGGCGGTCGCGGCGGCGCTAGCGCCGGGGAGCAGGACATAGGCGTACGAGGAAGAGGTGGGGGAGGCACCGTGGTCGAGCCACAGGGTCAGATAGCGGCGGGTGACGGGCGTGGTGCTGCCGCCGGTGTCCGCACCGGTGTTGATGGCCCGCCAGGTGCCGGTGCGGTCCTCGCGCAGGGCGTGCAGGCGGGGGCCGTCCTGACCGTCCCCGGCAGGGGAGCCCGGCGATTCCGGGAAGACATAGCCGCCGGTGCCCTCCAGATGGGCCCAGTTGGCGTCGGGCAGGGGCGCCGACCAGCCCGGGTGGGAGGGCCGGCGACGTCCGTCGACCGTGAGCCGCGGGGTTCCGCCGGCGTGCAGATTGCGGTTCTCCACGACCGTCTCGATCGTTCGTCCGTCGCCGGCCGTGATCTCGGCGCCCAGGGCGACGACCGCGTTGTCGAGGAAGAACCAGCTCTTCTTGGCGCGCAGGGTGCTGCCGTCGGCGATGAGTTCCATCGCGGCGGCGCCGTACCGTCCGTCGAGGACCGTGCCGCCCGCGACGGCGTTCTTCGGGCGGTAGGTGCCGGTCCCGCCGCCGGAGCCGATGTCGGTGCGCTGCCGGGTGTCCACGGTGGTGCCCGGAAGGCGGTACGGATCGACCGTCGCCCAGAAGCCGTCCCCGAACTGCCCGAGGTCCTCGCCGTCGTACAGATAGGTCATGCCGTCGCCGGTGTACCAGCCGTGCAGGTTCTCGCCGTTGCCCGCCTCGTACGCGGCGATGCGCTTCGAGGAGAGCGAGAGTGTGAGCGCCCAGCCGGGGCGGCGGTGCACCACCCGGTCCATGTCGGCGAACGCGAAGTGCCCGGTGAGCCGGTCCGTGGCCGGGACGGCGTCGTCGTCGAGCACGGCCTTGGCGCGGGCCAGTGCGGGGATGCCCACGAGCCGCAGGTAGGGGGTGGTCGTGTTGCGGCGGATCCACCCCTTGGCCAGCGCGCGCCAACGCTCGGCGTACGCGGCCGGGGCGCCGGAGGCCAGCTGCAGGATGTTGGTGACGGTCACCGCGCCGTCCTGGTGGTCCGGCGCCTTCTCGCGGGAGATCGCACGGCCGCGCAGCGCGTCCATCATCAGGCCGTCGTACAGCACCGGCGAGAAGGTCCGGTCGACCGCGTCGTACAGGACGGAGGTCTTCGGGTCGGTGACCGCCCACTCGGAGTCCGCGAGCAGCGCGATCAGCTGGCCCGCGCTGCCGAGCAGGACACTGCCGTACGTTCCTGTGTACGCGACGGAGCCGTGCTGCACGAACGACCCGTCCTCGTAGAACCCGTCGCCCGAAGTGACGTACGTGAACAGGCTGTTCTTGCCCTTGTCCCGGACGTCGGAGAGACCGTCGCGTGCCAGCGCGAGGGTGGCCGCGTCGCGGGCGATGAGCCCCCGCAGCGCCACGATGACGGCCTTGTCGGCGCGGTTGGCGCCGGTCTCCGAGAGGGTCGGGGCGTTGGTGCGACGGTCCGGGTCCGGGCAGAACTTGGCGATTGTGGAGACGTACGCGGTCAGGTCGGCGGCCGGGAGCCTGTCCCGCAGCAGCACGCAGGTGTCCATCAGGGCGCGGGGTGCGCCGATCTCCCAGAACCACCAGTTGCCGGTCTCGGGGCGGTCGGGCCGGTAGGCCTCGGTGTGCAGGAAGCGCAGGGCGTCGAGCACGGCGTCCGCCACCTCCGCGCTGTCGCTCAGGGACGTGCCGGGCGTGGCCCACGCGGTCGCGATCGTGCGCAGGCGGGTGTAGCTCTGGCCGAAGTTGCCCGGATCTTTCGCGGGGGAGAGGTCGGCCCACAGAGCGGTCCGTCCCGCCGACCGGTCCAACTGCCGCCACCAGCCGGACGCCTGGGTGTCCAGGACCTTCAGCGCCGCCGCGAAGTCCGGGTCGGCGGCGTCGAACGCGCCGCCGGTGAGCTGTGCCGCGGCGCGGGCGAGCAAGGTGTCGTACGCGTCGTCGGCGTCCGGGGCGCCCCAAGCGGTGCCGGTGGCGGCCAGTGGCAGGAAGGCGGATGCGGCACTCGCGGCGAGCAGCGTGCGGCGTCTTGGCGCGGTGGAGTCGAAGCCGGAGCGGGGCATGCGCATGGGAACTCCCTTGAGGCGTCAGGGCATCGGAGTGGGGGAGTGAAGTGCGTGAGGTGCGTGAGGTGCGTGAGCGATTCCGCGACAGGATGTAAGCGGTTGCTATGCCACGCAAGAGGGTCCGGAATCTTTCTACGTTCTTTCTGTCCCGGCATTGGTCTCCGATGCGGGCCCCGAGTATTAACCGGTTACTCTGCCTTGCCGCGCAGCCACCGAGTCCCGCACCACGATGTGCGTGCCCAGCTTCAGGCCACCCTCCGGCGGCGGCTGCCATGCGCAGGACTCCGCGTCGGACTCCGCATCAGGCACCGCGATCCGCACCGCCTGCCGCCCCATCTCCTCCAGTGGTACATGCACGGTGGTCAGGCGCGGACGCAGGACCTGGGCGGCGGGCACGTCGTCGTAGCCGACCAGGGAGACGTCGTCGGGGACCCGCAGGCCCGCCTCCTCCAGGGCCTGCAGAGCGCCGATCGCCACCATGTCGTTGGCGGCGAAGACCGCGCTGAACGTCAGCCCGGACGCCAGGAGTTCGGTCAGCCGTCGGTGGCCGAAGGCGGGGCTGAACGCGCCGGTGTGCACCAGCTCGGGCGCGGGCGTGACGCCGCGCAGCTCCAGGGCCCTGCGGTGGCCGGCGAGCCGGTCGCGGGTGGTGGAGAGGTCGGGCGGGCCGCCCAGGTAGAGGATGCGTTCGTGGCCCTGGGTGAGGAGATGGTCGGTGAGGGCGAAGGCGCCCCCTTCGTTGTCGTACTCCACCGACAGGGTCGGCACATCACGGCCCACCGACGGCCTGCCGCACAGCACCAGACGTGCCCCGCCGGAGTGCAGATCCCGTGCCCTGCGGGCGACTTCGCGGGCGTACGCGCGATCCGAGTGGGCGCCGCCGACCAGGACCACCGCGTCCGCCCGCTGCTCGTGCAGCAGGTCGACGAAGGCCAGCTCGCGCCGCGGGTCGCCGTGGGTGCAGCAGACCATGCACAGGCGCCCGGCCTCCGACGCGGCCCGTTCGACGCCGCGCGCGATGTGCGCGAAGAACGGGTCGACGACGTCGTGCACGATGATGCCGACCGTCCGGCTCGAGGTCCCGGCCAGCGCCCGTGCGTGGGCGTTGACGACGTAGCCGAGCTCCCGTACGGCCGCCTCGACGCGTTCGCGGGTGGCCCGCGCGACCGGGTAGTGGCCGTTGAGGACGCGGGAGACGGTGGCCGATGAGACCTCCGCGCGCCGTGCCACATCGATGACTGTCGCGCGTCGCGGCACTGGGGCCGCCCCCTTTCGCTGCGGTGGGCCCCTGCCGGGCGCCGTGGCGCACCCGCGATTTCCTGGCCCTGGAGCAGTAAGCGTGTACTGGTGAGCGCCCGTGCGCCAGGTGCTTGCCGAAGATTTCGTCAGCGGAGAGGCTGGTCGAGGGTGTTGACGCTGACGGTAAGCGATTACTACCTTGCGGCCCCATGGCTGAGAACAGGACTCGATCCCTACGTGCTCGCAGTACCCGGACCGTCCGCGCCGCGACAGCGACCGCAGCCGTGGCCGCCTCTCTCGCGCTCGCCCTCCCCGCCCATGCCGCGCCCTTCGAACCGACCCCGGGTTCGGACGGTCTCGGCGACCCGCTGTTCCCGACGCTCGGCAACGGCGGCTACGACGTACGCCACTACGACCTCTCCTTCGACTTCACGCCGGTCACATACGACTTCACCGGCACCATGAAGATCGGAGCGAGAGCCACCCAGGACCTGTCGTCCTTCAACCTCGACGTCGATTCGCTGGCCATCGACGCCATCGAGGTCAACGGCAAGGAGGCCACCTGGACGGTCGGCGCAGGCCAGTCCGGCCAGGAGCTCACCGTCACCCCTGCGGCGGCCCTGCGGGACGATGCCGCCTTCGACGTCGAGCTGACCTACCACGGCAACGGCAAGACCAAGCCGATCGGCGCCCCCGGCTGGCGCTACATGTCCGACGGCGGTTTCGCCTCCGCCGCCCAGGCCTCCCGCGCGGACACCTTCGCGCCGGTCAACGACCACCCGTCCGACAAGGCCACCTGGTCCTTCCACCTCACCGCCCCCGACGGCTGGACGCCCGCGGCCAACGGCAACCTCACCGGCACTCGCGATGCCGAGGGATCCAAGAAGACCTGGGACTTCTCCCTCAAGTCCCCCATGGCACCAGAGCTGTTGGGGATATCGGTCAACAAGCAGACCTACCTCTACGGACGCGGCCCGCACGGAGTGAAGCTGCGCCACCTCGTCCCCGAGGACCAGCAGGCCAAGTACCAGCCCATCGCCGAAGAGACCGGCGGCCAGCTGGCCTGGCTGGAGAAGACCCTCGGCGTGCGCTACCCGTTCGACACCTACGGGGTGCAGATCGTCCGGGACGGCTACAGCGACGCGTTGGAGAATCAAACCCTCTCGCTCTTCGGGCCGTCCTGGTTCGACCGGCCCACCTACTCGACCACCATGGTCCATGAGCTGACCCACCAGTGGTTCGGCGACTCCGTCACCCCCGCCACCTGGCAGGACGCCTGGATGAACGAGGGGCCCGCCGTCTACTACGCGGCCGTCTGGGCGGACCAGAAGGGCTTCAAGACCATCGAGGAGAAGATGAAGACCGCGTACGCCAAGCTCGACGCGGTCCGCAAGACGGACGGCCCGCCGGGAAAGCCCACCGGGCTCGGCGGCTTCAACATCTATGACGGCGCCGCCGTCACCCTCTACGCCCTCAACCAGCAGATCGGACAGGGGGAGTTCGACGCCGTCATGAAGTCGTGGCTGATCAAGCACCGGCACGGCAACGCCTCCACGCAGGACTTCGTCGACAACGCCGTCAAGGTCACCGGCGACCCCTCGGTGGGCACCTTCCTGAACCACTGGCTGTTCGACCTCGACAACCCGCCCATGCCGGGCCACCCGGACTGGGGTGTCGCCAAGTGAGGCGCCCACGCCGGGAAGCGCGGCGCCCGCGCATGGCGACGGCGGCCCTCGCCGTGGCGGCCGTCGGCGCCGTCATCGCCCCGCAGACGGCCCAGGCCGACCCGGGCCCCAAGATCCTGCACGCGGCCCCGAACGGCTCGGGTGAGGCGTGCACCGCCACCCGGCCCTGCTCCCCGGAAGCCGCCCGTGACGCCGCGCGCGAGGTCACCGGACAGGACGTACGCGTCGAACTCGCCGACGGCACCTACGAGATGCGCGAGCCGCTGAAGCTGGGTGCCGCCGACTCCGGGCGCGACGGGCACACCGTCACCTGGACAGCGGCGCACGGGGCCGAGCCGGTGTTCTCCGGCGGCCGGGCGATCGAGGGGTGGTCCGAAGCGGCCGACGGCACCTGGACCGCCGAGGTCCCCGAAGGGCTCACACCGCGCCAGCTCTTCGTCGACGGTGAACGGGCGCTGCGCGCGCGGGGCGCGGCCTGCGCCGCGAGCACCTGTGACGCGACGAAGACCGGCATGACGGGCGCCACGGCCACCGGCATCGCGAAGTGGCGGCGGCCCACCGGTGCGGAGGCCGTCATCAAGGTCCGCTGGCGCGACTACCACTGTCGGATCGCCGGCGTCGAAGGGGACAACCTCACCTTCGCCCAGCCCTGTTGGACCAACTCCGCGAGCGGCACGGACCGCACGGGCCCCGCCTGGGACTCCACGACCGTCGACTCGTCCCGCTACTCCGGAGTCGCCTTCTTCGAGAACGCCCGCGAACTCCTCGACAAGCCGGGCGAGTTCGTCTGGGACGCCGAGGACCGCACCGTCACGTATCTGCCGCGCAAGGGCCAGGACATGCGGCGCGCGCGCGTGCTCACCCCCGCGACCGAGCGGCTCATGGTCGTCGACGGCGCCCACGACCTGCGGATCGACGGCATCGGCTTCGCGTACGCCGCGTACGGCCGGCCGTCCACCGACGAGGGTTACGCGGGCACGCAGGCGGGCCTCACCCTCACCGGCGCCACCGGGCCCGTCGACCACGCGGGCCGCTTCTACACCAAGCCGAGCGCGGCCCTCACGGTGCGCGGCGGCCGTCATGTGGACGTCAGCAAGAGCGAGTTCACGCATCTGGGCGGCGCCGGTGTGATCCTCGAGTCCGGCACCAAGGACTCCTCGGTCACCCGCTCCCGCTTCACCGACCTGTCGTCCGGTGCCGCCTACATCGGCGACACCGAGCCGAACCCGGCCGCGGACCTCGCGGGTGAGCGCAACACCGTGGCGTACAACACGATCAGCCGCGCCGGCGTCGAGTACACCGACGCCGTGGGCATCTGGGCCGGATACGAGGCCGAATTGACGGTCGATCACAACACCCTCGACGACCTGCCCTACTCGGGGATCTCCGTCGGCTGGGGCTGGAACCAGCCCGAGGCCCAGAAGTCCGTCCTGCGCGACAACCGGATCACCGGCAACCGGATCACGAACGTGATGCGGGTCGAGCACGCCCAGCACGACGGCGGCGCCGTCTACACCCAGGGTGCCCAGCCCGGCACGGTCGTCTCCGGCAACTACATCAACCGGTCCGCCTACGGGAACACCGAGCGGGACGGCAACGGCATCTACCTCGACGAGCAGTCCTCGTACATCCGCGTCGAGGGCAACGTCATCACCCGCATCGGCTACAAGTGGGTCTCCAACTGGGCCGGTTACGGTATCCAGAACCACGCCACCGGCAACTGGACCGACACCGACGCACCGGCACTCTCCGGCACCGGATCGACGATGAAGGACAACCACACCGAGCTCGACCGGCTGCCCGCGGACGCGCTCGCCGTGGCGGCCCGCGCGGGCGCGCACGGGGCGCCCGCCGAACAGCTCCGGCCGGACCTCGCACGCGCCGGAACCGCGTCCCAGTCCTCCACGGACGGCGCCGCCGAGGCCGCGTACGCGACCGACGGTGACACCTCCACCGACACCCGCACGCTGTCCGAACCGGGCGCCTGGTGGCAGGTCGACCTGGGCGAGGCGCGGCGGGTGGGACAGGTCGAGGTCTGGAACAACACCTCCATGACCACCGCCGACTTCGATGTCCGGCTCGCGAGGACCGCCGACTTCGCCGACGCCACGACGCTGCACGTCACCGGACGATCCCTGCGGCCCACACTCCTCGACACGGACGCGGAAGCCAGATACATAAGGATCAAGCTCACCGGCACGGGACGCGTGGCGCTCGCCCACGTACTCGTGCATCCTGCACGTACATAGGCAACACCCGCACCCGCACAGGTATTTGTACGGAAAGGCACACCATGACCGACCTCCGTCTCGGCGTCCTCGGCTACGGCTTGCGCGGTTCGCTCGCCCGCACCGCGCACCGGCCCGGCGCGGGCTCCCGCGTCACCGCGCTCGCCGACCACGACGTGACCGCACGGACGGAGGCGGCCGTGGCCTTCCCCGGCGCCCTGATATCCACCGACCACCGCAAGGTCATCGAGGACCCCGACGTCGACGCCGTCGTGATCCTCACCCCCGACCACACCCACGCACAGCTCGCCTGCGAGGCGCTGCGCGAGAAGAAGCCCGTCTTCGTGGAGAAGCCCCTGGAGATCGGCATCGAGGCCTGCGACGAGATCCTGCGGACCGCCTACGAGACCGGAACGCGCCTCTACGTAGGCCACAACATGCGCCACATGCCCGTGGTCAGGCTGATGCGCGACATCATCGAGCGCGGCGAGATCGGCGAGGTCAAGACGGTCTGGGTACGCCATTTCGTCGCCTACGGAGGCGACTGGTACTTCAAGGACTGGCACGCCGAACGGCAGCACACCACAAGCCTGTTGCTCCAGAAGGCCGCCCACGACATCGACGTACTGCACTGGCTCTCCAACGGCTACGCCCGTCAGGTGCAGGCGCTCGGCGACCTCATGGTCTACGGCGACAACCCGCACCGCCGCGCGCCGGGCGAGCCGAAGTCCGACGACTGGTACACCAAGGACGGCCACTGGCCGCCGCACACCCAGCGCGACCTCAACCCCGTCATCGACGTGGAGGACGTCTCGCTGGTCAACATGCGCCTGGACAACGGGGTGTTGGCGTCCTACCAGCAGTGCCACTTCACCCCCGACTACTGGCGCAACTACACCGTCATCGGGGACGCGGGCCGTCTGGAGAACTTCGGCGACGGCCCCGGAGGCGTGGTCAAGGTCTGGAACTCCCGCCGGTCCGGCTATCGGGGCGAGGCCGACGTCGAGTACCTGGTGCCGGACGCCCAGGACGAGGGCGGGCACGGCGGCTCCGACCCGTTGCTCATCGACGAGTTCGTCCGCTTCGTACGCGAGGGCGGCCGCACCGACACCTCGCCGGTGGCCGCCCGGATGGCGGTCGCGGCGGGCGTGCGCGCCACGCAGTCGCTGCGGGACGGGGGCACGCCGAGGGAGGTGCCGACGCTCGACCCCGAGCTGATCGCCTACTTCGAGCGGGGGCAGACCCGCTAGCCGACAGGGCCTGAGCCGGGCCTGAGCCGGGGCCTGAAGGAAAGCTGCGGCGGCGCTTAAGAAATCCTCGATGGACCGGGGCGCCGCCGTAGGGAAGATTCCTGTGTCGTCGGGGGGAAGAAGCGACGTACGACAGGAGCCGTGGCGTTGAAGGCGCTGGTCAAGGAGAAGGCGGAGCCGGGACTCCGGCTGATGGACGTGCCGGAGCCGGTCATCGGCCACGGCGACGTCCTGATCAAGGTGCTCCGCACCGGGATCTGCGGCACGGACCTGCACATCCGGGCCTGGGACGGCTGGGCGCAGCAGGCCATCGCCGCGCCGCTGGTCGTCGGGCACGAGTTCGTCGGCGAGGTCGTGCAGACCGGGCGTGACGTCGCGGACATCACGATCGGCGACCGGGTCAGCGGCGAGGGCCACCTGGTGTGCGGCAAGTGCCGCAACTGCCAGGCGGGGCGCCGCCATCTGTGCCGCGCGACGGTCGGGCTCGGCGTCGGCAGGGACGGGGCGTTCGCGGAGTACGTCGCACTGCCCGCCGGCAATGTGTGGGTGCACCGCGTTCCGGTGGACCTCGACGTGGCCGCGATCTTCGACCCGTTCGGCAACGCCGTGCACACCGCCCTGTCCTTCCCGCTGGTCGGCGAGGACGTGCTGATCACCGGCGCGGGACCGATCGGCCTGATGGCCGCGGCCGTGGCCCGGCACGCGGGGGCCCGCAACGTCGTCATCACCGACGTCAGCGAGGAGCGCCTGGACCTGGCCCGCAAGGTCGGCGCGAGCCTGGCGCTGAACGTGGCCAAGTCCTCCATCGCCGACGGCCAGCGCGAGCTCGGCCTGCGCGAGGGCTTCGACGTCGGCCTGGAGATGTCCGGCAACCCCGTCGCGATGCGCGACATGCTCGCCAACATGACCCACGGCGGCAAGATCGCCATGCTCGGCCTGCCGTCCGACGAATTCGCCGTCGACTGGTCCCGGATCGTCACCTCCATGATCACGATCAAGGGCATCTACGGCCGCGAGATGTTCGAGACCTGGTACTCGATGTCCGTGCTGCTCGAAGGCGGCCTCGACCTGGCCCCCGTGATCACGGGCCGCTACAGCCACCGTGACTTCGAAGCGGCCTTCGACGACGCGGCGAGCGGCCGCGGCGGCAAGGTCATCCTCGACTGGACCTCCTGAACCCCTCCTGCTCCTGACCTCCTGACCGACCTCTTCTTTAAAGGAAGTCACCATGTTCGACTCCGTACGGGACGATCTCCAGGCCACCCTCGACGAGATCACCGCCGCGGGCCTGCACAAGCCCGAGCGCGTCATCGGCACCCCGCAGTCCGCCACGGTCGCCGTCACCGCGGGCGGGCGCCCCGGCGACGTACTGAACTTCTGCGCGAACAACTACCTCGGCCTCGCCGACCACCCCGAGGTCGTCGCCGCCGCCCACGAGGCCCTGGACCGCTGGGGCTACGGCATGGCGTCCGTGCGCTTCATCTGCGGTACGCAGGAGGTGCACAAGGAGCTGGAGGGGCGCCTGTCCGCGTTCCTCGGCCAGGAGGACACGATCCTCTACTCGTCCTGTTTCGACGCCAACGGCGGTGTCTTCGAGACGCTGCTCGGCGCCGAGGACGCGGTCATCTCCGACGCGCTCAACCACGCCTCGATCATCGACGGCATCCGGCTTTCGAAGGCCCGCCGCTTCCGGTACGCCAACCGTGACATGGCGGACCTGGAGCAGCAGTTGAAGGAGGCTTCCGAGGGCGGCGCGCGCCGGAAGCTGATCGTCACCGACGGTGTCTTCTCCATGGACGGGTACGTCGCCCCCCTCCGGGAGATCTGCGACCTCGCCGAGCGTTACGACGCGATGGTCATGGTCGACGACTCGCACGCCGTCGGCTTCGTCGGCCCCGGCGGCCGCGGCACCCCCGAGCTGCACGGCGTCATGGACCGCGTCGACATCATCACGGGTACGTTGGGCAAGGCGCTCGGCGGTGCTTCGGGCGGCTACGTCGCGGCCCGTGCCGAGATCGTCGCGCTCCTTCGCCAGCGCTCGCGCCCGTACCTCTTCTCGAACACGCTCGCTCCGGTGATCGCCGCGGCCTCGCTCAAGGTCCTCGACCTCCTTGAGTCGGCCGGTGACCTGCGGGAACACCTCGCCGCGAACACCGCGCTCTTCCGCTCGCGGATGACCGAGGAGGGCTTCGACATCCTGCCGGGTGACCACGCGATCGCGCCGGTCATGATCGGCGACGCGTCGGTGGCGGGACGGATGGCCGAGCTGCTCCTGGAGCGGGGCGTGTACGTCATCGGCTTCTCGTACCCGGTGGTGCCGCAGGGCGCCGCCCGCATCCGGGTCCAGCTGTCCGCGGCGCACTCCACTGAGGACGTGAACCGTGCGGTGGACGCGTTCGTCGCGGCGCGGGCGGAGCTGGACGCCGCGGGGGTGTGAGCCGCGGGCCCCGTGGTGGGGGAGTGGCCGCCGGTTTGGGAGAATTGGCCACATGATCGAAGCGCGGCGGCTGCACATCCTCCGTGCGGTGGCCGACCACCGCACCGTGACGGCGGCTGCCGCCGCGCTCTATCTCACGCCCTCCGCGGTGTCCCAGCAGCTGACCGCCCTCGAGCAGGAGACGGGCCACCGCCTGGTGGAGCGCGGCGCGAAGGGCGTACGGCTCACGCCGGCCGGGGAGATCCTCCTGTCCCACACCAACGCGGTCCTCGCCCAGCTCGAGCGGGCCGAGGCGGAACTGGCCGCGTACAGCTCGGGCGCGGCGGGCACGGTGACCGTCGCGTCCTTCGCCACGGGGATCGCCCTGGTCGTCGGCCCCGCCCTGGCAAGGCTGGCCTCCTCGGCGCCCGGGATAAGGGTGCGGGTCCAGGACGCGGAGGGCGACGCGAGCCTGCCGATGGTGCTCGACCGGCAGGTGGATGTCGCGGTGGCCGTGGAGTACCGCGGCGCGCCGGGCGCCGACGACCCCCGGCTGACGCGCGTCCCGCTCTACGCGGAGCCGTTCGACGCGGTGCTCCCGGTCACGCACCGGCTCGCTGCGGCCGAGCGCGTGCCGCTCGCGGAGCTGGCCAAGGACGCGTGGATCGGGCCCTTCGCGGGGAATCCCTGCCACGACGTGGTGATCCTCGCCTGCGAGGCGGCCGGGTTCCAGCCGCTGCTCGAGCACTGGTCGGACGATTTCCGCGCGGTGGTCGCGCTGGCCTCGGCGGGCGCGGGGGTCGCCCTCGTCCCGCGGTCCGCGCTGCGGGGCATGGACGTCTCCGGCGTCGTGATCCGCCCGGTGGACGGCGTCGCCCCCACGCGCCGGGTGTTCGCGGCGGTGCGGTGCGGTGCGGAGGACCATCCGCTGATCCGTCCGGTGCTCGAGGCCTTGGGAGAGGCGGCGCAGTAGCGGCGGCCTTCAGGTGAGAGCAGATGCCACATACGCCGCGGCGTCCGCGATCAGTGCTTCCCTCGGCTCGGCGTCGTACCCGGAGCGGTCCGACATGATCGCGAGAACGATCGGCGCGGCCGTCGGCGGCCACACGACGGCGATGTCGTTGGCGCGCCCGTAGTTGCCGGTGCCGGTCTTGTGGGCCAGCGTCCAGCCCTTGGGCAGCCCGGCCCGGATGCGCTTTTCGCCGGTGGTGGTGCGCTCGAGCCAGTCCTTGAGAAGGGCGCGCTTCCGTGCGGGAAGCGCCTTGCCGATGACCAACTCCTGATAGTCGCGGGCGATGGCACGGGGTGTCGTGGTGTCGCGTGGATCGCCGGGGCGGTTGTCGTTCAGTTCGGGCTCGAACTGATCCATCCGGCTCTCCGCGTCGCCGAGCCCCCGCAGATACGCGGTCAGCCGCCGGGTACCGCCGATGTCGCGCATCAGCAGATTCCCGGCCGTGCCGTCGCTGTAGCGGATGGCGGCATCGCAGAGCTGCCTGATGGTCATGCCGGTCGCGACATGGTTCTCGGTGACCGGCGAGATGGAGTCGACGTCGGCCTCGCTGAAGGTGACGACCTTCTCCAGGTGCCTCAACGGCTTCCGGTCCAGGACGGCCGCCGCGGCGAGCGTCTTGAAGGTGGAACAGAACGCGAAACGGTCGTCCGCGCGGTGGGTGAGAACGGCGCCGGTGCTTGTGGCGAGCGCGTACACGCCCAGACGCGCGTCGTGCTCGCGCTCGAGGGCGGCGAAGCGCGAGGCGGCCTTCGCGATGGCGGGATGGTCGCGGGACGGCGAGGCGGACGCCGCCGCCGACGGTGACGCGGAGGACCGCTCGTCCGCCGCGCATCCCGCCAACGGCAGTACCATCCCCGCCCCCAACAGAGCACGACGCGTGAGACCGGACGGTCGAGACGAACCCACGTTCCACCCTTCCGATGGCTTTCCATGACGCAACCCTTGCCCGGCAAGTGAACACGAACGCGGCCGGTCGGGGAGGCATGCCGCGATGCTGGGCGAGAGATCAGGCCATGGGCGTGGAGGTGGGTGGGCGG
>NZ_SRIC01000238.1 GCF_004684775.1 Streptomyces sp. MZ04
AGAAGACGGCATACAAGATACATGAGCGTCTCGTGGGCTCGGAGATGTTTATAAGAGACAGGGGGAAGGAGCAGGGCAACCGGGTGGGTGGGAGCGCCCCTGCACGGCCTTCACGGGGCCTCGTCCGTCGGGATGTGCTTCGTGAACTCCTCGTGGCCCGGCCAGGTCAGGGTCAACTCGCCGTTCTGCAGGCGTGCCTGGGCCAGGACCGGGGTCAGGTCGCGCTCCGGGGCGGCGGATAGGGCCTCCGCCGCGGCCCCGTAGCGGCTCAGCTGGCGCAGCGTCGCGATCGTCGGCGGCATCATCAGGAGCTCGCCCTTGTCGTACCCCTCCGTGGCCTTCCCTGGAGCGATCCACACCGTACGGTCCGCCTCCGTGGAGGCGTTGCGCGTGCGCTGCCCCTCCGGAAGCACCGCCACGAAGAAGAACGTGTCGTACCGCTTCGGCTCGAACTCCGGAGTGATCCACCGTGCCCAGGCGCCGAGCAGGTCACTACGGAGGACCAGGCCCCGGCGGTCGAGGAACTCCGCGAAGGACAGCTCGCGGGCCACCAGCGCCTCGCGGTCCGCCTCCCAGTCCTCCCCCGTGGTGTCGCCGACGACCGTCGAGGGGGTGGGACCTGCCAGCAGCACGCCCGCCTCCTCGTACGTCTCGCGTACGGCCGCGCACACGATCGCCTGGGCGCCCGGCTCGTCCACGCCGAGCCTCGCCGCCCATACGGCACGAGACGGACCCGTCCAGCGGACCAGGTGGTCGTCGTCGCGCGGGTCCACTCCGCCGCCCGGATACGCGTACGCGCCTCCGGCGAAGGCCATGGAGGCGCGTCTGCGCAGCATGTGTACGGCGGGGCCCGCCGCGGAGTCCCGGAGGAGCATGACCGTGGCGGCCCGGCGCGGAGTAGCCGGCGTCAGTTCGCCGCTGCTCAGCGCCCGGATGCGGTCGGGCCACTCCGGGGGATACCACTGCCCATTAGCCATGGGCGGAGGCTATCCCCTGGCGGGCTGATGTTCGAGAGGCAACTATCGGGTGCCAGAAAGCAGCGATCACGCCACTGCCTGCTCCACCCGCAGAGCGATCACGCCTCGGTCAGATCCACCCGCAGAGCGATCACGCCTCGGTCAGTTCCACCTGGATCTCGACCTCGACCGGCGCGTCCAGCGGCAGGACCGCCACGCCCACGGCGCTGCGGGCGTGCACGCCCTTGTCGCCGAGTACCTCGCCGAGCAGCTCGCTCGAGCCGTTGATCACGCCGGGCTGGCCCGTGAAGTCGGGGGCCGAGGCGACGAAGCCGACGACCTTCACGACGCGCGCGACCCGGTCCAGGTCACCGACGAGGGACTTCACCGCGGCGAGCGCGTTCAGGGCGCAGGTGCGGGCCAGGTCCTTGGCCTCCTCCGAGGTCACCTCGGCGCCGACCTTGCCGGTCACCGGAAGCTTGCCCTCCACCATCGGGAGCTGCCCCGAGGTGTACACGTACACACCGGACTGGACGGCCGGCTGGTAGGTCGCCAGCGGCGGCACCACCTCCGGCAGGGTCAGTCCGAGCTCGGCGAGGCGAGCATCCACGACGCCGCTCATGCCTGCTTCTCCCGCTTCAGGTAGGCCACGAGCTGCTCAGGGTTGTTCGGCCCGGGCACGACCTGGACGAGCTCCCAGCCGTCCTCGCCCCAGGTGTCCAGAATCTGCTTCGTGGCATGGACGAGCAGCGGCACGGTTGCGTATTCCCACTTGGTCATACGGCCGACTGTATCCGCTGTGAGGCGCTGCTCACGGTGGCCTCCTGCGTAGTCCGGACGGCGACTGGTTAGGCTCACAAGTGTGAGCAGGCTCCAGGTCGTCAGCGGCAAGGGTGGTACCGGCAAGACCACGGTGGCCGCCGCCCTAGCGCTCGCCCTCGCGACGGAGGGCAAGCGCACCCTCCTCGTGGAGGTCGAGGGCAGGCAGGGCATCGCGCAGCTCTTCGAGACCGAAGCGTTGCCCTATGAGGAGCGGAAGATCGCCGTCGCTCCGGGGGGCGGGGAGGTGTACGCCCTCGCCATCGACCCCGAACTGGCGCTGCTCGACTACCTCCAGATGTTCTACAAACTGGGGGGCGCCGGACGCGCGCTCAAGAAGCTCGGCGCCATCGACTTCGCCACCACCATCGCGCCGGGCCTGCGGGACGTCCTGCTGACCGGCAAGGCCTGCGAAGCCGTACGCCGCAAGGAGAAGAGCGGGCGGTTCACGTACGACTGCGTGGTGATGGACGCCCCTCCGACCGGACGCATCACGCGCTTCCTGAACGTGAACGACGAGGTGGCGGGGCTCGCCAAGATCGGCCCGATACACAATCAGGCGCAGGCCGTGATGCGGGTCCTCAAGTCCCCCGAGACCGCCGTGCACTTGGTGACCCTGCTCGAGGAAATGCCCGTCCAGGAGACCGCGGACGGGATCGCCGAGCTGCATGCGGCGCAGCTGCCCGTGGGGCGGGTCATCGTGAACATGGTGCGGCCCGCCCTGCTCGACGAGGCCTCGCTCGAACTGGGCCTTGAGCAGACCCCGCGGACCGCCATCGCCAAGTCCCTGTCGGCCGCGGGCCTCGGCGGCGCCCGGCGCGGCGGCAACGCGGAGCGGCTGGTCGACCCGCTCCTGGAGCAGGCCGCCGAGTACGCCGAGCGGTACGCCCTGGAGCGCGACCAGCGGGCCGTGCTCGGCGACCTGGACCTGCCCCGGCACGAACTCCCGCTGCTCGCAGGGGGGATGGACCTGGCGGGGCTCTACGACCTCGCGACGGAACTGCGGAAGCAAGGGATCGCATGACGACGCCCGACCCGGCACGCACCCCTGACCCGGCGCGCACCAACCCGGTGCGCCCCCTGGATCCGGCCCGCAGTCTCGACGTGGACAGGCTGCTCGACGACCCGAAGACCCGCATCATCGTGTGCTGCGGCTCCGGAGGCGTCGGCAAGACGACCACGGCGGCCGCGCTCGGCCTGCGCGCCGCCGAACGGGGCCGCAAGGTCGTCGTCCTCACCATCGACCCGGCGCGCAGGCTCGCCCAGTCCATGGGGATCGACTCGCTCGACAACGTCCCGCGCCGGGTCAAGGCCGTCGACGGGGACGGCGAGCTGCACGCCATGATGCTCGACATGAAGCGCACCTTCGACGAGATCGTCGAGGCGCACGCGGACAAGGAGCGGGCGAGCGCGATCCTCAACAACCCGTTCTACCAGTCGCTTTCGGCGGGCTTCGCGGGCACGCAGGAGTACATGGCGATGGAGAAGCTGGGGCAGCTGCGCTCCCGCGACGAGTGGGATCTGATCGTCGTCGACACACCGCCGTCGCGCTCGGCCCTCGACTTCCTCGACGCCCCCAAGCGCCTCGGTTCGTTCCTGGACGGGAAGCTGATCCGGCTGCTCATGGCCCCCGCGAAGGTGGGCGGCCGGGCCGGGATGAAGTTCCTGAACGTGGGCATGTCGATGATGACGGGGGCCCTGGGCAAGCTGCTCGGCGGTCAACTGCTGCGTGACGTGCAGACGTTCGTGGCCGCCATGGACACCATGTTCGGCGGTTTCCGCAACCGCGCGGACGCCACGTACCGGCTGCTTCAGGCGCCCGGCACGGCGTTCCTCGTGGTGGCGTCGCCGGAGCGGGACGCGCTGCGCGAGGCGGCGTACTTCGTGGAGCGCCTGGCCGCCGACGACATGCCGCTCGCCGGTCTCGTGCTGAACCGGGTGCACAGCAGCGGCGCCGCCCGGCTTTCGGCCGAGCGGGCACTTGCCGCCGCGGAAAATCTTGATGAGAGCCGCATTGTGGATCAGGGGGACGGGAAGGTTGGAGGGCGTACCTCCCAGGAGGCTCGCGCCGACTCCCCCGAGACTCCCGCGACTTCCGAAAGCCCGACTTCCGAAAGCCCTGAGAGCCCCGCACCTTCTGAACTTCATGACTCGCCTGAACTTCATGACTCGCCTGAACTTCATGACTCGCCTGAACTTCATGACTCGTCCGTCGAGCAGCTGACCGCCGGTCTGCTGCGGCTGCACGCCGAACGTATGCAGTTGCTCGCGCGCGAACAGCGCACACGCGACCGTTTCACCGCGCTCCACCCCGAGGTGGCTGTGGCCGAAGTGACCGCGCTGCCGGGCGATGTGCATGACCTGGCAGGCCTTCGGGCCATCGGGGACCGGCTCGCGGCCGGTGCTGATGGTGATCCGGCCGGAGCTGCCTGAGCGGCGGGTCTGTCCCACCGCCGCGGTGGGTTACCCCACCGCCGCGTAGCTCTCGTACGTCTCGTCGTCCTCCAAGTCCACGGGCAGCAGGCCCGCGCCGCGCTCGTACTCGGAGCGCGCGGTCTCGAGCAGCCGACGCCATGAGGTGACGGTGGGACGCCTGCGCAGCAGTGCGCGGCGCTCCCGCTCCGTCATGCCACCCCACACGCCGAACTCGACGCGGTTGTCCAGCGCGTCGGCCAGGCACTCGGTCCGCACCGGGCAGCCGGTGCACACCGCCTTGGCCCTGTTCTGCGCTGCTCCTTGAACGAACAGTTCATCTGGATCGGTAGTGCGGCAGGCCGCCTGCGCACTCCAGTCGGTTACCCAGCCCATACCGGCGCCGTCCTCTCCCGAATCGAGGCTCCCCCACGGCGGCAGCGGCATATTCACCGCCGCCAGTTGAGGACGTTACGGAAGGTGGCGACAGCGCAACACCCCCTTCGGGCCCAATCTTGAATGGCCCGAACGGACTATGCGTAAGCGGCAGATCACCCGACGGAGTGAGCTGGCGACATGCGTGAGGAACCCGACATAGGCGGGCATTTCAGTTGAGTCACAACGGGCACCGGATGGCACATGAGGCGAATTCGGACACTCCCTCAGGCTCTCCAGGAGCCGGAGGTGGCCCTTCGTCAGATTCGGGGATGACGGTGGGGTTGTTGCTGAACCGCACTGCTGTGACAGTTGAGAGCAGCTTAGGCCAAGGCATTGAGGCCTGTCCGGCGAATCAGAACGTAGGCTGCCCTCATGGGAAAGAAGCGCTCGGGCGGTGGTCTGTCACCAACTCAGCAGGCCGCGAAGTTCCTAGGTGTCAGCGTCCTCGCGGGAGCGGTGCTGGCCGGTATCGCCCTGCCCGCGGCCGGTGCGCTCGGCCTCGCGGCCAAGGGGTCGGTCGAGGGATTCGACGAGATCCCCGCCAACTTGAAGCAGCCGCCGCTGAGTCAGCGCACCACGATCCTGGACGCCAAGGGCGGCGCGATCGCCACGGTCTACTCACGTGACCGCACCGTGGTGCCGCTCAAGGAGATCTCGCCGTACATGCAGAAGGCGATCGTCGCGATCGAGGACGCCCGCTTCTACGAACACGGCGCGGTCGACGCGAAGGGCATCCTGCGCGCGCTGAACCAGAACGCACAGAGCGGTGGCGTCTCCCAGGGCGCGTCCACGCTCACCCAGCAGTACGTGAAGAACGTCTTCGTGGAGGAGGCCGGCGACGACCCGACGAAGGTCGCCGAGGCCACCCAGCAGACCCTCGGGCGCAAGATCCGCGAGTTGAAGTACGCGATCCAGATCGAGGACAAGCTCGGCAAGAAGCGCATCCTCAGCAACTACCTGAACATCACCTACTTCGGGCAGCAGGCGTACGGCGTCGAGGCCGCCTCCCAGCGGTACTTCTCCAAGCCGGCCAAGGACCTGAAGATCCAGGAAGCCGCGCTGCTCGCCGGCATCGTGCAGTCCCCCAGCCGGTACGACCCGGTCAACGACACGCAGGAAGCCACCAAGCGCCGCAACGTCGTCATCCAGCGGATGGCGGAGACGCACGACATCACGCGGGCGGAGGCCGAGGCGGCGAAGAAGAAGCCGCTCGGCCTGAACGTGAGCAAGCCGAAGAACGGCTGCATCACGGCGGTCAGCGGCGCCGGGTTCTTCTGTGACTACGTACGCGAGGTCTTCCTCTCCGATCCGGTCTTCGGCAAGACGAAGGAGGACCGGGCCAAGGTCTGGAACCAGGGCGGGCTGCAGATCAAGACGACGCTCGACCCGCAGGCGCAGCAGTCCGTGCAGGCCTCGATAAAGGATCACGTCAACCAGACCGACGACGTGGCGACGGCGGCCACCATCGTCGAGCCGGGCTCCGGCAAGATCCTGGGCATGGGCCAGTCCCGTCCGTACGGCTTCAAGAAGGACGAGACCACGATCAACCTCTCCGTAGACGACGCCATGGGCGGCGGCGCGGGCTACCAGCCGGGTTCGACTTTCAAACCCATCGTCGCGGCGGCCGGCCTGGAGGGCGGCATGCCTCCTACGAAGAGCTACGGCTCGCCGTACGAGATGCCGTATCCGAAGCGCGTCGCGGCATGCGACGGCAAGGAGTGGGTGAACTCCGGCGGCGCGAAGCTCACCAATGAGAACGAGTCCGAGGTCGGCCCCTACGCCATGAAGGAAGCGACCGCGAAGTCGGTCAACACCTACTACGTGGAGATGATCGGCGACATCGGGATCTGCCCGGTGACGAAGATGGCCAGGAAGATGGGCGTCGAGCGGGCCGACGGCAACAAGATGGTGCAGGCGCCGTCGATCGCGCTCGGCACCCAGGAGATGTCGCCCCTGACGATGGCAGGCGCGTACGCGACGTTCGCCTCGCGCGGCACGTACTGCACGCCCATCGCCATCGAGTCGATCTCCGCTCCGGGCGGCAAGTCGCTGCCGGTGCCGAAGTCCTCGTGCTCGCGCGCGATGTCGCAGAAGACCGCCGACACGATCAACACGCTCCTGAAGGGCGTGGTCGAGGACGGCACGGGCCAGCAGGCGGGCCTCGGTTCCCGCCCGAGCGCGGGCAAGACCGGTACGACCGACTACCGCTACGCCGCATGGTTCGTGGGCTACACCCCGAACATGTCGGGCGCGGTCTGGGTCGGCGACCCGCAGCACAAGCGGCAGATGGTCGACATCACCATCGGCGGAGTCCCGTACGACAAGGTCTTCGGTGGCGAGGTGCCGGGTCCGATCTGGCGCGACGCGATGAGCGGCGCGCTCGCGGGCAAGCCCGCGCCGGGCTTCAACACCATCCACATCCCGGACGGCGACAAGGGCAAGGACGAGGACAAGCCCCACGACGACAACAAGCCGGGCGGCGGCGGTGGGAACGGCGGTGGTGGCGACGGCGGCGGTGGCGGCGAGCCCTGGCCGGACATCTCACTGCCGCCGGACGTCATCGGCGGCGGTGGGAACGGCGGGAACGGGAACGGTGGGATCGGTGGGATCGGCGGCGGCTGGGGCAGGTAGTTCTCTGCCGCGACAGTCGTCTGTTGCTTCGTTCTCTGCCGCTTGTACGTGCATGAGGGCGCCCCCTGATTTCAGGGGGCGCCCTCATGCACGTACCACTACGGAGAAGCGGTGTTCAGCTACGGAGGCGCGGTGTTCAGCCCGCCAGCAGCTTCTTTACGAGGGCGGCGACGCGGCCGCCCTCGGCCAGGCCCGCGACCTTCGGGTTCACGATCTTCATGACCTGGCCCATGGCGCGCGGCCCCTCGGCGCCGGCGGCCTTGGCCTCCTCGACGGCCTGGGCGACGATCGCCTGGAGCTCGTCCTCGGAGAGCTGCTTCGGCAGGTACTCGGCGAGGATCTCGCCCTCCGCCTTCTCCTTCGCCGCCTGCTCGGCGCGACCGCCCTGGGCGAAGGCCTCGGCGGCCTCGCGGCGCTTCTTCGCCTCGCGGGTGATCACCTTCTGCACCTCGTCGTCGGAGAGTTCGCGGGCCGTCTTGCCCGAGACCTCCTCCTTCGTGATCGCCGTGAGGGTCAGTCGGAGCGTCGAGGAGCGCAGCTCGTCACGCCCCCTGATCGCGGCGGTGAGGTCTTCCTGCAGCTTCGACTTGAGCGTGGTCATACGTCCTTCATAGTGTTTTGGCATGGACCCGGTCAACGAGATATCGCAGGTCACAAGCGACTCGGCTCGGCTACGCGAGTTGGCCCGATGACGACCAGACGGACGTCGACCGACAAGAGCGTATCCGCGCACGGGCCGAACATCTCCGACCTCACGGCCGCGCTTGCTTCGGCTGCTTCGGCTGCTTCGGCTGCTTCGGCTGCTTCGGCTGCTTCGGCTGCTTCGGCTGCTTCGGCAGCTTCGGCAGCTTCGGCAGGGTGAGGATCTCGGCTCCGTCGTCGGTGATGGCGATCGTGTGCTCGCTGTGTGCCGTCCGGCAGCCTGTCGCACTGCGGAGCGTCCACCCGTCGGCATCGGTGACGAGTTGAGCGGTGTCCTGCATGACCCACGGCTCCAGGGCGAGGAGCAGCCCGGGGCGCAGTGTGTAGCCGCGGCCGGGCCGTCCGGTGTTCGCAACGTGCGGGTCCTGGTGCATCGTTGATCCGATGCCATGACCTCCGAACTCGGTGTTGATCGGGTACCCCGCCTCGCCGAGGACGGTTCCGATGGCATGGGAGATGTCGCCGATGCGAGCACCGGGCCCGGCGGCGGCGATTCCTGCGGCCAGCGCGCGTTCGGTCGCGTTGATCATCGCGACGCTCTCCGGGGGCTTCGCGTCACCCACGAGGAAGCTGATGGCGGCGTCCGCGGCGACTCCGCCTTTGGAGACGGCGAGGTCGAGCGTCAGCAGATCACCGTCGGCGAGCGTGTAGTCGTACGGCTGTCCGTGGAGCACGGCGTCGTTGACGGCCGTGCAGATGTAGTGGCCGAACGGGCCGCGTCCGAAGGACGGCGCGTAGTCGACGTAGCAGGACTGCGCTCCCGCCTCGACGATCATTTTCTCGGCCCACTGGTTGATGTCCAGAAGGTTCGTGCCGATCGTGCTGCGACTCTTCAGCGTCTGCAGGATGTCCCCGACCAGGGCGCCGGTGTCTCTTGCTCGGGCCAGCAGGGTGGGGTTGAGGATCTCGATCATGCGGCGCCCTTCTCACGTAACCAATGAACCAATAACTATACCGTTCAAACTATACCGGTATGAGAATTGGCGTCATGGTCAGATCGCACAGGTCAGGTTGCTTGGTCCACCGTCCACGGCCGGAGCTTCTCAGGGTTGCGTACGGCCCAGATGCGCGTGATCCGGTCGTCTGCGATGTCGAACGCGTACACGGTCGACGAGGCCGCGCACGAGCTGCTGGGCGCCTTCGAGCGGGCGGCGCACGGTGGTGGCGAGGCCGCCGCCGTCGCTGGTTGCCGTGACGTCCGGGTCGAGGAGGCCGATGAGAGCGTCGATGTCCTTGGCTTCCCAGGCCTGCTTGAAGTTCCTGACGATGGCGGCCTGCCGGACGGTCGGGGGCGCGGGTGTCTGCCAGGTGCGGACGCGCCGGCGGGCCGATGAGGCCAGCTCGGCGGCCGGCGTACGGCCGACGATGTCGGCGACTTCGGCGACTTCGGCGACTTCGGCGACTTCGGCGACTTCGGCGACTTCGGCGAAGGGGTAGCGGAAGACGTCGTGGAGGATGAAGGCGACGCGTTCGGCCGGGGTCGTCGATTCGAGTACGACGAGGAAGGCCATGCTGATCGACTCGTCGAGGTTGACGCGGTCGGCCGGGTCGATGGCGCCGCCCGCCCGACCGCCTGCCCACTCCGCGGGTTCGGGTACGGGCTCGGGGATCCACTCGCCGACGTACCTCTCCCGTCGGGCTCGTGCCGAGCCGAGCCGAGCAAGTTGAGACAGACGCGTCCGGCGACCTTGGTCAGCCAGGCGCCGGGCGACTCGATGGCTTGCTGCTGCTGTGGGGACAGGGCGTACCAGCGGGCGTACGTTTCCTGCACCGCGTCCTCGGCTTCGGCTTCGGCTTCGGCTTCGGCGAGGCACGTGATCCGGCACGTCCCCAAAGCCCCCATGTCACCGCCATCGTTCGACGCGGCACGGCCCGACGCCCGCTGATTTCCCGGCGCTTCGGGTCTGACACGATGGAAGTATGCGCGCGCGATACGCAGTACCCCTGGGCATCACGGCGACGGCCGCGGCCGGTCTCGCCTACTCGGTGGGCTTCGAGGCCCGTTCCTTCCGGTTGCGGCGGGTGACCGTCCCCGTACTGCCGACGGGGATGCGCCCCTTGCGGGTCCTCCAGGTGTCGGACATCCACATGGTGTCGGGCCAGCGCAAGAAGCAGCGCTGGCTGCGCTCGCTCGCCGGCCTCCGCCCCGACTTCGTGATCAACACGGGCGACAACCTGTCCGACCCCGATGGCGTCCCGGAGACCCTCGACGCGCTCGGCCCGCTGATGCGGTTCCCCGGGGCGTACGTCTTCGGCTCGAACGACTATTACGGCCCGAAGCTGCGCAACCCCGCCCGCTACCTTCTCGAGAAGGCGCAGGGCAAGCACGGCCTGAACGGCAACGCACCCGCCGTCGGCGTGATCCACAACCCGTGGGAGGACCTTCGCGACGGCTTCGACGCCTCGGGCTGGGTGAACCTGACGAACACGCGGGGCGCGCTGAAGATCGAGGGCTACGAGATCGGCCTCACCGGCCTGGACGACCCGCACATCAAACGCGACCGCTACGCGCGCGTGGCGGGCGGTCCGGACGCCGGGGCCGACTTCTCGATGGGCATCGTGCACGCCCCGTACCTGCGCACCCTGGACTCCTTCACGGCCGACGGCTACCCGCTGATCCTGGCGGGCCACACCCACGGCGGCCAGCTCTGCATCCCCTTCTACGGGGCGCTGGTCACCAACTGCGACCTGGACACGGACCGCGTGAAGGGCCTGTCGTCACACGAGGCGGAGGGCCACAGGTCATACCTCCACGTCTCGGCGGGCTGCGGCGCCAACCGCTACACCCCGATGCGCTTCGCGTGCCCTCCCGAGGCCACCCTGCTGACCCTGACGCCGAGGGCCTGAGGGCCCATCTCAGGCCCTGCGGGCCCTGTCGGCCAGGGGTGCCGAAAACCGGATTTCGTCTCCGGCCGCCGGTCCGCTAAAGTAATCGATGTCGCCACGGCCTGCAGCAATGCGGGACGGGGAGCAACGACATCGGGGTGTAGCGCAGCTTGGCAGCGCGCTTCGTTCGGGACGAAGAGGTCGTGGGTTCAAATCCCGCCACCCCGACAGCTGAAACACCAGGTCAGGCACCTACTCTTGAGAGTAGGTGCCTGACCTGTTTCTGTGTGCGTGTCTATCTGCGTGACTAGCGCTCCGGGGCCCGCTTGAAGATGCCGTCCATGACCACGGCGCCGGTCTGGATCACGGGCCGGATCTGCTTCCGATAGACCTCTTCGGTCACGGCAGTACCGGAGTGTCCGACAAGCCGGGAGATCTCCTCCAGAGGTACGCCGCTGTCGGAGGGCAGCGAGACAAAGCTGTGCCGGAGCTCGCGGGGTGTCCACTCGTCGGCATCGATTCCCTCCGCGTCCTTGAGGGCCACCCGAAAGGCACGCCGGACGTTGGTCGCGTCCAGCGGTTTGCCGACAGCCGAGGAGAAGACGAGCCCGTTCTCCTCCCAGTCGTCACCGGCGGCGAGGCGCTGCCAGCCCTGGTCCTCGAACTGCGCCCACAGCACTTCCACGCACCGCGCGGGCAGGGCGAGCGTGCGCCGGGACTTCCGCGTCTTGGTGTCCCCGCCTCGCCGCACCGACCGCCACACGGCGATGTGCGGAGGCTGGGGCGGGCTGGCGTCCGGCCTGCCGCCGAGGAACACGTGGTCCCAGGCCAGCGCGCGAAGCTCCTCGGTGCGGGCACCGGTCAGCAGGGCGACGACGATGTACGCGTACATCGAGGTCCCCTCGGCCGCCTTGAGCACGGCCTCCGCCTGGACCAAGGTGAGCGCCTTGGACGGGCGCCCCGGACGGCCGGCCGGAACGGCGCACAGCTCCACGACGTTGCGCTTCACCTTGTCCCGCGCCATGGCTCGCTTGACCGCGCGGTTGAGGCAGGAGTGCAGACCTTGCAGGGTGCGCGTACTCAGCGTTCGAGCCTTCACCGCAAGCCAGCGGTCGACGTCCTCCGCACTGAGATCACGCAGCTTGCGCGCCCCCAGGCCCGGGATCACGTGGGTCCGGCTCAGCCCAGTGACGGTCTCGATCGTGCCCTCGTCACGCCCCGCCAGCCCGTACGTGAGCCAGTCGTTCACCGCGTCCGCGACCGTGTAGTTGGTGGGCGCGATGGCAAGCCCGTCCTCGTGATCGCGCAACACCTCCTTGAGCTTGTTCTTCGCCTCTGTCTCGGCGACCTGCCACCAGTTCGCGGCCTGTTCTGGCACCCTGCTCCCGGAACGGACCCAGCGGCGGACGACATCTGGGTCCACTACGGATTCACCGGTACCGGCATGTGGATCTCCCCCGCGCGAGGCCGTTGGGCGGTCCTGCTGACCAACAAGCTCTACTACTCCCGCGACCGCGATCCCTTGACCGCTATCCCTTGACCGCTATCCGCAACGCGTTCCGAGCAGCCGCCTTCCACTGAGCGGCATGGCGGCACCGGCGGGGCTCTACCGAGGTCAGCAGCCGCCCGTGGAGGTGGACGTTCCACCGATCTGGAGGGTGGCCGGCGCAGCACAGCAGCCGCCGCCCGCTGCGTCGGCCTCCGGCTCGTCGAAGAGGCCCGCGCCACCGCACACACCGGTCTCCGGCAGGGTCAACTCGAGGGTCTGTCCAGTGACCGTACAGACCCGGCCCTTCGACGTGCGTGGTCGCAGTTCTGGTCTCAGTCGCCACGACCAGTCGGAGGCCCTCTCACCCCAGACTGCCTTGGCGCCCAGGCGCACGCTGTCGGCCATCATCGACGAGATCGAGATGCCCGCACCTGGGCATCTCGGCCTAGATGACGGGCGGGCGGGTCGGGTGGCGGGTTGGTGCTGTCCCGCACACTGCCCTGGCAGTGTGCGGGGCGACGGCAGCGCCTGCAACTGCTACGTGGGCGGGAATCGGGTGAGGTCGGCCAGGTAGGTGTGGGCGGGCAGGCTGGTGGCGATGGGCTGGTCGTCGAGTTCGATCCAGGCGTGGAGGTGTCGTCGGCCGCTGTGGTCGGGTACGGGGTCGGCGCCGAGGGCGAGTCGGGCGGGCCATCCGCCGGCGCGGAGGGCTGCGACGATGGCGGCGTTTTCCTTAAAGGGCGGGGTGTAGCCGGATGCCAGGCGGTAGGCGAGGCGCAGGGCGGTGATGGGCGGGCGGCGGTGGTTGGTGCGGCGCAGGGGGTGTTCGGTGTGGGCGATCAGCTGCTCGGTGGTGCAGGCGCGCAGGCGGACAGCCGCGGCGAGTGCTCTGATCATCTGTTCTGCTCGATTCTGCCCGGGGTGCGGGGAGGGGTTCAGCCGGTGACGGTGATGC
>NZ_SRIC01000023.1 GCF_004684775.1 Streptomyces sp. MZ04
GGCTCAGAGGGGGAGGATACCGGGGAAGGCGCCGTGGCCGGCGTGCGGGGAGGTGAGGGCGAGCCAGCCGTGGCCCCGGGTTTCGGTGCCTGAACCGACCATGTCCGGGTCGACCGAGAGGTGGCCACAGGCGGTGCGCACACCGGCGGTTCCCGCGTTGGGCGGGGCATCGTCGCACTCCGGGTCGAAGTCGGGGTCGTCGACCGCGAGGGTCTCCCAGGGGAGCGGGTCGCCCTCCCATTCGGGGTCGCTCTCGGCGGCGTACTGTCGGATCACGCAGCCCTCCTCGGCAACGAACCACACGTCGGAGCCGCCCGCGTCGTCGACGAAGAAGAGCTGCGCCTGGGCGCAGTGCCGGCTGACGCGCTCGACGGTCTCGACCATGTCCTCCCAGCCCTCCCCGATGAGGAGGTCGTACGGGCCGAAGACGAGGCGCCAGCCGTCCAGCTCCGGGGTGACAAAGACGCGGCCCACGGTCTGGACGGCGCCGTCACCGCCCGGGACGGGCACCTGGATGTCCCGGCCCGCCGCCTCGACACCCGTGGCGCATGTGATGGGTCGCCGGTGGTGCAGGTCCAGGGCGTCGAAGAGCCCTTCGTACGAGGCCCCCGGCACGGTCAGCCACCAGCCGGAGAGCTGGGGCGACGGTGCGCTCGGCGTCTCGCCCACGATCTTCACCCGGATCAGACGCTCGATCGCCGCACGGTCGCGGGCGTCGAGCCCGTCGGCGCCGCCGCCCGCGACGAGCGCGGCCATCGCGCCCCGCCGGGTCCGCGGCGAGGCGGCCGGGTCCCGGCGCAGCGCGCGCAACCTGGCTCGATACGCCTCGTGCGTCAGGAGGGCGTAGTCGTCGGCCTTGTACGGGGCGGGGCGGCGGCCCGCGTAGCACTCCACCAGGGCGCGCAGCCCGGCATCGGAGTCCGTCCGCAGCCGGACGAGTCCCGCGAACCCGATGCCCGACGCGCCGCGAGCGGAATCGGTGGCCAGCTCCGCGTACCGGTCGGCGCACCGCTCGTCGAACGACCCGAGCAGCCGGCCCGCCGCCCAGTCCTTCACGTTGCCGCGCCGCCAGGCCGCGAGCACGGCGTCGAAGGCGGGCGGCCCGATCAGGGCCAGGATCCGTATGACGGGCTGGAGCGTGGCAGTCGACCGGGCGTCGGCGACGCCGGCCAGCAGCGCGGGC
Source organism: Streptomyces sp. MZ04 (assembly GCF_004684775.1). Taxonomy (GTDB): domain Bacteria; phylum Actinomycetota; class Actinomycetes; order Streptomycetales; family Streptomycetaceae; genus Streptomyces. The sequence goes on from NZ_SRIC01000023.1 coordinate 1,184, forward strand.
ACCACGTCGTCGGCCCGCTCCGTGAGGAGCGCGAGGACGGCCTCGGCCCGGGCCCGCTCGTCACCGTCGGCGCTGGTCGGATCCCCGAGGTCACGGAGACCGCCGAGGTCACGGAGACCACCAAGGTCACGGAGCCCGCCGAGGGCACCCGGATCGCCGAGGTCCTCCCGCGCGTCCACGGTGCCCAAGGCGCCTCGGTCGCGCAGCGTATGGAGGTCGTCGAGAAGGGATTCGATCTTCATACCGCGCACGGTATCGGCCCCACCGACACTGCAACGGCCCACCCCGGCCGGACCATCGCGCGACGGTCCGATCCGCCACCCGCGGACCTCAACTCAAGACTCCCGGCGCGGCGTTCGCCGACCGGTGGCCTTAGGGGTCCTAGCAAAGGCGTTGGACGTGTTGGTGGGTGATGAGGCGGGTGGCGAGGCCGAGGAAGGCTTCGTGGACTTCGTCGCGTCGCCACCCCCTGCAATCCTCCCGACAGCAGCCGGGCACCGATGGCGATCTGAGCGCCTAGTCGGCCAGAGGGGCCAGGCCCGGCGCTCAGTCATAACTCGTGCGGTCGAGATTCATAGTTGGCGGACGAGCGAGGTAGAGGGCGGATCTTGATGCGCGATCGACGATCAACGCACTGACCTGCGGCGATGTTCTGGTGCTGGGAGATGTCGGTGAGGTGATCCGCCAACCATCACCCGAGCAATGCTCAAGACCTGTGGATCGGCCTCGGGTTGGCACGCGAAGGGCGTACCTTCCCGAATGATCCTGTGATGGTCATCGAGTAGGCCGACGTTCGCTGCGTCGGTCGGGAAGGCACGCCCGTGCTCACGGTAGTCAACGAAGACGGAACGACGCCACACGGCTCCCTGATTGACGAGATCGTCCGCGAGGGCGCGAAGCGGATGCTGGCCGCCGCCCTGGAAGCGGAAGTCAACTCCTACATAGCCGAGTTGGCCGATCAGCGAGACCATTCCGGCCGCCGTCTGGTCGTGCGCAACGGCTTCCACCAGCCGCGGAAGGTGACGACATCGGCCGGGGCGATCGAGGTGAAGGCCCCGCGGGTCAACGACAAGCGCGTCGACGAGGCCACCGGCGAGCGCAGGCGGTTCTCCTCGGCGATCCTGCCGCCCTGGGCCCGTAAATCCCCGAAGATCAGCGAAGTGCTGCCGCTGCTGTATCTGCACGGCCTGTCAACTGGTGACTTCGTGCCCGCGCTGGAGCAGTTCCTCGGCTCCTCTGCCGGCCTCTCACCCGCGACGATCACGCGGCTGACCGCGCAGTGGCAGGCCGACCACAAGTCGTTCATGGACCGCGATCTGTCCGCCACGGACTACGTCTACGTCTGGGCCGATGGCGTTCACCTGCGCATACGCCTGGAAGAGGCGAAGGCCGCCGTCCTGGTCGTGGTCGGCGTGCGGGCCGACGGCACCAAGGAACTGATCGCGATGACCGACGGCTACCGCGAGTCGTCCGAGGCATGGGCGGCACTACTGCGGGACTGTGCCCGCCGGGGCATGCGGGCCCCCGTCCTGGCCGTCGGCGACGGGGCGCTCGGCTTCTGGAACGCGTTGAACGAGGTGTTCCCCGAGACCCGCCACCAGCGGTGCTGGGTGCACAAGACCGCGAACGTCCTCGACGCGCTGCCGAAGTCGGCCCAGCCCGCCGCCAAGCGCGCGATCCAGGAGATCTACAACGCCGAGGACAAGGAGCGTGCGGCCAAGGCCGTCGCCGCGTTCGCCAAGCAGTACGGGGCGAAGTACCCCAAGGTCGTCAAGCGGATCACGGACGACGAGGAGGAACTGCTGGCGTTCTTCGACTTCCCCGCCGAGCACTGGATCCACCTGCGGACCACGAACCCGATCGAGTCGACCTTCGCCACTGTGCGCCTGCGGACCAAGGTCACCAAGGGCGCCGGCAGCGGGGCCGCCGCCCTGGCCATGGTCTTCAAGCTCATCGAGTCCGCCCAGGAACGCTGGCGGGCCGTGAACGCACCCCACCTCGTCGCCCTGGTCCGGGCCGGCGCGCGCTTCGAACGCGGCCACCTCGTCGAACGCCCCGAGGCGGTGGCGGCGTGAACCGGCCCGCCAGCGGAACGTTGCACCACGTCGAGTTGTGGGTGCCGGACCTCGACCGCGCGGTCGCCTCTCTCGGCTGGCTGCTGGAGGCACTGGGCCACACCCTTTTCCAGAGCTGGAACAGCGGACGCAGCTGGCGGCTCGGGCCGACCTACCTGGTCGTGGAGCAGTCCCCGGCCCTCACCGCCGACCGGCACGACCGCTGCCGGCCAGGACTGAACCACCTGGCCTTTCACGTCGAAGACGACACCTCGGTCGACCAGCTGGCCACCGACGCGGCCCGGCACGGCTGGCATCTGTTGTTCCCCGATGGGTACAGATCTTCTGAGGGTTGATCAAAGTCCTGTGACCAGCAGGTTTGCCATTGGTAGGTGATCGCGGGGTCCACGTGGCGTGCGTCTCCGCGCCGGAACAGTCGAGTCGCGGGTACGGGCTTCGCAGACCAGCGCGGACTTCCGACTGGGCGGCAGGGGCCGTCGCGCACACCGACGTGACAGTGCAGGTCAGCCCGGTCGCATGGCACCCTCAGAAGATCTGCACCCAACGGACTTAACGTCCACTGAGACGTAGCTCGTCCGTACGCCGATCGGCGTCGTACTGGATTTTGGTCACCATCCCCGTCAGCCGGTCAGTGAAGGTGGCCAGGTCGGCGCGGAGGTCGTCGCGCAGCTGCGTCATGGCACGCAACAGCTCCCACGGGGTGGGGTCCTGAGTTGGCGCGGACAGGCCCTAGCTCCCGACGACAGCCGCCGGTGACCGGCGTCAACGAATCAGCCCCAAGGCCGGATCGCCACGGCAGGGCCCGGTTGCGTGTCCCCGTACGCAGAACCGATTTGCCTTGTTTGTCGACTGTAGGTTGGTCTGCGACCTGCTGTGGGTCACCTGTCGCCGGGAAGGATCTCCATGACTAATTACCAAATCCGCTTGACAAACGAGCAGGAGAGGGAGTCGCTCGTGCTCGTCAAGATGGATGCGCCTCCTGAGACGGTGCGCACCCCCTCCCCCTGCTACACGGTGATGTACGGGCAGAACAATCAGGAAGCCTACAGAGTCATCACCGTCAGTAGCGACGAGGCGCACACCGACAAGCTCGTGATCCCGGACAAGCCCTGGTCTCAGTCGCCGGGGCTAAAGGGCGTCACCACACCGCTGCTGGCGATGCCGGTGCCCGGCCGGGAGAGCGTGGACGGCAAGAGCGAGCACTATCTGATCTGTTACAACACGACAAAGAAGGAACTGACGTACCGGACGATCGCGACCCTCCACAAGGACCCGTACACCATCAGCCTCATGGTCGATGACCGCTCGGTTTCCGCGTACTGGAACTCGATGGCGAACATCAAGTACCCGGTCGCCAGTATGCCGGTGCCCCGCCGGCACAACGTGGAGGGCAAGAGCGAGCACTACGTCTACCACTACGACGAGCAGGGCAAGCTGTACTACTCGACCATCTCGATCAGCCGCGACGCGACCCACGCCGATCGCCTCGTGGTCGAGCGTAGGCCCGTAGCCGACTGGTGGAAGGCGTCGTTGACGGGCATCGGCCAGCTGGCGGAGATTTTCCCGGTGCCGGGCCAGCAGGATGTCGACGGCAAGAGTCAGTACTACGTCTTCCACCGGCTCAACGCGACGAAGAAGCTGATGTACCGAAAGATCGCCATCACCTGCGATCCACAGCACACCGACACCCTCGTGACCGAGGACCGGCCCGTTGCGGACTACTGGTCCAATTCGTTGAAGGGCGTCGAGTGAAGAGCCTGCCCTGAGTGGACGTTAAGTCCGTTGGGTGCAGATCTTCTAAGGGTTGATCAAAATCCTGTGACCAGCAGGTTTGCCATTGGTAGGTGATCGCGGAGGTCCACGTGGCGTGCGTCTCCGCGCCGGATCAGTCGAGTCGCGGGTACGGGCTTCGCAGACCAGCGCGGACTTCCGACTGGGCGGCAGGGGCCGTCGCGCACACCGACGTGACAGTGCAGGTCAGCCCGGTCGCATGGCACCCTCAGAAGATCTGCACCCTTCCCCGATCGGCATCCGCACGCCGGCGGCGCGCAGCACTATGCCGCCTATCTGGAGAACGACGACGGCTTCGAGGTCGAGCTCGTCGCGATCAACCCATCACATCGAAGCTGAGATCAACCGATCCACAGGTCTTGACGATTACTCGCGCGCCCGCGACGTGTGCGCGACCGGTGATCTCGGCTTCGTCGGCCCGGGCGACGCCTCTGACGACCCGGGGGTCATCACCGGCTACAAGGCCGCCCGTACCAAACCACTCACATCGGCGAAGGAGCAGGCCGACTAGGTGATCGCATCCGGCTGTGGTGCGCGAGTGGTCAGTGGTCACGTTAGAACCGTGGCCACAAGCGCATTTGTGTACCGGATCTGCCGGTGACCTACGTAGAGCCATATGGTGGCGAGAGCTATCCCAAAAGCCGCGATGACACGGGCGGTCAGAACGTTGCTGTCGGCTTGCTGCTCCGCTTCGTGTCCCGTGGACACGATCGCGGTGTAGGCGACGAGTTGAAGTGACTGCGCGACGAGGAACAGATTGCCTCTCTTCATGATCATGGCGTCTTCGCGGAGGAAGTACTCCCAGAGCCGACCGTGACTTTCTGTCTGCCGGAGCGTCCCTGGAGTGCCTGGTGGCTGAGTCATGAGTCCGTGCTGCCCCGGCTGCTTCTCGCGCTAACGCGAGACAGGGCGTTTCATGCGGGATGTTGGTCACCTCGATGGTCGCGACGGGGCGGGCCGTCGGCGGCCACAGGCCCGTCGCGCGGTCGTTGACACGGAATAGCCCCTGAGCGCCAGGGTGTGTCTCACGGGATGAAACAACATGAGCGAGCGACCTCTGAGTGCCGGTGAGTGGGCCATGGCTCCCGAGGTCGACTTCTCGGCCCCGGCCGCTTTCAACGACTTCGCGAAAGCCGGCAAGTGGCTGTGGTTCCTGCCGGTCCGCGCCCTCGATGAGGGCTGAGCCACGATGGAACGCGAAGCCCAGCCGTACGACCGCGCCGCTGGACAGCCTCCCCGCAGCGACGCAGCACAAAGAGGAAGGCGGTACGGGGCACCGTGGACTCGGATGACGTGACGGATTGGGATCACTGGATCGAGTACCTGGTAGACGGCACATCCGTACAGCTCGTACGCCCCAGCGACACCGACCGGCCGTCCTGGGCTGCCTACGAAGAGACTCGGTACCTGGGCACCGTCCACGGCCAGTTCGACCTCGACGGACGCTGGCACGTCCAGTCCCTGAACGAGAGCCACCTCAACCTCGACGATGCCGTCCGAGCCCTGCGCCGCCCCGCCAGCTGGGCAGCCGACCGAGAACGCGTCCACCGGTGGGCGCGCGGCATCCTGAGAGACCCACACCTGCTCGCCCTCGACATCCAGACCACCGGGCTCCACACGGCCTGGGCCGTCCAGATCGGCGTCACCGACAGGCAGGGCAACACCCTCCTCGACGAACTCGTCAACCCGCTGGCCGACATCACACCCGAAGCCAGGTCTCTCCACGGCATCACCGACCGCCGCCTTTCCACCGCACCAACCTTCAGCACGCTTATCCCCGACCTAGCCAGCGTCATGGACGGTCGCCGCTGCATCGTCTTCAATGCCGGATTTGATCGAGGCGTACTGCAGCGAGAAGCCCACCGGCACTACCAGGACCCCGCCCGCGCGGAAGCCTGGCTGCGCCAATGCACCTGGGAGGACGCCATGGCCCCCTACGCGGCCTGGAAGGGCCAGTGGTCCGCCCGCCACCGCGCCTACCGCTACCAGCCCCTTGGCGGCACCTACGACGCTGTCGCCAACTGCCGACGCCTGCTGACCACCATGCACCTCATGTGCTGAACCGGGAGGACGCCGTGATCGAGGCCGGGGGGTGTCCGTTGGCCGGTCACCCGTTGTATGCGGCGGCGCGGTCTCTGGCCGCGTCACCGCATACAACTGATAACCAGGCCAACGGTACCTGCCCGACTTGTCTCCGTGATCAATTCAAGCCAGTACGTGACCACTTGATGCCCCATCAGCTGTGGGCCGGATGCATTGCGGGTCAGTACTTTCGGGAGCTTGTACGCCGTCACGGGCCCGGGGTGTGCAGCCTGTATCGCACTCAGTCGCCGTGTATGCCTTCGCTCACTCTGCCGCTAGACGTTGTGTCAATACGACGGGATTCAGTCAGGCCTCAGGGTTGGCATGGACTCGTGTTCGAGATGAAACGTAGCGTCACTTGGGCAATCTCAGCCGCCATGGCCAGTGGTGGAAGTCAACAGTTGGAGACCAGCGTGACCGTTGAGATTTACTCGACCGACACCGACTCCGGGCAAATCACCGTCATCCGTAAGGACGGACCCTCGGCGCATGAGGTTCGGAAGGAGATCTCCGTCGGCAACGCGCCGCGCGGGAGTGTGAAGTTCACCCGCGACGGACGCGGTTTCGTGTCCAACACCAGCACCAACACTGTCTCCGAGCTGGATGCCCTGACCCGCCGAGAGGTCGCTCGGATCACGGTCGGCTCGGGCCCGCGTGGCCTGGGCATCGTGCCGGGCGAGCGGTACCTGCTGGTGTCGAACTCCGGCTCGAACACGGTATCCGTGGTTGACCTGGAATCCCGCACCGAGCTCACTCAAGTCGCTGTCGCCCGAGACCCGCGCCACATGGCCATCAGCAAGGACGGCCGCCACGCGTACGTGTGCATCTGGGGCTCTGGCTACATAGCCAAGCTCGACCTGAGCGGCCTGGTGGACGAGGGACGCCCGGAGACCATCCGCGAGGTGGCCCGCATCCACATCGGGGAGGACTCCTTCCCCTACAGCCTCAACATCGACCGCACCGGTAAGCGTGCCTACGTCGCGTGCAACGCGATCGCGGAGATGCCCGTCATCGACCTGGAGACCGACACCGTCATCGCCCGGGTCCCGGTCCTGGCGGATGGCGGCCGGGCGGTGGCCTTCACCACCGACAACCGGTACGCGCTGCTCACCCTGGAGCGCAACTCCGTGATCGCGGTCGTCGACACCGACGAGCTCAAGGCGACCCGCAACATTCCGGTCGGCCCCGGCCCGCGCGGCATCGCGGTAGACGACAACGACGGCACGGTCTACTGCGGCATCTCCGCGCGCACCGTGCCCGACGACGACCAGGTCGAATTCAAGTTCAGCCCGCACACTCTGACCGTGGTCCACCTCGACGGAGTCGACCTGTCGATGTCGGCCGAGGAAGGCGGGCAGGTCCAGTACGACGAGATCAAGGTCGGCTACGGGCCGTGCAGTGTCTCGGTCTTCGACGCGGCCGAGATCTCCTACGACGGCACCAAGCTGAACCAGGCCGCGGCCCAGCTCAGCGAGGGCGCCAAGGCCGCCGGCTAACCCCGGTTCATCGGTCACGTCTGGAAGTTCGGCCCCCGCACGCGATTGCGTGCGGGGGCCTGCCGCGAAGGAAGGTGCAGCTGCTTTGCCCGTCGAAATCCCGTTCCGTCAGCTCCAGCCGTGGGCGCTGCTGCCGAGCAAGTACCAGGTCGACCGGCAGCGCAGCCGCAGTGATGCGGCGGTGTACCGGGAGAACTTCCGTTTTGTGCGCGCCGAGAGGCGCCCGGAGCACTGCGCACCCTGGGTCATGGGGCAGGAACTGGGCTGGCGGGTGCACAGTCCCGTGGACGTCGACTTCACACCCCTGGACCAGATCGAACTCGATGGGATCAGCGAGCCGGAGGCCGCAGGGCGGGCGGCCAACCGCACCGAGCTGTGGCAGCGGGAGAAGACCCACCTGGCGGTGGAGAAAACCAGCTGGCTGCACCTGCATCAGTTCAGCACCCCGCGCGGCTGGGAGAATATGTTCCTGGTCAACGGCGTCGGCAGTGTCGAGTGGCGCATGGGGTGGACGGCGGACGTGCCCCGCGGCTACTTCCTCCTCGTCCTCCCGCTGGAGAACACCGCAGGGCTGGAGGTGCCCGTCGGCATCCTGAGCAGTTCGATTGCCGCCCGCATGGCCACCGAGCACGGCCTGAGCATCGCGGTCCGTCCCACCGCCCGCGTGAGCATCCACCGCGGCCAGCCGATTGCCCGCATCGTGCTCCTGCATGCGGACTCTCTCCAGGCCAAGGGCCTGTTCGACGACGCAGCGGAGGCGGAACCCGCCCTTGATTGAGCTCTCCCTGCCCGAAGCACGGTCCCTCGCCGTGGCGGCCCAGGGCCTTCACCGAGCCCCCACACCGACGGGCGCCGAAGAGGTCCTGCACCGACTGGACTGCATCCAGCTGGACACCATCAACGTGGTGCGCCGCTCCCATGAACTCGTCCAACTCGCCCGCGGCGTTCCGGTATCCGATGCCGCACAGCTGATCGACAAGAAGGCCACACCGGTGCTGTTCGAGTACTGGGGGCATGCGGCCTCTCTGCTGCCGATCCGCCTGTGGCCGCTGTTCGCCTTCCGGCGCCGCACATATGCCGCCAAGGGATGGAATGGCCCGGAGGTCTCCTCCGCCGCGGTCGAGCAGGTACGGGCCGCTCTGGCCGACCAGGGTGCGCTCACCATCAGCGATGTGGGCGGCGCCAAGGGCAACGGCTGGGAGAGGTCCTCGGACAACAAGTGGGCCCTGGAGTGGCTGCTGGCCACCGGCGAAGTCACCTGCGTAAACCGTCGTGGCTGGCAACGCGTCTACCAGCTGGCCGAGTCCGTGATTCCCCGCGACCTGCTGACCGCCGAGCCCGGCGACGCGGAGTGCCTGCGCTCCCTGGCCCAGTTGGCCCTCCAGGCGCTCGGTGTCGCGACCGCCGATGACATCGCCGACTACTTCCGCCTGTCGCCCAAGAACGTCGCCGCCATCCTGCCCGAGCTCGAAGAGGCCGAGCCCGCGCGGGTCGAAGGCTGGGAGGAGCCCGCCTGGGCCCATCGCACAGACCTTGAGCTGCCCCGCCCGGACAGCGACGCCTGCACCCCGCTCTCGCCCTTCGATTCGCTGATCTGGCACCGCCCGCGCATGCGGCGCCTGTTCGGCGTCGAGTACCTGCTGGAGGCATACAAGCCCGCGGCCAAGCGCGAGTGCGGCTACTTCGGCATGCCCGTCCTCCTCGGCACCAGCCTCGTGGGGAGGATCGCGGTCCGCGTCAGCAAGGGCAGCGCCCACATCGAAGGCCACCAGCTCATCGACGGCCAGGACCCCGAACACCTCGAATGCGCCCTGGCCGTCATCTGCCAGTGGGCCGGCGCCACGAGCGTCCCCACCCTCACCTCGTCCCCGCAGTCCGCCGGAGTCACCCCGTGAGCGACACGACCATCAGCTACCGCGCCACGCTCTCGGTGCCCAAGGTCAAGGGTGTCATTGCCCTCGGTGTGCTCAGCCGCCTGCCCGCCGGCCTCGTCCCCTTCGTAGTGCTGATCTCCTTCACCCAGCACTACGGGATCGGCATCGCCGGCCTGGCCTCCGGCGCCCTGCTCCTGGCCATTGCTGTGCCCGGCCCCGCCCGAGCCCGATGGTGCACCGACCACGGCCCCAGAGGCGTCGTCCTCATGGCACTGGCAAGCGTCGTGCTGTTCGTCGTCGCAGCCACGGTGACCGGCTACCGCCTCTGGCAGATACCTCTCGTGATCACAGCCGCTGCCGGTGCCCTGTTCCCGCCCCTGACCCCGAGCCTGCGGGCCATCTGGTCCCGGCTCATGCCGGACAAGCAACACCTGCAGAGCATCCACACACTGGACTCGATCGTCGAAGAACTCACCTTCGTGACCACGCCGTTGATCGGCTCCGCAGCCATGGTCCTAACCGACTCCCGCTGGGTCACCGCGGTGGGGGCCTTCCTCCTCCTGCCCGCGGCCCTCGGGCTCACCGCCGTCCTACGCACCCTTCCTATCGCTGCCGACGACTCCACTGAATCCGGCGATCAGGCCGGGGCCACGGTGCGGCGCCGCTCGCTCATGAGGACCCGGGACGGCCAGGGCATCACCGTGCCCGTCATCGCCCTTGGCCTATGCGGCGGCGGCCTCAACGTCATCATCCCGGCAGCCACAGAGGACTACGCCAACGTCATCTCCTCCGGCTACGCCTTCGCCGCCTTCTCCCTCGGCGGCGCCGTCGGCGGGCTGCTGTACGGGCGCAGGAAGTGGACCGCATCCCTACGGCAGCGCTACGCGATCGCCACCGCGGCGCTGGCCGTCGGCGCCCTGCTGCTGGCCGCGCTGTCCTCGTCCCCCCTCACCATCGCGGCTGTCTTCTTCGTCGGCCTGCCCATGACACCGATCTTCGTCATCGCCTACCTGCTCGTCGACGAACGCATCGACACCACCCGCCACGCAGAAGCCAACGCCTGGCTCGGCTCCGGCTACAACCTGGGATCCGGCGCCGGCTCCATGCTTGGCGGTCAGCTCCTGGCCCTCACCGGCCCGCGCCTCGTGGCCATCACACTCGCGGCTATCGCAGGTGTCGCGACATTGATCGCTCATCGGCTGCCGAACAAGTCCAGCTCCGACACTGAATCTGACACAGCAGGCGTCCCGCCACAGGCGGGGAAGCTCTCCAGTGAGGCGCCATAGGGCGGGTAGGAACAATCAGAGGTCCCGCCGGGCCAGAAGGTGGCAGCGGGGACGGAACATAGCGGCCCTCCATCAAGGGGCCGCGCTGATCGGTGGAGCCGCGGCGAGGCACATCGCCTTCCTGCCCCTGGGCGACGGTAGGCGTTCGGCATGCCCGACGTCCGGGCCCGCCATAGGTTTGCAGGTTCTCAGGCTCCGTGTCATACGGCCGCGCCGTGACCTGCGATTCCGTCTGGCGTCTCACGTCGCGTCATCCGCCGGCTGTCTCAGCTTCCGTGTCATTTCCTCAGCTCTCGTGTTCGATGCGACCCGCTGACCTGCAACATGACATCGGTGTGAGACTGCGCCGGAGAAAATGACGCGGGATTTGAGACCCCACAATTGGTGTCGGCGACGAGGTCTGGGCGAAGCTGTTGTGGGCCGGCCTCAACCTCGATCCCGCGGATCTTCCGCAGACCCGGTCCGGCCACTTCTACCCCTTCGAGCTGGTCCGCGCGGTCACGTTGACCTGGCTGTTCTCCGGTCAACGCAGCAACGAGATATCCCGGTTGAGGCTGGGCTGTATCCGCTGGCAGCACGACGGGAACTCGATCGCGGGCGACTCGCAGCAGGTACTGGCCCGCGACGCGGTCTGCCTCCTCGACGTTCCGACCCACAAGACCGGCATCGCCTTCACCAAGCCGGTCGACCCGATCCTCGGCCAGGCCATCGACGCCTGGCAGGCCGTCCGCCCGGACCAGCCGAAGTTCACCGACCGCCGCACCGGCGAGAACGTCGAGCTGCTGTTCGCCGTTCGCGCCCGCCGCGTCTCCACCAGCTACATCAACAACACGATCATCCCGATGCTCTGCCGCAAGGCCGGAGTCCCGGACGCCGACGTCCGCGGGAACATCACCAGCCACCGAGCCCGCTCCACCATCGCCAGCCAGCTCTACAACGCCAAGGAACCGATGACGCTGTTCGAGCTGCAAGCCTGGCTCGGACACCGATCACCGCAATCCACCCAGTACTACGCGAAGATCACCCCGAACACTCTGTCCAAGGCGTACTCCGAAGCGGGCTACTTCGAGCGGAACGTCCGCACCATCGAGGTCCTCGTCGACCGCGACGCAGTCGCCTCCGGCGCCGCCGCGACCGGCAAACCCTGGCAGCACTACGACCTCGGACACGGCTACTGCACCTACACCTTCTTCGAGCAGTGCCAGCACCGCATGGCCTGCGCACGCTGCGACTTCTACACCCCCAAGGACTCCAGCAGGGCCCAACTGCTGGAAGCCAAGGGCAACTTGCAGAAGATGGCCGTCTCGATCCCGCTCACGGAAGATGAGCAAGCTGCCGTCACCGACGGCCAGAGCGCGCTCGACCGCCTCCTCGACAGACTTGCCGACACCCCCACCCCGGCCGGACCGACACCCCGACAACTCGACGTTCCAACGAACGCCACCCTCTTGCCGATCCTCGACGTCCGCCAGGGCAAACCACAGCAAGCTTGACAATTCTGATTCCACAGAATGATGTGGTTGACGCGGCCCTCGACGGGGCCGGAGTTCCAGTGGGTGGTCAGGCCCTGGATCACGGCGTCCCAGTCCTTCTCGAGTCCGTGCGCGAAGGTGTGGAGTCCGGGCAGGTCCTCGGCGCGGGCGGCGGTGATCCAGTCTTTGAGGTGTTGGCCGGAGCGGATGGTGAGGATCTGAGCGAAGGCTCGGACGAGCTGGTCGGCGGCGGTGAGTTCCGGGCAGCGGGCGAGGATCTCGCCGAGCTGGAGGCGTTCGTCGTCGCGCAGGCGGTCGGGGTGGCGCATCATCCAGGTGGTGACCTGGCGGACACCCGGTGGTGCCGGGGCGACAGTGCGGATGCGGCGTCGGCGCCTCGGCCGCAGGTAGTGGCTGAGGATCCGGTAAGTGCCCTGGTAGCCCAGTTCTTTGAGCTCGGTGTGCAGACGGACGGCGTTCGTGCAGCCTTCCGCCCATCGTTTGTCCACGTAGGGCTTGTAGGGGTCGATCTGGGTGCGGCGAGGCTGGTGGCGTCCGGTCAGCAGTTGTTCGGGGATCTCGGCGCGGGCGACCCGGCGGACAGTGTTGCCGCCCATGTGCAGTTCCCGGGCGATCTCGCGGATGCCGTGTCCCTGGTCGAGGAGAGCATGGACGACCCGGTGGCGCTCGCGGATAGCGGCCTCGATGGGCGACATCTCCTTCGTCGTGTCCTGCTCGTCGGCGAAGGAGATGTGCACGATGCCGTTCTCGTCGGCGTCGGGTGGGTTCAGGCAGGCGTTGTGCCGGCGCCAGCGTTCCACCGCGGTCGCGAGGTTCTGCCAGAGGTGGAAGGGATCGGCGACCTGAACGGCCTGGGGCGCCCCGGTGCGGGCGCCGTCGGCGTAGGCGTAGCCGCCGGCCCGGTCCCGGCAGATGATCTCAGGGCCGGGATGTTCGCGCAGCCACGAGGCCAGGGTCTCGACGTCCCGGCCGGGCAGCAGGTCAAGCGGCTGGCCGGTCTCGCAGTTGATGAGCACCGTGCCGTAGTGCTGGCCGCGGCGGGTGGCGAAGTCGTCGACGCCGAGCACCCTTGGCGGTGTCCAGGCGGGGTCGGGCAAGGCCATCAGCAGCCGCAGCAGCGTCGTGCGGCTGACGAGGCTGTGCAGGACCACCGCGAAACGGGCCCCGGCCAGAGCGACCGCCACCGCCTCCAGCCCACGGCACCACACGAGGGTTCGTCTGCCGTATCGGACCGTCAGGCCGTCGACCTGTTCGACGAAGGTACGACGCGGGCACTGAGCGTTCTCACAGTACAAACGGCGCACGGTGAGCCGGATCAGTACCGGCTGACCACCGACGGGGCCGTCGGCCAGGCGGCGTTCGTAGGTGCTGTGCACCCTGCGGGACGCCGTAGCACAGTCCGGGCAGGACACGCTGTGATCCCGGGTTCTGGCCCTGATGTGGACCGTCTCGCCTGCGAGGGACACCCGCTCCACCAGCACTGAGCTGAGGTACGGGAACAGCACACCGACGAGCTCGTCGCACGACACCACGGTCCCAGATGACGCTACGTCACGAAGCCGGAATCCCGGTGATCGTCCTCACGAAAATCTTGCCTGATCCTCTTTTTGAAATCAATGAGGCCACCCCGACCCCTCCCGAAATGACAATAGATCACCGGGAGTTGATGACATACGGTCGCCGTTCATCCCTTCAAAGGAGCATCCATGAAGGTCATCCAGAAAACTGTTCTCGGCGTCGCCGGTCTGGCACTCTTAGGAGGCGCGGCCCCCGCCTACGCGGCGGGCTCACAGCAGGTCCAGGACGTGCAGGTCCAGGCCGCCCCCAAGTACAAGATCCTCAAGAACCTGTCCTACTCCGGCCCCGGCAACATGCCCCTGCGGCTCGGCTACTACAACAAGAGCAAAGACGCTGGCTTCGGCTGGACGAAGATCAAGAACAAGCACAACATCACCAAGTACTCCGCCGTCCAGGCGCTGACGAAGTCGCCGAACCGCAAGAAGGTCCCCAAGAGCAAGGCGTCGTACTCCCTCACCGCTTACGCCGGTAAGTACAAGTGCAGCAGGGGGGTGTGCCGCCTCGTCAAGCAGTACAAGGTGACCGCCACCGTCAACGAGGAGCACAAGGGTGGCTCGAAGTACAAGTTCGGCGTCGTCACCGAGCACATCATCGGCCCGGAGCGTGCCCCGAACTGGGTGACGAAGTCCCTGGTCAAGCTCAACAAAAAGGGCGGCCGTGCGGCCACCGCGCAGAAGGTCAACGGTGAGTCGCTCGTCGGCTCCTACAAGCCGCTCACCAAGACTGTCAAGGCAAACAAGGCCGCAGCAGCCGACTTGGACTACCGGGGCTCCTACAAGCTCATGAAGTAGCAGAAGGCATCTGCACGCAGCCCCTCAGCCCCGCCGCTCCTGCGGCGGGGCTGAGGGCATTCGAGAAGGAGGGATGACATATGACGAAAGGGCCGCGCAGCCGGGGGCGGGGAGAAGTGATCTATTCCGGCTCCTACACGCCGCCTGAGCCGAAGGAGGACGAATGGGATGAGGCGCCGAGCGCCGAGGAGGAACGCGCCGGTGACTTCCTGGTCACCGTCGCCTGCATCATCGCCCGGCAGGGGGCGTGCGGTCTGCAACTGAGCGCGATCGACATGACGGGCCTCAGCGTCACCTTCACGCAGGGACGGCCGGATGCCCGGATTCCTTTCCTGGAGACGGCCCTCGGCGAGGGCGAGCGGTTCGAGGACAACCTGTTCGGCTGGGCCCCTCTTTCCTGCTCCCCGGGCTGGGCTCACCTGGCCTATCTCATCCGCTCTGTGGCTTCCTTCACCTGCGGTCCGCTGCGGTTGCTGAACGTCGCGGTGTGTCAGGAGCGGCGCGCTGACCTCACGTTCGCGTTCCGGGAGCAGAAGTGGATGATCCGGATTCCCCTTGAGGGGCGTGAGGAATCGCTCTTTGATCCTTATTCGCGGCTTTTGGAGCTGTTCCAGACCAGGGAGTACCTGCGGCATGCTCGCAGCGTTCAGGGCGATGTCATCGAGGTCGGGGCGCCGGGCCGGATCTTCTAGTACTCCAGCCGTAGATCGCTGGTGCGACGTCCGACCGACCGCGCCTATGGGTGCGTGTCCGTGATCGCGATGACCTCGTCGAGGCGGTCCAGGGCAGCCTGCATGTCGTCGATCTTGGCCTGGATGCGGTCCCGCTCGGCGCGCAGCATGGCTCGTTGCTCGGCGTCGGTGTGCCCGGAGTCCCAGCACGGAAGGAGATCCGTGATCCTTCGGCTGGTCAGGCCAGCGGCAAACATCTGTTGGAAGAAACGGACCAGGGGGACGGCATCCTGCCGGTAGAGGCGCTGGCCGGATGGGCTGCGCTCCGCGATGAGCAGCCCCTGCTGCTCGTAGTAGCGCACGGCGCGTACCGAGACGCCGGCGCCCCGCGCCACCTCGCCGATGCGGATCAGCCGCTCGGCCGCGGCCTCTGTGACGGTCATGGTGATTCCTCTCCCCCCGGCCCTGATGACCAGCACTTGCCCCTGACGCCAACGTCAGGTTTTAGCGTACCGGGCATGGACATCAACAACTCAGTTGCCCTTGTCACCGGAGCCAACCGCGGCCTGGGCCGCGCCTTCGCCCAGCGCCTGCTCGAACGGGGCGCCCGCAAGGTCTACGCGACGGCCCGCCGGCCCGAGAGCATGGACTTGCCCGGGGTCGACGTGCTGCCCCTCGACATCGCCGATCCCGCATCCGTGAGGGCCGCAGCCGAGGCCGCCCCGGACGTCTCGCTGCTCATCAACAACGCGGGGATCCAGACGGGGACCGACCTGGTGACCGGTTCGCTGGACGCGGTACGGCACGAGCTGGAGACCAACATGTTTGGCCACCTGGGAATGATCCGGGAGTTCGCGCCGGCGCTCGCCAGGAACGGCGGGGGCGCGATCGTCAACGTCCTCTCCGCCATGTCATGGTTCGGGGTCAAGGGCGCCAATGCCTACCACTTGACCAAGGCCGCCGCCTGGGCCATGACCAACGGCGTCCGCCTGGAACTCTCCGAGCAGGGCACGCTCGTGACAGCGGTGCACCTCGGTCTGGCCGACACCGACATGGCGGCGGGCTGGCCCGTGGACAAGATCGCTCCGTCGGACCTGGCCGACGCGGCGCTCGACGGTGTCGAGGCGGGCTCCGCCGAGGTCCTCGCCGACCAGTGGAGTCGGGACGTCAAGTCCCGCCTGCCGCTGACGCCGGAAGAGTTCAACGCCGCGATG
This sequence comes from Streptomyces sp. MZ04, assembly GCF_004684775.1. Classification (GTDB taxonomy): domain Bacteria; phylum Actinomycetota; class Actinomycetes; order Streptomycetales; family Streptomycetaceae; genus Streptomyces. The sequence continues at coordinate 17,535 of NZ_SRIC01000023.1, forward strand.
GACCGCGCCCTGGCGGCGCTAACGGCGGCATGAGGGGCCCCTCGGGCCGCACTGACTTCGGTCGGTTGCTTCTGAACTCAGTCAACTAACACTCCATCCGCAGTTGTGGATCTTCATGTTGTGGCCTCGCGTCGGCGGTAGTGGCAGTCGCGGGCGCGGGCTTGGTGTCGACGACGCCATAGGGACCAGTGCAGGCGATGGTCGCGTTGGCCGTTCGGGGCTGCGGCGGGCAGGGCGAGTAGTCGCTGTATTTCGTTGCAGGTGAGGGCGATGAGCACGGTGGGGGCGGGGTGTTCGTAGTGCTCGCCGGCGCGGATGACGGCCAGGAAGGCGTGGGCGAGCATCGCGAGGGTCACCCAGCGCAGCCAGGAGGTGTGGCGGCGGACCTGGTGCTCATCCAGGCCGGCGAGGCCCTTGCCGGCCTGGAAGGTCTCCTCGATCCGCCAGCGGGTTCCGGCGACGCGGACCAGGGCGGGCAGCGCTACTGGCCGTGGGCTGAAACAGCGGTAGTAGGCCACCTCGCCGGTGGTGCGGTTGCGGCGGATCAGTAGCTGGCAGGTGCCCGCCGAGTGGGTGGGGATCAGGTCGACGGCGGCCCAGTCGTATCGGCGCGGGCCTTTTGCGCCGGCGCCCGCGGACAGCTGCTGCCAGCCGCGTCGGGGCACCTTGCGCATCGGCACGTCGACACGGAACTTGCCGCCAGTGGTGCGTACTTGGGTGCGGCAGGAGACGGCCATGACGTATCCCGTCGCGTGCGTGGCGATCGCCGACAGCAGGGAAGGGTTGCCACCGTAGACCCCGTCGCCGGTGACCCAGCCGGCCGTGTGACCGCCGGCCCAGAACCTCTCAAGCATCGCGGCGGCGAGCTGCGTCTTGGTGGCGAAACGCACCCCGTCGGGGTCCAGGCCCGCCCTGCGGCACCGTTCGGGATCATCGGTCCATGCCCTGGGCAGGTACAACTCGCGGTCAACGGTGGCGTGTCCACGCGGCGTGGCATGGACAAGATAGACCGCGACCTGGGAGTTCTCGATCCGCCCAGCGGTGCCGGTGTACTGGCGCTGCACCCCGACGGTTTCGCCGCGAACCCGAACGAGCACTCGCCATCCTGGGCATCACCAACAACCCAGACACTCACGGAACTTGATCAAGCCCTGGCGGGGCTGGGATGGCACACGGAATGCTAACGAGTCACCATTCGATGCGGACGTAGACAATATTATTGGAGCCGGGGTCGCCACTGATCGTAATCTTGTAGTGCAGGTCAACGGCGGCGGGCACGGCAAACGACAAGCCCACATCATCGGTACCGTTCGTATCCGTTTCTTGCCTATCAGCGTAGGTTGCGCCTTGGTCGTCCTCAGACCATATGTCGACGCTGATATGTGTTACGTATGCGCTAGAGAATGAGAACGATACAGAGGTCGAGCTTTGATTGACAATCTTACCATCAACAGGAGTGAAGCTCGACATTTGAAATGACGAAGTAGACATGATCTCCTCGCTAACTCCGGACGGGACCGCCATTTACCCCAGGCCCACCGTCTCGGGAACTCCACAGTACGGGAAGCCAGGGGATTAGGTGCTTATCGCCAACCATGATCATAGTGCTGCGGGTGCCGACTAACCGACCTGTGGCATCTAGAGGCACTCCCCTCTTCACAATTTGACGTCCGCCTGATGACGCTATGCTGAAGGACACATCGGCTCTGGCGAGTGGGTGAACGTTATTCGCCTGTTTCGGGGAGCCAGTGCCCCTCTATCCAGGATCGGCGCAGTTATGACCAGTCAGAGTCAAATATGGAGAATCGGACTCCTGCGATTCCTTCTGGATTTTCACCGGTTCCGCCTGAGCAGGCCCCGCCCCCTTCCGCTGAAAGGAAATAGTGGGCGGCCGTCGGATATGGGGTATGTCCCGTATCGTCTTGCTCCAAATCCCAATTGATAAGCTGCGTCTCTTGTCCCCCTGGCGCGATCGAGCCGAAAGTCCCATCAGCGAAATTTCCGGTCCCAAAGGGAGCTGCCGTAAGTCGCACTGTGCCGCCCGTGGCGATAGTGCGACTTGATTTGTTGAATATCGTTGCCTGGATCGTAGCGCTGGACGCGTTCGAGTCCACTACAGCCGCGTCGATCTCTGTCATTGCGCATCTCCAATCTCGCGTTTCTCAGCTGGTAGAAACCCATGCCCGTGTTGGCGCGTAGCGTCCGGCCCATCGATCGCCGTCGAGACCTCCAGGCAGTCGCCCACCGGTCATCTCGCCGATCGTGCCGCGGTCGGTCAACCGTGGAGAAACTGGTATCCGATCCACACTTGGATCCGGGTGAGTCCGTTCAGGTTCAGTCCTGTGTCGAACTGCTGTTGCGGGATTGTCACCTGCCAGCTTCCGCCGACGCCTCGTCCCCAGAACGCCAGCGATGTGGGGGCGGTAAGGGGTGGGTCATCGCCGAATCCTTCCTCGGGCGGCAGCAGCGGGGTCGTCTTAGCGTCGCGGGTGCTGACCTTGGGCAGCAACCATGTCCCGCCTACGCAAGCTGATGTTCCAAAATTTTTCTTGTTGTGATTTGGTGTGCCACTGCGGCGGCGATACGCCATGCTGGCGCGGTGGTCGTGTGTTATTTCCAGGATGAGCCATATGGCCGGTTCCGCAACTTCGCGCAACCATGCCACTCGGTTTTTGTCAACCTGGTTGAGAACGGCGCGAGTTGGCGTTGGTGCTGTGAACCGCAGGTAGTGGTGTGGGTGATGCGCCGGTGCGGGAAGTACGTGGGGGACATCCCGTATCTCCCCGTCGGCGACGGTCAGTTCCCTTATCCGGTGACGCTGCTGGACCTGCACTCCAAGCGGCTGGTGGGCTGGTAGATCGCCGACCCATATGCGCACCGAACTGGTCATCGACGCCCTCAGGACGGGAGCCTGCGCGGAGCGATCATCCACTATCAAAGGGGGAACCCCTGTGAAGTTCCGAATAAAGCGTCGGTTCGCGCGCATGGCGCCGATGGTCTTGCGGGATGGCCGTGCAGGGCTTGATCAAGTTCCGTGAGTGTCTGGGTTGTCGATGCCGTGGGCACGTTCGTGCAGGGTGCGGCCGTTCTGCGCACCGTGGATGCGCTGCACGGTGAGCAGCGGCGCGTCGGCGAGTTCACCGATCGTGGTCAAGCCAACCCGGGCCAATTGGCGGGCGGTTGCCGGTCCCACGCCGTAGAGCGCAGTGATGGGCTGGGGCCGCAGGAACGCAGCGATCGCGTAGGGCTCGTCGTCGATGACGGTGATCTGGCCGCGCGGGGTGGCCGCCGCGGCCATCGCCGAGAGCAGGGCGTTCGGAGCCACCGCCGCGGTGCTGGCGGCGCCGTACAGGGCCAGCGCCCGCAGCCTGACGAGTTGGGCCAGGCCCGCGGCGTCGCGCCGGAAGTAGCCCAGTGCGCCGGTGAGGTCGAGGTCGATGCCGTCGGGCGGCAGCGCCCTCAGCCGAGGCGTGATCCCCTCCATCAGCGAGAGCAGCTGCTCGAACAGTCCGCTCTGCCCGTCGTGGGGTAGGTGGAAGTGGACCCGGGTGATGCACCGTGTCGTGCTTGGCCGTCGGGCCGGGTTGCTGGTCATGGTCATCCCGCCGATCCGGGGGAGCGGTGTCCGAGGCGGCGTAGGTCGGCGGAGCGGCTGCCGGCGGGCTGGAGGTCGGCCCAGGCGGCCAGTTGGGATCCGGCGGTGCCGTCCTGCAGTACCCGCCCCGGGCTCCCCTCGGCGGCCGCGGGTGTGGTGGGTTGGGCGGGTGTGGGTGCGGTGGTGGTGTGGCCGAGGAGGTCGAGGGCGGCTTGGGGGCCGTGGTCGCGGCGGGTGGCGGCGACGGCTTCGAGGTCCCAGACCATTTCGCCGACGACGGTGCGGCGCGGGCCGCGTGCCTCCACCGTGCCACGTACCAGCAGCAGTCCGGAGTGGAAGATGGTGTGGGCGCAGGCTTCGTGGGAGTCCTCGAAGAAGGCGAGGTCGACGAGTCCGAAGCCGTCTTCCAGGGTGACGAAGATGACGCGTTTGCCGGAGGGGATGGGTGGGGTCTGGGTGGAGGCACGTACGCCGGCGACGAGGATTTTCTGGCCGGGGTGCAGGTGCTGGAGGTGGGCGGCGTCGGTGGCGCCGATCTCGCGGAGCAGCCGGTGGTGGTGCTCCATCAGATGTGCCGAGACGTCGATCGAGAGGACCTCGAGTTCGGCGCTCATCCGCTCGCGGCTGGAGAGTTCCTGCAGGCCGCTGGGCTTGGCCGTCACGAGGTCGCCGCCGAGGGCGAGTTGGCCGTCGGCGGTGGTGCGGTTGCGGGTGTGCCGGTGCAGTTCGGTGGCCTGCAGCAGCAGATCCCGCCGCGTCAGCTCGCCCTTCACTGCGTCCAGGGCGCCGATCTGGATGAGGCGCTCGGCGATCGGCATGGAGGGTCTGGCCCGCTGCCAGTAGTCCTGCAGTGAGGCGTAGGGCTGGTGGGCGGCGATGCGCGCGGCCTCGGCCTCGCTCATGCCCTTGACCGTGGACAGCGCGAGCCGCACTCCCCACCCGGGCTCGGTGGCTTCGACGCGGTGCTGGGGCTGTGAGTGGGAGATGTCGACGGGCAGGACGGGTACGTCGTGGCGGCGGGCGTCGGCGACGATCACCCGCATCGGCCACATCCCCGGATCGTGCTCCAGCAGCCCTGCATACAGGGCGGCGGGGTGATGCGCCTTGAGCCATGCGGACTGCACCGCCGGGATGGCGAAGGCGACGGCGTGGGCGCGGCAGAACCCGTACGCCCCGAACTCCTTGATGACGTCCCAGACTTCGTGGACGACCGGCGTGCTGTAGCCGCGCTCCGTGGCCGCGGTCTTGAACCAGGTCTCGACGCGGGGGAGGCGTTCGGGGTTGGCCAGGGTGCGGCGGGCGACGTCGCCGGCGGCGCGGTCGCAGCCGGTCATGGTCGTGAGGATGGCGATGATCTGCTCGTGCCAGATCACGACGCCCATCGTGTCATCCAAGATCGGTTCGAGGTCTGGGTGCGGGTAGTGGGGTGCCGCGCCGTGCCTGGCCTGGATAAAGCGCGCGGGCATCCCGCCCTTGACCGGGCCGGGGCGGAAGAGGCTGATGTCGGCTATGACATCGGCCATGTGCCGCGGCTGGAGCCGGCCCACGAGATCCTTCTGTCCCGGCGACTCGATCTGGAAGCAGCCCAGCGTGTCCGAGCGGCGGATCATCTTGAACGTCGCTTCGTCGTCGAGGGGGACGTGGTCGGGGTTGTCGAGGTCGAGGAGCTGTCCGGTGGTGCGGTGGATCTCGGCGACCGCGTGGGCCATCGCCGACTGCATCCGCACACCGAGCACATCAAGCTTGAGGAGGCCGAGGTCCTCCACGTCTTCCTTGTCCGCTTGGACCATCGGGTAGTTGCCGCCGGGGGTGGGCTGCACCGGCAGCCGGTCCAGCAGCGACGCGTTGGAGAGGATCACGCCGCACGGGTGCATGGCGTAGCCGCGCACGAGGGCGTCCAGCCCTTCGGCGAGCTCGAACAGCGGCCCGAACTCCTCCTGCCGTGCCGCGAGCTGGCGCAGCTCGGGGAGCTCGGCGAGCGCGGAGCGGATGTCGCAGGCGCGGATGTGCGGGAAGCTCTTGGCGATCATGTCGATGGTCTGCGGGTCGATGCCGAGCGCGAGTCCGGTATCGCGCAGCGCGTGTCTGGCCCTGTAGGTCTCGGGCATGCCGGTGACGGCGACCCGCTCGCTCCCGAACCGCGTGAAGATGCGGTCGTAGACCTCCAGGCGGCGCGCGGACTCCACATCGACGTCGATGTCGGGCAGCGACGTACGCCGCTCCGAGAGGAACCGCTCTTTACCGACCGGCGAGCTCACCGGGACGCGCTCAACCTGGGGCGATGTGTCGCGGTCGTGTCAGGGATGGCCTGCTTCCTTCTCGGATGTCGGGCCGCAGGTAGGCACCCTGAGCCTCGCGGCCACCCGGCGTCACGGCATGCCCGCACCGTGACGCCCCGGCTGCACACTGCGGACGGGCTACGTCATCAACTCGATGTGCGGGTGCTCGGGCTCCGCCGGGCAGACGAACAGGTGCTGCCGGTAGCCGCTGCCTATCTGGACACCGGTCGCGTTGTAGCCGCGGTGGCCGGGGTACGGTCCAGCACCTGGGTGGGGGTGCGGAGACCAGCTGTTCCCGGCGTCGTCCCCTTCCTCGAACGTGGCGACGGTCATCAGGACCTCCATGCCGGTGCCGCACTCGGAGCAGGGCTGCGAGCTGGGGTCGGTGGAGTTCCAAGCGGGCCAGCCGCCGACCTTCCAGCCGGGTGCGTTGGACAGCACACAGTCGTAGTACGTGTCCGGGTCCATGTCTTCCTCTGCTGCCTGCGGCACACTCCACTGCTTGAGCTGCTCCCGCAGTTCTTCGCTCAGCTCCAGATGGTCGGGGTACTCGGTGATCTGCTCCGGTTCGAGCACGCACGGTTCCGGTAGATAGCCGTCGAACTGCACTGCGGGCGGCTCGGGGGGCGTGTCGAGAATGTCGGTGACGGCGCCTGCCGAACGCCAGAAGAGCAGGGTCCTGGGCATGATCGGATGATCGAAGGGGCACCACAGAACCTGCAGCAGGTCCTTGCCCTCCGGCGGGCTCAGATCGGGCACATCCCTTACGTACAGCTGCGCGACGGGCAGCATCGCTATGGGGCCGTCGTACGCCTGGACCGCCAGCCTCACCGGATACGCCCGAGGGGGTCGGATCCGCTCGAGAGTCTCCCGTTCCTCCGGAGTCAGGTCCCGGCCGTGCGAGGCGGCGAAGATCTGTCGTTCCAGCCGCAGATCCGCCGGGGACTGGGCTGGGTTGATGCCATCCACCACATGCGGTTCCTCGCAGTGCGGCCACGGCTCCTCAGCGGGCCACAGCAGCGGCCCGCCGATCGAGCTGTCGTGCCACGTCGGCGCCCCAGGGCGGGGGTGCAGGCGGGTCGCCGTGCGGGCCAGCGGAGCCAGTTGGGGAAAGACCGCGGCAACGTCGATCGGCCGTGGCGGAGTGACAGGAGTGACATTCATGGCCGCGATCTTGCCAATCGCCTCTGACAACGGCCCTCGTGGCCGCCCCACGAAGAGTTCCGGCACGGGCGTCACCCGGGAGAGCGCTACCGCCGGTCCGTTCCCGGCAGATGGCCCGCGAGCAGGTCCACGATCGCCGCGTGTACCTCCCTGTCCTCGCGCACCCCCTGCCCGATCCGTCTCCTGTCTTGCTTATCCACCCTAGACCATGAATAGCGCAAGTGTTCGAACGGGTAATACGCAAACTTCGCACTTGATTGTGACTCGCAGCGATAGTTGGCCAGTCGCAGCGTTAGTTGGCCACAAAGGCGCCCTGAAGCCCGAGGCCCCTCCAGCCAGGCGGGGTCTGGATCGTAGATTGTGCCCATGATCGAGGAGACGTCGCCCGAGCGGTTAGAGCGGTCCACCAGACGGAGGCACGCTGCCCCGAAGAAGGCGAAAGGCGGGGGCGGACTGTTGCGTTCGTCTGCGCTGATGGCGGCGGGAACAGTGGTCTCGCGTGCCACCGGACTGATACGGCAGGTGCTGCAGGCGGCCGCGCTCGGCACCGGGCTGTTGGCCACCACCTACAACCAGGCCAACACGGTGCCGACCAGTCTGTACTTCCTGCTGATCGGCGGCGCACTGAACTCTGTCCTGGTCCCCCAACTCGTACGGGCCCGCGCAGAGGACGCCGACGGCGGCGCCGCCTTTGAACAACGCCTGGTCACCCTGGTGCTGTGCGTCCTCGGCGCGGGGACCGCGCTGGCCACGTGGGCGGCCCCTGAGATCATCAGCGTCTACCAGCGCGACACAGCCGCCACGCACGACGCGTTCGAGCTGACCGTGACCTTCGCCCGCTTCCTGCTCCCGCAGATCTTCTTCTACGGCGTGTTCAGCATCTTCGGCCAAGTCCTCAATGCCCGGAACCGGTTCGGCGCGATGATGTGGACCCCGGTCCTCAACAACCTCGTCCTGATCTCCATGTTCGGTCTCTACCTAGGCCTGATGACCGCCCCCGAACAGGTCTCGGACGTCACCGACACCCAGGTCAGGCTGCTCGGGATCGGGACCACACTCGCTCTCGCCCTCCAGGCACTCGCCTTGATCCCCTACGCTCGCGCGGCCGGCTTCCGGTTCCGGCCGCGCTTCGACTGGCGCGGCACCGGCCTGCGCAAGAGCGTGAACGCGGCTCGCTGGACCCTGCTGTTCGTGCTGGCCAACCTCGTGGCGAGCACAGTGGTCACCCGCCTGGCCTCCTCCGCCGACGCCGCTCTGCCTCACGACGGCGTCGGCTACACCGCCTACAGCTACGCCCAGCAGATCTGGATGCTGCCCCAGTCGATCGTCACTGTCTCCCTCGTGACAGCCCTGCTCCCGCGCATGAGCCGGGCAGTGACGGAGCAGCGCGTCGACGACCTGCGCGCCGACCTGTCCCGCGCGCTGCGGATCAGCGGCGTGATCATCGTCCCTGCCGCCTTCTTCTTCCTCGCCTTCGGCCCGCAGATCGCTCAGCTGCTGTTCGCCCACGGCGCCGCCGACACGGCAGCCACCGTCCCCCTGGGCCACATGCTGCAAGCCTTCGGCCTCGGACTGATCCCGTTCTCCGCCCAGTACCTCCTGCTGCGCGGCTTCTACGCCTTCGAGGACACCCGCACGCCGTTCCGGATGGCGGTGGCGATCAGCGGCATCAACATCGCTCTCGCCACAACCTGCCACCTCCTGTTGCCCCCGCGCTGGGCGGTCACGGGGATGGCTGCCGCCTACGCCTTGTCCTACGCGATCGGCCTGCTGCTGACCGCCTTGCGTCTGCGGCGGCGCACGGAGGGGCTCCTCGACGGCCGGCGCATCTGTCGCACCTACACAAAGCTGACCGCAGCCGCCACCGTCGCCGGGGCTGCCGGGTGGCTCATCGCCCGCTCCTGCAGCCAGAGCCTGACGTCAGTCTCTTTGGCGCCCGCGCTCTCGCTCGCCGCGGGCGGAATCGCGATGGTCCTGCTGTTCCTGTTCCTTGCGCGACTCCTGCGGATCACGGAGCTGCGCAGCCTGCCGGGGCTGGGGTGACTCAGGCAGCCACCCACCTGGATCCACCTCAAGAAGCACGCCTCCACGCAGCTCCGAGGCGACGTCGAGGCCGCAGTGGCCAACTATCTCTGAGCAAAATGGCCAACTGTCTTTGAGCACAGCCCGGTCACCAGCGGTCTTGCGACCGCCTCCGGCCAACTATCGCTGCGAGTCACATTGATGCATGTCGGGCACATGTCAGGGGTGTGAGGGCGGGCGCGTCCCGGTCTGCGGGCCGTGGCGACCGGGGTCTCCCGGCTGCAGCTCCAGCACCTGCATCTCAAGATCGGCCGCACGTTTGTCGGCGAAGCGCAGGTTCGCGCGGGCTCCCTCGAGCCGCTCCTGGAGCCGTCGGTGTTCTCGGGTGAGCTGTTGGACGCGGTGCTTGAGGTTGGTGTTCTCGGTGACCAGGGCCTCGACGGATTCGCCGGGCGCGGTCTGGCTGAAGTCACGTACCTGGCCCATGAGTTCACCGATGCGGTGCCGCTGGACGTAGATCTCCTTCTGTGCGCGGGTGAGCTCGGCCTCGGCGTTGAGGGCCCGTTCCCGCCAGGTGGCCTCGATGCCGTCGTGCTCGGCGGAGGTCGTGCGGTCGTGGCGGCTCTTGCTGTCCGCGATGGCCGCTTGGACGCGGGCGCGGGCCTCGGGGTTCTCGTACAGAAAGGTGGCGGAGACGGCCGCCCGTGCCGCAATGGCCCGCACGGTCAGCCGGCCGCGCTCTCGGCGCAGCTGGCCGATGGCCACGTCGACATCAGTCAGTTTCTGCTGTGTCTGCCGTTTGCGGGCGGCCACTGCCGCTGCGGTCTGCCCGGGAACCGAGGTCACGGTGCCCTGATGGATGTGGCTTGTCAACGGTCCTCCTCCACGTCGTCGTCCGTGGCGGCGTACTCGTCGACGGTGTCGATGATTTCCTCGCCTTCCTGGCGGGCGAGTTCTTGGGCGCGAAAGGCCGTGCTCCACACCCGCCCGAAGTAGTCCTGGGGGCGCCGTAGGTCGAGGGCGAGGGCCTCGTCGAGCAGGCCCATACCGGCCAGAGCCCTTTCCAGCCCGTCGATGGCCCGCGCGGTCGGCTCGAAGATCTGGTGGAGGTAGTCGGCGGTGGCGTTGTCCGGTGCCTGTTCGGCGAGCATGTTCCACTGCTCGCGCTTGCGGTGCCAGTAGACGAGGTCGGCCCCGGACATGACGAACTTGTCGCAGCTATGGCAGTTCAAGTTCCACGGGCAGCTCCCGCCGTCGACCACCGGCTGGAAGGTGCAGAAGCCCCCCTCGGCCGGGGTGGATTTGCGGGTGAGGTCCAGCGAGAGGGCCTCGGCTTCTTCGCGGCTCATCGGCTCACCGCCGGACAACAGGACGCCGGGCTCGGCGGCACCGGGGCCGGTGACCCAGATAGCGGTCAACGCGTCGTTGAGCCTGGGATCGTCGTGCGCCAGGTGCACATAGTGCTCCGCCATCTCCTTCGAGATCTGCCCCAGGTAGCGCTTGACATGGACCAGGTCGGCGCCGTTCTTCAGCAGGTTCGTGGCCAGGGTGTGGCGGGCCTGGTGGGGCACGCCGTGGCCAAGATCGAGAGTGAGCAGCCACTCCCGGAAGGAACCGATGAAGCCGCCGTAGCTGACGCCCCTGAGCAGGTTGCGGTTTCGCACCCGGCTCGGGAACAGCGCGATGGCTTTGCGTTCCGCTTCCATTGGCGGGCGGCCGTAGCGCTGGATGAACAGGGCGCGGGTCTTGGCCTGTCGTTGCTCGATGCGCGTGAAGAGGCGTTCGGGGATGCGGATGGCCTGGTCGTAGTTCCCGACCTTCGTCTGGTCGTGCCAGAACAGAGGTAGTCCGCCCAGCCGGGCGATGCATGCGTAGCGGACCTGAAGGACCTCGTTGGCTCGGCGCCCGGTCAGGACCAGGGTTTCCCAGGCGTCCCGGAGGCCGCGGTCCGAGAGGTCGAAGTCCGTCATCAGCTGCAGGTTCTTCTCGTCGGCCAGGGCCCGGGCGAGGTCGTCCGGGAAGGGCGAACGGCGCCGTACGGGAGGGCGATAGGAGGGGATGGCGACGACGAAGGCTGTCCAGGCCGATCTGGTCGGTGACGCCTGCATGCAGGGCCTCGCGCAGGATGCGGCGGCAGCCGCCGAACACGTGGGACAGCATGATCGGTCCGTGCTTGCAGGGCTTGCCGGTGCGGCTGTCGCCGCGGGTGCGGCGCTGCAGTCCCAGTGTCGGCAACCGATGCTCGGCACGGTGCCGTTGGTCTGCGGCGAAGTCGATGGCCAGGGACTTGTCGAGTACGCGGGGGTCGTGGCCCCCGCCGGGAGCACGGGCTTCGAGGAAGGCGCTCAACTCGACGAACGCGCGCCGGTTCTGGTCGAGGATGCCGCCCGACCGGGGAGGCTTGGTCAGCAGCCGGTCCGCCATGGAATCCCACAGCAGATCGCGCAGCCAGCGCTGCGAGACGCCGGTCAAGTCCCAGTGCGACCCTCGGCCTGGGAAACGGACTCCGAACTGCTCCGTCGCGATGTAGCCGGCGTCCTTGCTGTCCTCTCGGGTGAAGTAGACGAGCCGCAGATACCGCAGCATCGCCTTGGCGATCGACTGGTAGCGCAACCACCGACCGCCTGCTCCCTGCTCAAGGTCGAGGTCGGCCAAGGAGTTGACCTCGTGCCGCCGGCATTCCTCGGCGAGCCTCTGGACGTCGGGCAGCGCCCACATCGTGCCCTGCCGTTCGTCCGGGACCTGGCCATGGTGGAACATGGCCCACTTGATCTCGGCGCGGACGAGCGGGCTCAGGCCCAACAGGGTCAGCTTCCCGTCCGAGCGATAGAACGACTTGGTCCGTCGGCACCACCGGCGGAACTCCGCCTTGTCCGCATACGAGACAACGGGCGTGGACTTCTTCCACTCGGTCAGCATGCGGCCCCAGTTGTACGGGACGCTCGCGCCGCCGGGCTGGCCGTCATGGCGGTACACGAGGAAGTGACGGCGGCACAGCCCCAGCAGGTGCACATCTCCGGGCACGCCACGACCTGGCACTGCCCGAAGTGCGGCAGCCGCGGCTGCCCGGCCACCCACTCGTCAAAGTCCTGCTCGATCCCACCTGCCTGGCGCGTCTCGCGGCGGTAGGTTCGCCACCGGTTCTTGTGCAAGAAGCAAAGAGGGCTGTTGCCCCAGGCCGGGACATCGACGCAGATCAGACACTGAGGCGGCGTTCTGACCCACAAGCGCGGTTTGAGCGGCTGGGCCTCGCGCAGAAAGTCCGCCAAGATCGCGTCCGTCCCCAGCATCTTCCCCCGCTGCGTCCACTCTCTGTAGTGGGTCGTGCAGAACTCGCGGGTCTCCTGCAGTGCCCGCTCGCACCCCGGAACCCCGCACTGCCACGCGAAGGTCGCATGGTCGGGAGGCACCACGATGACGTCATCGCGCAGCAGGGCCTCGAAGTTGGGCGCCTCGATCAACGCGGTGAGCACCTCCAACCGGTCCGAGAAGGTCCGGCTGCTCACCCCGCCGACATCCACCACCGGCAGGAGTACACGGGTCGGCTCGCTCATGCGTCCTCACCCCATACCGCCGTCAGCGCGGCCTGGAACTTCGGGGAATGCAGATCGGGATGTCCGTAGACCTCGTCGACCATCCGCGTCGAAGACCAGTTGCCGAGCACCTTGGCCACCATCGGATCGTTGTCGGTGGCGTCCATGACCTTGGCGGTTGTCGTATGCCGGAAGCTGTGGGGCTTGATCCGCCCCGGCAGACCGGCCCGCCGCCCCGCCCGGCGCAGCATGCCCCGGGCCGCGTCCGTCGTCCACGGGTCGCCGCGCCGTGGCCCAGCCATCTGGATCAGCAGCATCCCGTGCCCGCCGGCGTGCTTCGCGTACTCCGTCGTCATGTACGTGAAGTAGGAGCTGATCATCGCGGGACTCACTCGGAAAATCTCCCCACCCGAGATGACCCCGTCGCTCAACTCCCAGTCGGGCTTGCCCTTCGCCGCGGCCCGGTTCGGATTGACCCACCGATGGCACACGTGCACATGCGGAGGACCGCACTCTCCACAGGCCGCACCGTCCCGCAGGTGCAGATCGACCAAGTGCAGTCCGCACAGCGCGCCAATCCGCATGCTCGTGTCCGACAGCCAGGTCACAACCATGTCGTCGCGCGCGGTGTTCACGACCTGCTGCAGCTCCGGCCGGGCCCCGTCCGGCAACATCTTCGGATGTCGCCTGCGGGTACCGTCCTTGGGCGCCAACGGATTCGCCGGCATCGAGGACTTCACGTGCCCGAGCAGCGCCCGGTCCCGGTCCAGCTGATTCGGCAACCGGCTGACCGACAGCTCAGCCCTGAGCTCCTCGTTCGTGCCGAGCTCCGCGCACTGGTGAAGGTAAAACCCCTTCAGGCAAGCGGCCGTGACCTGCAGCGCCGAGGTGCCGTAAGGCCGTTTCGGCGGCTGTCGCCACGGCTGCCCGTACGGCAGCGCTACCTTCGCCCCCACCGCGCCCATGTACCGGTGAAGGTCTCGGAGAGTCAGCGAGTCCGTCGTAAGTCCCTCGCAGATCCGCCATCGAAGGTGATCAACGAGGTGGTACGCGTAGGTCTTCTGCGTGCCCGTCCCCTCGAAGAGCTGCAGGAAGCGATCGGACTCTTCCTCCACCGACCCATCCGGCCAGACGATCGTGTAGGACAAACCACCGCCTGCTCGAGGGATCACCTGCACCCGGAGGTCCCCAAGGACCATCAGACTCCGCACTCCACGCCTTCCATCATTCCTGTACGTATCGGACCGAACTGGAGTGGTCGGTAAAGGGAAACGGCACGGGCTCAGCAACCACCTGGATGAGCTACACGAGCACCATGGGGGCGGTCGGTAAACCGCTCAAAGAGAAGCCGGTGGGTGATCGGGTTGGCCGTCGCCACGAAAAGGCTGTGATTGACCATGGACCCGGCGCCGGACCCGCGGGCCGCGACCCTGATCCCCATCGCCCGGACGTCCGCGACGACTTGGGCGACCGCGAGGAAGTACGGCTCGTAGTGCAGGCGGCCGATCACCTCGAGCTCGTAGTCCAGCTGCCGCACCGCAGCCGTGTCCGACTCCAGGCCGCGGGCGAGCATCCCGGCCTCGCAGCGCTGCCGCAACAGCCGCATCGCCCCGCCCCGCTCCCGGGGGGCGCCCACTACATGGGGTTCGGGGAAGTGCGCCCGGCCCAGCACCAGATCGGCCACCGGGTCCAGGACGCAGGAGGCGGCGGTCGCCTCGGTCTGCGCGAGCAGCGCCGCCGCACACTCCGGGCCGCCACCCGCCGACGCAGCGATCCGCGCCGCCACGGCAGGATCTCCGTCGGCCCTTTCAGCCACCGTTCCCCGCCGTCCAACTGCCCGCGGTCGATGGGACGCAGCAGCTGCGCGGCATCCAGCACGTCGGCCAGCCGATGCTGGTCCGGATCCGCGTAGCGCACGTGGTTGGACAGGACGACCGGGATGCCGAGCTGCTCGCCCACCTGCACGGTCCGCCCCGCCAGCCGAAGCGAGCCCGCACCCGTCCCGGTGCGCCCCAGGTAGACGGCCTCCAGCCGCAGCCCCGGCCCCGCGATCCTCCGCCACGGCGTGAGCAGCTCCTCCGCGAGATCGGGGCGCCCGGACATGAGCGCGGACACCGGCTCCGAAGCCGGACCGAACAGCACCACCAGGCCGTTACCGAGGTGCTCCTCGAGCACCGGCCAGGCCGCCACCGGCACCCCGTCCACCGGACGGGCATGGGCCGCCGACACGATCTGGCACAGCCGCGCCCACCCGCCCGCATCCTGCGCCAGCAGCGTGACACGTCACCGCGCCTCGACGACATGCGCCCCGCCGCGCACCGGCGTCCGCGGCCGCCCTGACGGGGGGTCCGGCCCCGCGGTGGGGGCGACGGCGAGGTCGACACCGAAGAGCGGGCGGATCCCGGCGGCCGTGCAGGCCTTGGCGAAGCGGACGGTGCCGGCCACGGTGTCGCGGTCGGTCAGCGCGAGCGTGGTGATGGCGCGCTCGACGGCGCGACGCACGAGGTCGTGGGGGAGCGAGGCGCCGTAGCGGGCCGAGTAGCCGGAGGCGACGTGAAGATGGGGAAACCCGGAGGCGTTCACGTTCACCTCCGATGACACGAGAAGCGATTCAAGCCAGATGGCTCGATCTACAACTAATGTATCGAACATAATTCGAACAGTGCGAGTCATCTACCCCGCGTGCCGCATCCGCAACCGGCTGTGGCTGAGCGCCTTACTTGGCCTCTGAGCGTTCTGGTTAGCCTTGGTGACCTTATAGGTGGGCCCACAGGAGAGCGCGCTCAGTCGCACGCAGGGCGGCCAATGTCGACAGTGCTCTCGTGGTGGCAGTTACCAGCAGTCGTCGTAGACGTTCATGAAGGGGGCGCCCCCCGTGGCGACCGCGTTAGGGCCCGGCCGCGGGTGCACCCCGTATTTGTCTCCGACGAAGGATTGCTAATGATCAAGGTTTCCCGGATGGCGGCGTCCGCCCTCCTCGCGTTCGGTGCTCTGTGCCTGCCCGCGTACAGCGCCACCGCTCAGACCCTCACCGCGTCTGCGGACGACGAGCGATGCAGGGCAGAAGACGAGCTGTTGCCCAACCCCGATGACGCCGGTTCCTTCTTCCACTGTTCGCACGGTGTGGCGTACCTGAAGGCCTGTCCGAGCATCCTCCACTTCAACCCGGTCCTGAAGGTCTGCGACTGGCCCGAGAAAGCAGGAAACCCCGCCGCTGACCAGGACGCGGGCCCTGACCCAAGCTGATGAAGCCGGAGCGCACTGGTTGGTGAACCTCGCCAGTCCTGCACCATTTCGAGGCGCCACACGCTGAGCGCTGTAGTTGGCCGCACGGGCCAACTACAGAGCTCAGTCACACCGGCTGTGGTCGGTGTCCTTTGACAGCGAAGATAGTCGCGATCAGTGCGTTGGCCTGGCCCGACTGGCTTGAGTGTCAACAGGCGGCTGCCGCCCCGGAGTCGCGCCTGTGCAGCGTGAGCATGTTCGGCCCCCCCCCCCACGCCTAATGCCTTTCTCGTGGGGCCGGATCTACCCGATTCCATGCCGCCTAACTACCTGAGAACGTGCAGCTCACAGGGGATGCGGACGGTCGCGTCCACCCCGGGGCATGCCTAGGGTGCAGCTCCACCAACCCCGGAGGCACTCGCTGTGAACCCCATCATCATTGGCGCGATCAATACCGGCAGCCTGGCTCTGATCGGCGCGATCGGCGCCGCCGTTATCGCCACCAGGCCCCGGCCGGAACCGGCTCCGACGGGCCACCGACCATCCGAGGCGGTGACGCTCTTCGAGATCGCCACCGCACGACCAAGGCCCTAGCCTTCGCCGCACTCGGCGGCATCGTCACCCTCGCAGCGCTCGCTCTCGTCCTGCTAGCCGAGCAGCCAAGCACGAGGCGTACCCCGAAGCAGTCGAACAGGCCCACGCCGACTTCACCGCCCTGAAGGCCGGCGAACTCCCCGGCCCGCGTACAGCGGACCAGCAGGAGCCCGTCCGGTGACCACCCAGTACCTCGCGGTTCTCCAGTTCGAGGAGGGCGGCCCGGCCGTCACCGGCGCGTGGATCGACTCGCATTGCCGGGCCTAGTAGGGCCTGGCGCGCAGTGCGGCGGTGGTGTCGCGCAGGCCAGAGGGGGTGGCCAGGTCGGCGGTCAAGTGGTCGTGAGGGCCGTCGCGTTGATCGGTCAGGGACTTGAGGCGGTGTTCGGTGGCGGGCGACGGCGGTGATGGTGTGACCTTCGGCGGCGAGGGCCAGTGCGTGGCCGATGCCTGCGGTGGCGACGGTGATCTCGGCGCGGGTCACTTTTCCGCCTTCGGGGCGGTGTCGGGGGCCCAGAGGAAGGAGAAGCGCTCCATGACGTTGCTGCGCTCAGTGTTGTGGAAGGCTGCGATCCGCCAGGTGTCGTCGGTGTCGCGGACCAGGGTGAAGGTCGTCACCTTCGAGAGTTCGTCCGCGCCGGGCTTGTCACCGGTGTAGTCGGCGCCGCGGCTGGTGAGGACGGCGACGTCCTTGGTCAGGAAGCGCATGTCGAGGTACCTGGCGGCGAGCTTGCTGTCCTTGAGGAAGCCCTTGAAGAGCGCGCGGTGGCTCGCGGTGATGTCGGCGCGGCCCTCGTAGTGGCTGCCTATGTAGGTGGTGTACGTGCCGTTCTCGGTGAACTGGCGGCCGTACGCCTCCGCGTCACCACGCTCCCAGGCGTCGGCGAGGGCGTCGAGGGTGGCGCAGACGGCCTTGCCGTCGCGGCGGTCGGCGTCGGCCGGGATCACCTCGCCGCAGGTTTCGGCGCCGGTTCGCTGCACGTCGGAGGTGGCGTCGAGATAGAGATAGGTGCCGGTCGCGCCGAGGGCGAGGACGAGCGTGCAGACGAGGGCGGCGCGCTTGACGAGCTTTCGGTTCATGGTGAGGTCTCTCCGTTCGGTGGTGGCGGACCGGTGGCGACAGCGGCCACAATCACTGCACTTGTGCAGTAACTGCACGCATGCGTTATTTGCGCGTGCGCGGAGGCTGCGGGTCTCCAGGCGTCCGAGTGGTACGCGCTCAGCCGCATCAGCCTGGCGGTCGGGCTCACTTCGGGTGAACTCTCGGCCGGTGCGAGCCCCACAACGGGCGCGACGACCCACCTGATCGACCGCCTTGAGCGTGCGGGATACGTGCACCGCACCACGGACCCCGCCGACCGGCGCAAGGTCCTGGTAGAGGCGATCCCCGACGCGCTGGGGGAGGTCGAGGCGGCCGTGGTGCCGGCGGGCCGCCGCATCGGGGAGGTGCTCGCCGCTGTACCCCGGAGCAACAGGACCTGCTCTTCGGCTACTTCGCCCGCGCCGCTCCGGCGTTCCGGCGTTCCGGACCGCGCCGGAGGAGATCAGGACGGCGACACGGGAGCGCAAGAGGAGCTGGCCCTCCTAGCCGGTCCGGCGGTGCGACGGACCGGCTTCCCGACGGCGTCTTCACGGCACGTCACAGTTCTCGAGCGAGACCGGAGGGCTCGTACCCCAGGTGGCCGCCTTCGGGGTCGCGGCGGTGCCGCAGGCCGCGGTGGTGAGACACAGTGCCCCGGCCGGCATGGCGGCCGGGGCTTGTTTCCGGCGCATCAGAACTCCTTACTCGGGCTTGTTGCCGACGGGGCCGCCGATCTCGTACGGCGTGGTGACGTTGTCGTACGCGAGGTGCATGACCATGCCGAGCTTGCTGTGCCAGAAGTTGTGGCAGTGGTCCATCCAGATGCCCGGGTTGTCGGCCTTGAAGGCGACCTGGACCTCTTCGCCCGGCCGGACGAGCACGGTGTCCTGCCACATCGGGCTGCCGGAGGCGCGCTTGCCGTTCTTGCCGAGCACCAGCATGTGGTGGCCGTGCAGATGCATCGGATGGTCCTCGTTCCCGCGGTTGATGAAAGTGGCGCGGGCGACGTCGCCTTCCCTGATCATCAGCATCGGGGTGTCCGGGAAGACACGGCCGTTGATGGTCTGCTTCAGCCCGAAGCTGCCGTCGTAGAAGCCCAGCCACTCGTCGAAGACGAGCTTGTAGTCGCGGTCGAAGTCGCTGTCCGGGCCGAGCGCCGTCCTCTTCGGGCCGCCGTAGCTGTACGGATCGAATTCGGGACCGTTCAGATCCGCCTTCAACACCCCCTTGCCATCCGGCGAGTACACGATGCCCGCGTCCGGGGCGCTGCCGTCGGTCACCCGCACCGGGCCGTCGGGCATGGTGAATTCGACGTCCATCCGGTTGCCACCGCCGAGCACCAGCTTCTTGCCCTTGAGCGCGGTCGGCTTGTGTACGTCCGTCCCGTCCAGGGCGGTGACCTTGTACGGGACGTCGTCGATGGCGAACTCGCGGGTGCTGCCACTGGTGTTGGTGAGCCGTATCCGCACCTTCTCGCCCGGCTCGGCGCGGCGCCGCTCCAGCTCGTCCAAGGCGCCGAGCGCGGGCACCGTGCCCTTGTCGGTCTGCCAGTCGTGGGCGAGGACGCTGACGTCCTTGTCCATCGGCCGGGTCTGCTTCTTCGGCTCGATGATCAGGGCGCCGAAGAGGCCGCGGTCGACCTGCTCGGAGGCGGCCTGGTGGGAGTGGTACCAGCGGGTGCCGGACTCCTCCACGCGGAAGCGGTAGGTGAAGGACTTGCCGGGCAGCACCGCGTCCTGGGTGGCGCCGGCCACGCCGTCCTCGCCGTTGGGGACGTCGACGCCGTGCCAGTGGATGGTGACCGGGGTCTTGCCGGGCAGCTCGTTGCGCAGCTTGATCTCCACCAGGTCGCCCTCGGTGACCCGCAGTTGGGGCCCGGGGACCTGGCCGTTGTACGTCCAGGCGTCGACCGTCTTGCCGGAGGCCAGCTTCACCTTCTTGGCCTGCGCGGTGAGGGAGAAGCGCCGGTCGGGCGTACCACTCCTGGGACCGCGTAGTTCGTCGACGGAGACCTCGTCGGCGCCGCCGGTGCCGGTGGCCATGTGGTGGTCGCCGGCCATGTCGTGGTGCTGCCCGGCGGCACCGCCGCCCCAGTCGGCCTCACCCTTCATCATCGAGAAAGTGTGCGGAAGTCGGCTGCCGGCGATCCCGTAGTTGGCCAGCCCCACCACGGTGCCGAGCACCACCACGGCCGTGCCAAGCCGGACCGCCACTGCCCGTCGCCGGGGGATCTCACGGCCGGTTAGGAGGCGCTGCAGCCGCGCGTTGGCGCGCCATACCAGCAGCCCGCCGACCGCCGCGGTGATCAACCCGTACGCGCCGAGGCTGATCCAGAACGACCGGTCCGGCGGCAGGAACATCTGCGCGAAGCAGCCGAGGCCGCCGAAGGCCGCGAGCCGGGGCGGCACGACATGGCGCGGGGACCGGGCGCGCGACTGCTCCTCCAGCGGCACCGGCGCAGCCGGGTCGGGCAGCCTTCCCCGAGCTCTCGGCTTCGCTCGAGCAGGGGATACCCCATTCCGGGCGGCGGACGCCAGCCACGGCACCGTCCAGACGACGGTGGCGATCACGGCCGGGAGCAGCATGACGAAGGTGGTGAACAGCCGCCGGTCGGCGACGAACACCCATCCATGGCGGGCAAGCAGCCCGTACACGACGAGCCTGGCCGCGGTGAGCAGCAGGGCGACGGACACCAGCACCAGCGCGATACGGGACATCCGCCGCATGCGGCCGACGGCGCGGCGGCCTGGCTGGAGGCCCGTCGTGACGGCGGCGATCAGCCAGGCGGGGAGCAGGACGATGCCCAGTGCGAGCTCGAGTCCGGATGCGGCGACGTACATGGCCGTCACCCCCGGCCCTGCGACCGTCGGGCCGCGGCAGTCGGCGGCTGTGGTGGGCGTCTGCGCGGTCGGCAAAGGTCGCGGGCGATCTGGTCGCCGAGGACCCAAAGGTGGCGGCGCCCTGCTGTGGTGGCTTCGGTGCTCTCAGGCATGCCGTCAGCGTGGCGATCACCGCACCGGCCGGGCATCCGCCGATCCTCGCTCTCTTCCTCGGCGGAAAGTTGCAGGCCGGGCAATGCCGCGTACAACTATCGGTTGACGCCTGCCCTCCCGCACCGCGGCTAGCCTGCAGCCATGACATGGCACAGCCGCCTCACGAGCCACCGGGAACGCCGGCGTTCGGTGGAGGGCACCCTCGTGGCGCTGGCCCTCGCCACGACCACGGCCACCAGCGACGGGATCTCCGCGAGGTTCGACTACTTTCCCGCGCACCCGCCGCTCTTCGTGGCGATCCCGGTCGGGCTGCTCGTGGGCCTCGCGGCATGGTTCCGCCACCGCCGTCCCGTGCTGCTTCTGCTGGCCGCGCTCGGCGCCTATGTGGTGATGTCGGCCTGGATCGCCGTGGTGTTCGCGCAGTACACCCTGGCCGACCGCGCCGCCTCCTGGCGCCGTGTCGCCGTCGCCTCCACGGTCGCCGTCATGGTGGTCGCTCCGCCGATCTGGCGGGGCGGCGGCTTTGACGCAGCGATCATGAGCGTGGGCATCTGCGTCTTCCCGGCCCTGCTCGGCCTGTACACGGGCGCCCGCCGCCGCCTCATGGCCGAGCTCCGGGAGCGCGCCGAGCGGGCCGAGCGCGAACAGCGGCAGCGGGTGCTACAGGCCCGCAGCGACGAACGCGCCCAGATCGCCCGGGACATGCACGACGTCGTCACCCACCGCGTAGCCCTGATGGTGCTGCACGCGACCGCGCTCGAGGCGACCAAGGGCGCGTCCGCCGTCGACATCGGCAAGCAGATCGGCGCCATCGGCCGCGAGGCACTGACCGAGCTCCGCTCGCTGGTGGAGGTCCTGCACACCGAATCCGAGGCTCCGCTCGCCCCGCAGCCCGGCCTGGCCGAGCTGGAGACACTGATCGCCGACTCCCGCAGCCTGGGGACGCCGGTCACCCTGGAGCTGACCGGAGAGCACAGCGCGACCCGCCCACCCGAGCTGCCGGCCCTGATCGAGCACGCCGTCTACCGGGTGGTGCAGGAGGCCCTGACCAACGTCCACAAGCACGCCGCCGACGCCGAGACTTGCGTCCGAGTCCACCGCACGCGCAGCCTGCTGCACCTCACGGTGATCAACCAGCAGGGTGTCGGCGCCAACCCCTCCGGTCTGCCCAGCGGCGGCCACGGCCTGCTCGGCATCGCCGAACGGATACGGCTCGTCGGCGGCGAACTCACCGCAGGCCCGACCCCGGACGGCGGCTTCGAGATCGCCGCCGAGATCCCGCTGGACGACATACCCCAGAAGCAGCCCACCCACATGGAAGCCACGCGATGAGCGAGATGACGACCCGGGTCCTGATCGTGGACGACGAATGGATGGTGCGCTCCATGCTCAGCACCATCATGACGTCCGCCCCCGACATCGAAGTGGTGGGCGAGGCATCGGACGGCAATACGGCGGTGTCGATGGCCGCCGCCCTGGAGCCGGACGTCGTCCTGATGGACATCCGGATGCCCCGCTCCGACGGCCTGACCGCCACAGAGTGCCTCACCCGCTCGCCCCGCCCGCCACGCGTCGTCGTGCTGACCACCTTCGACCTGGACGAATACGTCCAGACAGCGCTACGTCACGGGGCCGTCGGTTTCCTCCTGAAGGACGCCACCGCGGATGACATGATCGCTGCGGTGCGCAGCGCGGCCCGCGGCGACGCGATGCTCTCCCCGAAGGTGACCCGCCGCCTCATCCGCCGCTTCACGGAGGACGACGACGGCCCCTCCGCAGAGCGGCAGCGCCGCCGCTCCGAGGCCCGCAGCCGCCTGGAGGCCCTGACGGAAAAGGAGCGCGAGGTCCTGATCGCCCTGAGCAGCGGCCTCTCCAATACCGACATCGCCGCGGCCCTGCACATGAGCGAGGCCACCGCGAAGACCCACATCAGCCGAATCCTGTCGAAGCTCTCCCTCACCAACCGCGTCCAGGCGGCGATCCTGGCGCACCATGCGGGGCTCGTGGACTAGGGACTTCTTCGCCATCCATCGATAGCGGTGTCCCCGGCGGGCTCTTTGGTTTTCGTCACACAATTCCAACAGCCCCCGGAGGTACCTCAGTTAAGCCCGGCCGCTTTACGGCCTGGTCACAGATGGGCAGTGAACTTCCCGTCGGGCCGTTTATGCAGCCAGCCGCGGTCAGCCAGCTTCGTGTGCTTTCCGCGCATGGACGATCTCACGCCCACAGAGCGCGCCGCGGTCGCCCGTTTCGCCGATCTCGTGGACCAACGCCAGGAGAAGGCGACCGCGGCATTCGACGCGGAGCAGATGCGCGACCTGTCCGGCAGCTACTGACCTTTTCGCTTCAGGGTGACGGTTTTGGTGGCGTAGGCGGGATACGGCCGCATAGTCCATCTGGTCGGTGCCGGGGGCCTATTGGGCTCTTCCCTGATTGCGTGGGTGGCCGGGATGCTGTGGGCATCAGTGAGCGGTACGCGACAGATCTCATGCGGGGATCCCCTGGGGAAGCGAGTCTGGGGACCGCGATGGGTCACGCCCTGAGGACGGCGCACCGGGCTCGGATCCACCGTCGGGCTGATGTCCGCGGGCCGGTTCCGGGCTGCGGCGGGGATGTTGCGCCATGCCGGTCCGACGAGGGCCGCCGCGGCAGGCCCGCCACTCCGGAAAGGGGTGCTCCTCATGACACACGCCCGTACCACCGCCACCCCGGCAGGCCGGGCCCACTGTCCTTACGCACCCGCCTGACCGCCCTGTTCGGCGGCGCCGTGCTCGCCGCGGCGGGCCTGCTCGCCGTGGCGGCACCGGCCCAGGCCGACGCGATCGTCCAGATCACCGACTCGGCCGACCCGGTCGCGGTCAACACCCCCTACACCTACACCGTCACCGTCAACTACACGACCGTCGCGGACGTGTTCCAGACCATCACCGTCGACCTCACCGGGGCGGCGGCGACGTTCACGTCCGTCACCTCCAACAACCCCAGCACCTCCTGCTACCCGGCCGGCACTGCCCATGCGGAGTGCGCCAACGCCGGCTTCCACGGCTCCTCGGAAACCCTCACCCTGACCGTGCTGCCCACGGCCGCCGGTACGGTCACCGCCAACGCTGTCGCGGTCGGAGACGCCAACGGCTCCGACAGCACCACCACGACGATCACCCCGGCCGGACCGGTCTACAACTTCTCCGGGTTCTTCCAGCCGGTCGACAACCCGCCCACCGTCAACTCGATGAACGCCGGACGGGCCGTCCCCGTGAAGTTCAGCCTCGACGGCGACCAGGGCCTGGACATCTTCGCCTCCGGCTACCCCGTCTCCCAGAACGTCACCTGTGACACCGGTGCGCCCATCGACCCGGTCGAACAGACCAGCGGAGCCGGCGGATCCAGCCTCAGCTACAACCCGGCCACCGACACATACACGTACGTGTGGAAGACCAACAGCGCCTGGAAGGACACCTGCCGCACCTTCGACCTGAAACTGGCCGACAACAGCGACCACTACGCCAACTTCAACTTCAGCTGACCCACCCCGCACCCGGCGGTGCCCGGCCACCGGGCCGGGCACCGCCTCGTCGCACCCCGCTCCGGGCGCCACCAACGGGGTGTATCCCGGTGGGATGCGCTATCCCGACGGCGGCGGCCTGAGCGCCACCCGGCGCGCACGGCGGGAACGGGTACGGAATACGGCCGCCGACCTGTTCACCCAGGGGCTCACGCCCGGCAGGTTGCCCAACGCCTGCGGGTCTCCCGCAAGTCGGCCTACGCCTGGCATGCACGCTGGCGGGCCGGCGGCAGAACAGCCCTGCGCTCCCGGGGCCCCAGCGGACGCCCCTCGCGGATGCGACCAGCCTGGCGCACCTGGCTGGCCAGGGAACTGACACGGGGCCCTGCCGCCCACGGCTGGACCGAGGACCACCGACGGACGCTGGCCAGGGTGGCCACCGTGATCGCACGGCGGTTCCACGTCCGCTTCAGCCCGGCCCAGATCTGGCGCATCCTGCGGCAGATGGGCTTCACGGCCCAAGTCCCGGTACACCGGGCCGCCGAACGCGACCCGCACGCCACCGCCCGGTGGTACCAGCAGACCTGGCCACAGGTGCAACAGATAGTGCGGGACCGGGATGCGTGGCTGTGCTTCGCCGACGAAGCGGGCCAAACCCTCCGACCGCCCAAGGCGCGCACCTGGTCCCGGCGCGGCCACCCGCCCGTCATCCAGACCCGCGTCAAGGGCTCCGGCCGGATCTCGCTGGCCGCACTGGTGGGCCGCAAGCCCGGCCACAGCACCCGGTTCATCTTCCGGATCCTGGCCCACCATGGCCGCAAAGGCGAGAAGACGGGCTTCAGGGAGGTCGACTTCGCTCGCCTGCTGGACGCCGCCCACCAGCAGCTCGGCGGAGACATCGTGCTGCTGTGGGACAACTACACGCACCATGTCGACGCCGCTATGCGGGAGTTCATCACTGCGCGGGCCTGGCTGACTGTGTTCCGCTTCCCCGCCTCCACCCCGGAGCTGAATCCGGTGGAAGGGGTATGGGCACACTGCAAGCGAAGTCTGGCCAACCTCGCCCCGTGCACCACCGACGAACTCGCCTCGCTGGCCCGCACCCGCCTCAAGCGCATGCAGTACCGACCCAGCCTGCTCGACGGATTCATCGCCGAAACGGGCTTGCCCCTGCCCGCACCGTAATGTCACCCCGAGGCGAAAAGGTCAGTAGCCCTCTGACTGCGGGCAGCTCTTAGCAGGATGCGCACACATCGCCCGTCACCAGCCTGTACGGGGTGGTGACGGGCGATGCCATAGCTCACTCGACTCGTCAGCAGTGTCCTCGGCGGGACGCCATCCCCGGCGCCCCCGGCGTGTTCACCTCACCCCCCAAGGCTCGTTGCCAAGGAAGTCCGGGTGGCAGCCAGCCTGGGCGACTGGGTTCACTGTCAAGACGACTCGGTTCGATGTCAGCGGACAGTCGGGTGGCTATGTACGCGAGTAGCGACGTCGTTTGTCGATGACTCTGGGAGTCGCACGGCCGCGCGAATAGGCGGTGTTCACGAGACCGGGAGTCACTCCGTCGGGATCTTGCCGGGGCGGCTACGCCAGGCCGCAAGGCGTCACGCCGAGTGGCACCGCCTGATGCCGATCAGAGTAGGGCGCGGACAGGGGCGTGATGCCAGGGCGATCGCCCATCGTCGCCGTGTCGTACGGTCCGGGCAAGTCCTCGCACGTCCAAGAGCCGTCCGGCTGCTCCACCCACGTCACGGGGACCCATCCGCGCTCAGCGTCGGCCCGGTGTGGCACGTAGCCAGAGGACGTGTCGCACGTCCCGCAGAGGCAGGGCAGGCCTGCTCCGGTCGCATAGTCGATCTGCATGAGCTGATCAACGCGGGGATCCATCACCACGTACCGAGTGACTCCCGAACTCATCAACATTGATCACGTGGCGCACTTCGAAGTGACTCCCAAAGTCATCGACAAACGACTCCCGTCCTCATGTACACAGCCACCTGGCTCTGTTCACGTCGCAGAGCAGCGATTCGACAGCAGTTCGGGAGGCAGCGCCCGCGCCGGATGTTCACGACCGCGGCGGTTACGATCGCGGTTGGTGACCTGTTGCCGGTCAGGTGGAAGGGGGTCTTCGTGGCCAAGGTGATCCGAGAGCAGCAGCTGGATGCCGATGTCGGCTATCACGGTTTCGCGTTCCAGGAGTCTGACGATGCCGATCTGTCGGTGCCGTTTCCGGACGGGTTCGAGGGCGATGTCTTCATCAACGCTTTCCCCGGCCGTGTCGATCTCTACAGTGCGGGCCACACTCACACCGCATCGGTCACGGTGCAGGTGTGGGACGGCCCGCCGCCCGCGGAGGACGCGGCGAAGTGGGATGAGCAGGGTGAGGTCGGGTTCGAGTCGACCAGCGGTGAGGTGGCGCTGTGGTCGATGAGCCTGGGCCGCTCCGAGGACCTGGTGACCCTCACCGATACCGGGGGCTCCTGGCGCGTACGTGCCTGCTGCACCGGCCGGAGCGAGGCGGCCCGCCTCTCGGACGAAGAGGGCACCGCCCACGGCGTTGAACGCTATCTCGTCCAGTTCTGGCCCGCGCCCTCCTAGAGCGGGCGGGGCGGTCACCGCAGTGACCGCCCCGGCACCTCACGATGTGATCTTCACCAGGAAGCCGTCATCGAGTCCGTCGATGATCCGGTTCTTGCCGTAGAAGCCGTTCAGCAGGATCCCGGCGTCACGGTTGGGGTCCTTGCCGACCGGCTTGGCGGAGAAGTTGAACTTCTTCGCCTCGGCGTCGTAGTCGGGCTGCGCGGCACCCTCATACGTGGTCGCGAAGGGATACTCGTCGCACTGTCGGGCGCCGCCCTGGGAGTAGTTGTCTCCCCAATAGCGCTTGCACTGCTTGACCGCCGCCTTACGGTTGTTGTCCTTGCGGCCGGCCGCCACCAGCCGGTGCAACGGCTCCTTCGCCACCTGCCCCGGAACCTTCTTCGCCGCCATCACGGGCTTGGTGTCTTCCGGCTTGGTGAACGCGGTCTTGATGTGCTGCGCCACCTCCCGCTCCGGCGCCCCCTGCCTGGCGCTGTAGGGCAGGGCTGTCACGTAGCTGAAGGTCGCCGCGCCCTTGCGGGCGGGATTTCCGCCTCCGGTGGAGTTGGCCAGGTACTTCGCCGTGTCCCAGCGGGGCGCGAGCATGAATAACTTGCCGCCCTGGGCGCCGCCGAGGGTGTAGCCGGCCGGGGGTGTGAGGGCGATGGTCGGCTCGTACACGGAGAAGACCAGGTCGCTGGAGCCGCTGCTGCCCTGGCCCGGCTTCGCGTTCACCGTGTGGGTGAACGTCTTGAGCTGCTTGAGCTGATCGAAGGTCTTCGTCCCGGGCATGTTGCCGCCCTGGGTGTAGCGCACTGTCGAGGGCCAGCTTTGGGGTATCGCTCCCTTCGTGGTGACCTTGAGGCGGGAGGTCGGGGGAGTGCCGTCCTTGCCCATCTCACTGAAGTGGTACTGGTACTTGATCTCCCGGCTGTTCTTGGCGACCGTTCCGACCACGCGGACGTTGAACCAGCTCAGGCCGGCCGGACGGTTGTTGCGGAACCAGGTCTGGGTGAACGAGGCGCCGGTGCACACCGCGAAGCGGGACTTGACGTAGAACTTTTTGTCGCTGCCCAGGCCTTTGCGAGACTCATCCAGCGTCATCGTCCTCGACGGCTCGGGATACGCCACCGCCGGAGCAGCCGCGGCCGCCGCAGACCGCGCCGAGGGAAGGGGAGCAGTGGCTGAGGCGCGGCGGCTCAGCGGCGCATAGGACGCGGCCGGGCCCACCGTCTCCGCGGCCAACGGCGCCTGCGGCTCCAATGCCCGGGCCAGCGACCGCAGACGGTCCATGCCGCCCGGCGACTGCAGCTGCTCCAGCGACGGCCTGGCCGCACCTGACGGCAGCACATAGGACTCCACGCGCATTACCGGCGCGTCATCCTCATCCGCCCAGGCAGGTGCCGCACTCGGCATCGCCGCCGCGGCCAGAAATGCCAACGCGCCTGCACAGGACGTGCGAAGCCACTGTCTTGTCATTGCTGTGCCCCCCCCAACTCAGGTGGTGCCGAGTCGTAAATCCGGCACCTGGTCTGGGGAAAGATCTATCGAACGTCTGATCGGCAACGAGGGCGACCCGCCGGGGATGGCGTGATCACAGCCCAAACCGGCCGGTTCATGCACAGACGCGTGGCTGAGCGCGTGACCAGGGAGCGGCGCGGAAGCTGCGGCAAACCAGAATTGCCAGCCTCGTACGCTGCTTCCCAGCGTGTACCCCAGCTGTCAACGCTGCTCTGGCGACGAGTTCGCTCATGGTGGCCATTGGGTTCGAGGTTTCCGGCTCGTTCCAGGTCCGCACCCGCGTCGAGCACACCTTCGCCCAGATGAAGACCTGGAAGATCCTCTGCAACTGCCGCCTCAAAGGCGACGGCGTTCACCACGCCATGCTCGGCATCGCCCGTCGTAGGAGGTGTCGGGGAGTTGGGACGTCGGTGACCAGCCGCCGCGGCGGCTGGTCACGGCGCCGACTCCGGCTTTTGGCCGTGCTGTTGCCAGAGGCGCGCCAGACGTGTGCGGTCACCGTCCGCCCGATTGCGTCGACGCCACACCGGGCCCGGCATGCCCATCACAGACCCGACAACCCGAAACGGGCCGCCGGAAGATCCGGCGACCCGTCACGAAAGAGCGACGTCAGGCCTCGCAGGACTCTCGATCAGCAGTACTGCGGCTCGTGGTTGCCGTTCGCGTTCTGCCACGTCGCAAAGTCGGTGGTCCCGGGCACCACGTTCTTGGTGACCCCCTTGGTCAGCCTGATACGGAACTTCAGGCACGTGTTTTCAGGGAGGTCGAAGCGCGGGCCACTCCGGTTGCTCCTATACGTCCACTTGCCCTCACCGCGCGCGTTGTAGAAGTCGTACAGGTAATCGTTGCCCTTGTTCTTCCATACCGTGATGTGCACGGCGTAGCCGTCGTCCTGTTTGTCGGCAAGCTTGACCCCGTCGTACTCGGGTTCGAAAACGACATGGCCGCCCGGGTTGTCGTCGTCGGTTTGCATCAGGAACCAGTTGCCTTGGGCGCTTGCTACCTGGGCGGTCGCAAGAACCACGGCTACAGCCCCAGTCGCGACGGTCGTGATCGCGCGTATCCGACGTCGAGCCAAGCTCATTTGTTTGCCTCCCTGTGTGACCTGGGCGCGGTCGAAACCAGCGCCCTTCATGGTGGTTACAGCCCTATGAGAGAAGAGCTCGGCAAGATGTGACAGGGAGCAAAAGTGACGTGCGTCTCGCCTCGCGCGCCCGCGCTTGAATCCCTCTTGCCTCAGGTGAGGCAGGCGGAAGCGTTGTCGTTCCAGCCTCCTTTCCATCCTCGGTTTGTCCGGCGGATCATGGGCCGAGCCGAGCCGAGCCGAGCCGAGCCGGACCGAGGCGAGGGCCGGCCAGTGCCCTAATCGTGTTGACCGTCCCCGGCAGGCAGTGCTGGAGTCGGCACGTGGACAGCATCCCGGCCAACCGGCGGCTCTGGAACCAGATCAGCAGCGCCTACCAGCACGAGCACGACCCGCAAATCGGCGCCACACCCCGGCTGTGGGGCATGTACTCCATCCCCGACGCGCACCTGCACGCCCTGGGTGATGTCACCGGCAAGCGCGTCCTCGAACTCGGCTGCGGCGCCGGCCAGTGGTCCAGGGCGCTCTCCGCCGAGGGCGCCACCGTGGTCGGGCTCGACCTGTCCGAAGCCCAACTCGCCGCAGCGGCCCG
The DNA here is from genome assembly GCF_004684775.1 of Streptomyces sp. MZ04. GTDB lineage: Bacteria > Actinomycetota > Actinomycetes > Streptomycetales > Streptomycetaceae > Streptomyces. The sequence goes on from NZ_SRIC01000023.1 coordinate 47,299, forward strand.
CGCGATGGGAGCGGCCCGCTACCCGCTGGTGCAAGGCGCCGCCGAACAACTCCCCTTCGCCGCCGACAGCTTCGACCTGGTGTTCTGCGACTTCGGTGGGCTCAGCTGGGCGCCCCCGCACCTGGCCGTCCCGCAAGCCGCACGCGTCTTGGTCCGAGGCGGGCGCCTGGTGTTCAACGTCGCCAGCCCATGGTTCGAAGCTTGCTACGACGAAGCCGCCAGCCGCGTGACCACGACGCTGCAGCAGGACTACTTCGGGCTGAACACCATCGCCGAAGACGACGGAGCGACCAGCTATCAGCTCACCTACGGCGACTGGGTCAAGGTCCTGCGCGGCGCGGGTCTCATCATCGACGACCTCATCGAGCCGCGGCCCGAACTGGGAACACCCAACGGCTACAACGAAACCCACCCACCCGACTGGGCACACCGCTGGCCGGCGGAACTGCTCTGGGTAACCCACAAACCGTAGGTTCCGCCGCGCCGAGACGTGAAGGCATCCCCTCGCCGGACAGGCCCTAGCAGACCCGGCTACCGCTAGATGACTCTGAGTGGGTGTCACCCACTCAGAGGGGTTGATCTAGTTGGTCACTCAGAACCCATAGCCCGCATCGTTCGGGAAGAAGCCGTCGAAAAAGGGCTCGCACCACGAGCACCTCGCTGGCGGCCTACTCCACACAGACGCTGGTCGGCGGACGGCACCTGGGACAGGATCCTGGCCGCTGTCCGGGGCGATGCGGACGCGGACGGCCGCATCGGCTGGTCGATGGTGAGCGTGGACTCGGCCTTGTGCCGCCGGCACGCCGCCGGGGCAGGCAAGAAGCCGCCGCGAGTGCTGGGAAAAGACGCACGCCCCGGCAGCACCGCACTCCGCCGTCAGCGCTGGCACCCGCACCGGATAGCGTCCTGCCCATGACAAAGGACGGAACGCCGCAACCGCCGACGCCGATATGCCCGCGCTGCGGCGGAGCCGAGGTACGGACGGTCGAACAGGCGCAGTCCGGCAAGGGCGCCCTGACCAAGAGCCTCGGCACCCGACTGGCGAAGGGCCCGGAGAAGAGCGGCGACGGCTGCATCCACTTCGTCGAGGGGCTCGTCCTGAGCCTTGTGATCGGCGGCGGTCTCGTCTACCAGGGCGACGAGGAGAACAACCAGCTGTACACGGTCGGTGGTGTGGTCCTCGGGCTGCTCATCCTCGCCGTCACCTTCGCGGTGGTGCGCCACGACGGCCGGGAGAAGGACGCCGAGACGTCCGGCGAGACACTGGCCAACGAGTTCTGGCTGCCAGCGCACTACTGCTACGGCTGCGAGGGCGTGTTCTGCCCGGGCGGCACCCCCTGGCAGGGCGTGCTCACCCCGGAGCAGTTCAAGAAACTGGTCTGGCGTCAAGGCCGATACGACCGCCAACTGCAGCCGGGCGACAAGGCGAAGGACACGGAGGTCCCACCAGGGACCCTGATCGAGGGCTAGGGCGTGTCCCTACGTTGAGTTGGAAAGCCCCTGCGGATCAGTCCTGGGACCGGGTCGGGATGATGCCGTGCTTCACCGCGAAGGAGTCATCCGCGACGTTCCCCATGCCGGGGCTCAGGCCGTTGTAGCTCTGGAGAAGCTCAAGAGCCGTTTGCGCAACACGAGGTTGTTACACACTCCCAGCATGAGCGACTGGTGGGGGACTGCTCCGGCATGGGTGAGTGCTATCGGTACCAGTGGATCTCTACTCATGGGCTTCACGATCTTGATGCGCGACCGACGCAAGGATGAGCAGGCGGATGCGCGGAAGGTCGTCACCCACGTTGAAGAAGTCCAGTTCAGATCTCGTTACCAGCCAGGCCGCGTAGATGTGTTGAACACCGCTGAGCGCCCCGTGAGATATCCGAGCGTGTTGATTGCTGTTGGCGGAGTTCGGCGTCGGGAGAAGTTCGACCTGGTATCCCACGTCCTGACCCCAGGACAGCTGATGCCGGGGGAGCGGTGGAATTCGAGCTGGCGGAAGGGCAGCTTGAGCAAGGCGACTATCCCGTGGCGGTGGCTTTCACGGATAGCGATGGCTACAGATGGCTCCGCGACCTCGTGACCGGCGAGATAGCCAGAGACGGAAGCAGACGCCGCAATAGGTACGCGCCGCGGTACGACGTACAGCGCGCTGTTCGGAGTATGGGCTTTCGGCGGATGCACACGGCGTACGCTGAACAGCGCGCACATCGTCGCCGTGTGCGTGCACTTGGTTCGATGAACAAAGTGCAGCGGAATGAGCATCACAGCGACCCTTGATGTGGAAAGGTCCGATCGCAATGGCCGGCAAGGGAGACTTGTCCCCTCACCGGCCATCAGCTGTGCGGCGGGTCAGTAGTGGTCGATGAACCAGCGAGTGCACTTGAACTTCGCACCCGTGGGCTTCACGCATGCCCGTACTGCATGGCTGCGGTTGTCCTCACCTGTCTGAAGCCGTACCGAGCCGGTCATCGCAAAGTTGGCGGCCGCATCCGCCCAGGTCGCGGTAAAGCGGCAGGTCATGACACCCCCGCCCACAGCCCGCACGTAATCGTCTGAAGGATGCCTGGGCTTGGAGTGCATGTTGAAGTCGCCCAAGCTCCGCTGCACATACACCTTGTCGTACCTGGCCACATCACCTGTGATCGAGGCATAAGCGTAGGTGTCAGGCCATTTTTCGGTGTAGAGGGTTAGATCGCGCCCCTTGTAGGAGCGCGCGTCGGTCTCGCCGTAGCCGATGGGCCATCCGGGCACGTGGGCGAGATCGCACCCATCAACGTTGTCGGATGCCTTGGCGCCGTCATTCCGCACCACCGAGGAGGCGGCCTCCGCGGTGGCTGGTGATGCGGTGCCAAGAGCTCCCAGAGGGGCAGCCACCACCACTGCCACTGCCACTGCCAGTTTTGCCCAGCGCCTGCTCAAAGTCATGTTCTGGCTCACCTCTCGCCTCGGGATGTACGTGACTCCTGATGGTGGAACCGGACTGGACCGGAGGGCAGTTGTTTCGGTCGTGCCCGAAACAACTGAGCCGTGTTCATCCTGAACATGCAGGTCGCAGGGGTGGTGTGTGTGGGGGGATGTCGTGCTCGTGCCGGTTGAGGATCATTAGCGCGCGTACGAGTCGGGTTGCCCACTTCACGTCGAGGCGGAGCTTGGTCAGCACGCGCCAGTTCTTCAGGTGGGCGAAGGCGTGCTCGCACACTGCGCGTTCGGCGGCGATCAGCTGGTTGACCAGCTTCTTCGCGGACGGAAGCTTCTTGCCCTTGGGATTCCTATAGCCGGTGATGACCGCCGGGTCGGCGGCCGGGCCGCCGTCGGCGAGGCCGATGAAGCCGAGGTCGGCGATCGCGGCGAGGTCGGCTGCGCGGAGCTGGCCGACCAGGTCGTCGTGGCGGCAGGCGGTTATCTCCGAGCCGCGGGCCGGACGGGCGGTGGAGGTCCACAACAGCCGCCCACGCACGTCGGTCAGGGCGATGGCCAGCAGCCCGCGGCGTTTGTGCTTGGCCGACCAGCGGCGCCTGATGGGCAGGCCGCTGCGGCGCTGGGTGGGTATCAGCGACCCGTCGAGGAGGACGACGCTGCCACCCTCGCGGGCGAGCTTTGCCAGCACCCGCTCCAGTCTGGGGGCGCGGGCGGCCAGCAGGTTGATCATCTCCTTCAGCCATCGGTCCACGGTGGTGCGCGCGACGCCGTTGCCGCCGGCGAGGTCACTAAGCTTGTCTTTTAACCTCTGGCGTCGAAATGGCCCTCGAACTAGGCCGCCCACCGGGGAGTTCGTCGGATGCTGAGGCGGCCTTCGTCTGATCATGTGCTCCGACCAAGGTGCACCGATCTGGACGAAGGCCGTGAAGGTGAGTCTGCTGCCTGATGACGTTCCGGGGAACGTGTTCGCGCGGCGCTGGGGATCGTCCCAGGCCCGTGGGTCCAGTGGGAGCGGGGGGTGAACAGGGCGCGGCGGCGCGCGTAGTCGAGCGGGGCACCGTGTGCGTCGAGATGGTCGGCCAGCAGGATCAGCGTGTGCAGGGCGTCGGTGCAGTCGTCGCGGCGGGTGAGGTCGGCCAGCAGGGTGGACACGTTGTGGTTACTGACGGTGGTGCCGGTCAGCCGTTTTACGGCGGCGGCGGTGGAGGTGGTGCTGCCGGCAAGCAGGCAGGCGACCGTGTCCGTTTGCTCGGGTGTGTCGTAGACCGGTTTGTGACACCTGGGGAGTTGGATGAAGCCCGGTGCCGTCTGGACGACTTCGCGGCGGATGTACGACGCCGCCCGCTCGCTCTCGCCGACGATCGGACCCTTCGCCGTGGCCCAGAAGGCCAACCACGTACAGTTGCCCGTCCGGTGGATGGGGGCGTCCGAGTCGTCCATGCGCTCATGGTCAAGCGCTCGCCGGGGCGGCCCGTCAGTCCTTCGGCCTCGCCGGCGCCTTGGCGCAGAGGTACGGACGCGCGAGCAGCAGACCGGTCCCGGTCATGGCGATGCCGAAGTAGACCGGCGCAAGGTGAATGAAGTCGGTGTAGTGGATCGCGCCGTGCACCACGACAGCCGGCAGGAAGCCGGCGGCCGCCGCCGTGGCCAGGGTCCAGAAGACCCAGGTCTCGCCCCGCCGCCAGCCCCATGCGCTGAGGAGAGTGATCGCCACCGCGGCCGACATCAGGGCGCCGCCGAACCCCGCACGGTCGTGGGCGACGAAGGGCACGAGCCGGGGACTGACCGCTTCCAGCGTCTGCGTACCGGTGCCCAGGAAGGCCAGGTCGGTCGGCACGAAGACACCCGTCAGACCAACCACCGAGATCACCGCTCCGCCGACGAACAGCCCTGCTCCCGTGACAATCAGCAGCAGCTGGCCGACCAGCGCCCGCCGCCGCTCCGGCTCCGGCCCCTCGGGCGCCAGCCGCCACCGCGGAGCGTGCTGGGCGCGCCGGACTCCGGCCACGAACATCGGGAACAGCACGATCGCGGTGGCCGTGTGCAGGGGTTCCACGAAGCCGGTCGCCAGGAAGTAGAACAAGGTGGGGAAGCCGATCGCCCCCGACAGCAGAAACGCCTCGCGGGCCCAGGGCCAGCCGCGTCTGATCCCGCCCACCGCAAGGCCGGTGTAGAGGGCGCCGATGGACACCATCGTGCCGGCCATGGTGATCCGGTCGTGCTGGAGGAAGTGCACGAGGTGGTGGTTGGCGGCATGCAGCTCGTGCATCGTCATGCCGAGGTAGTCGCGGTCGTACCAGAGCAGCACCGGCCCGAGCGTGATCGCCGCGGCACCGAGTCCGGCGCCCGTCATACCGAGCCCGACGAGCAGCGCCCACCACCAGGCGGGCCAGCGGCGCGGATCGCGGCCGACGTCCCGGAGCGCTGGAGCGGGCGCGGTGGGCGTGGCCGCCTCGACGACCCGGGCGAACCATCCGGGTCCGGCCGCGACGAGCACGCTGGGCCGGGCGAGTACGACGGTCTGGGGCTCCTCCAGCACGGTGGCCGCTGCGGTGACCGACGGGTCGGTGACATGCGCCACGTGCGGGTCGTCATCGATGGTGAACCCGTCGACGTGGGATTTGAGGGCGTCCTCGGCCTCCGGGTCGCAGGCCCGCACGACCACCGGGATCGAACGGCCGGCAGCCGCCTCGCGTACGGTCTCGACGTCGGCCGCCGAGACCGGCGCCACCTCGACCACACCGGCCCCCAGCGGGGCCATGGCACGTATCGCCTCATGGGCGAGCGAGGGCGGGACGGATATGCCGAGCCGGACGGCCACGGGCACGCCGGCGATCTCACCGGCGAGCCGCGCCGGCGGATGACGGTGACCGAAACCCCGGGCGATCAGCCGGGCGCCGGTGGGACGGGAGCCGATCGCGGCCAGCAGCCGCAGTGCGGTGCGCTGCGAACGGCGTACGCCGAGGACAGCGGCGGCCGCGCCGCGCAGGGGGTGATACGTCCAGTCCGGCATCAGTGGCTCTCGTTTTCTGTCGGGGTCACCGGCTCACCGGGCGCCCGCCAGCCGAGCACCGGTGTCATAGAACGCAACGTCGCCCGCATCGGTGTCAGCCGCGCGGCCGTGTCGCGCAGCAGCACCGCGGGCGGCCACGACAGCTGGCCGACGGCGCCGAGCCGGGCGGAGCGGCGCGCGACGGCCTGGGTCCTCGGGCGGCGCAGCAGGTCGTACGAGCGCAGCGCGGCGGGCACGTCCAGGGTGGCGTCGAGACAGTGGGCGAGCGTAACCGCGTCCTCCAGCGCCTGGCACGCGCCCTGGCCCAGATTCGGCGTCATGGCATGGGCGGCGTCGCCCAGCAGCGCGACCCGGCCGCGGACGAAGGTTGGCAGCGGCGGCAGGTCGTACAGGTCGTGCCGGAGCACGGCCTCCTCGGGGATGGCGGCCAGCAGGGTGGGGATCGGGTCCGGCCAGGATCCGAACCGGCGCAGCAGTTCGGCGTACTCGGACGGACCGGCTGCCGCTCCCGGCGGCAGTGACGCGGTCGCGAAGCAGTACATCCGGCCGCCCGGCAGCCCCGTGTACCCGAGGCGCTCCCCCCGGCCCCAGGTCGCCGCGCCCTCGGAGGGCGGGTAGGCGAGGGGATCGGTGACCATGCGCCAGGCCGTGTAACCGGCGTATCGGGGTCCGGCCGCGTCCGGCCGCAGGGCGCGGCGTACCGCGCTGCGCAGTCCGTCGGCCCCGATCACGAGGTCAGGCCGGGACTCGCCCCCGCGGTGCACGACGACCGGGCCGTGCCCGTCGTCGCGGACCGCGGACACCTCGCTGCCCGCCCGCAGGCAGTCGGCGGGCAGCGCCTCGGTGAGTGCCCGCAACAGGTCCGCGCGGTGCAGCACCACCAGGGGATGGCCGAAGCGGCGCCCCAGCTCCGTGTTGTCCGTACGGGACAGCCAGCGGCCCCGGCGGTCGCGTACGCCCCCTGCGGCTTCCACGGCGCCCAGTGCCCGGACGGCGTCGGCCAGACCGAGCGCGTCGAGCGCGTGCAGCGCGTTCGGCCACAGGGAGATGCCGGCGCCGATCTCGGTGAACTCGGGGGCCCGTTCCAGCACTTCGACGTGCCAGCCCCGGCGGTGCAGGGCGATGGCGGCCGCGAGGCCGCCGATCCCGCCGCCGACGATGGTCGCGGCGCGCTGCGGCATGGGTCCTCGCTCTGGGTTCGGGGGGCGCCGCCTCCGGTCAAGTGGCTGTCGACCCGGTGCCCGAGCGGCATGCGACGCGACGGAGGTCCGGGCTGAGCAGCGCCTCATCGCAACATGTCGACAGACGCCTGTCAACGTGCCTGATGGGTGTCGTGTGATGTGCTCTGGGTGTGCGTCATGGGTTTCACTGGTGGTGGGTGTGGCGGGGTTGGGCACTGTGTTGCTGGGGTGTCGTTCGGTTGGTGAAGGTCGCTGTCGTTTCCCGGTGTAGGTCTG
>NZ_SRIC01000239.1 GCF_004684775.1 Streptomyces sp. MZ04
CTCCCCCACAGCGACAAGCCCCCCGAAGGCCAGCGCGATCCCCCCTTCGGCGACGCCGTGCCAGAGGGTCCAGCCGAGAGCGAGCAGGGTGAGCAGCCCGGCAGAGCCGTAGACCAGCACCGCCACCGTTGTGGGCAGGCGTTCCGCACGGCCGAACGACAAAGAGGCGCTCACCGTGCTGCCGAACCCGGTGCAGCGGGAATCTCGGAAGCCTCCCGCCGGGGCGACGGCACACCCCCCGCGACATCGGCAGTCACCTCCGGATTCCACCCGTACCGCTCCAGCGCCCGCCGCAACGCGGAAACCATCGCCGGATCGAACTGCGCCCCCGCGCACCGGGACAGCTCGGCCACAGCGGCATCGACCGGCCGCCCCCGCCGATAGGACCGCGTGGACGTCATGGCGTCAAAGGCGTCCGCAACCGCCACCACCCGCGCGAACTCGGGAATCTGCCGCCCCACGAGCCCGTAGGGATACCCGCTCCCGTCGATCCGCTCGTGGTGATGGAGGATCGCCGCCCGCGCCTCCCCGAGGAACCCGATCCCGCGCACCATCTCGTGCCCGTACTCGGGATGCAGCTCGATGACCCGCCGCTCCTGGGGCGTCAGCGGCCCGTCCTTCCGCAGCAGCCGCGTCGGTACGCCGAGCTTGCCGACGTCGTGCAGGATCCCGGCGAACCGCAGGCTCTCCACCCGCTCGTCCGCCATGCCCAGCTCGCGGGCGATCATCACCGAGGCGCGGCCCACCCGCTCGCTGTGCCCGCGTGTGTACCGGTCCTTGATGTCGACGGCCTGCACGAGCGCCCGGATCGTGGCCTGGTGGGCGGCCCGCTCGCGGTGGTACTGCGCGAACACCCAGCAGGAGACGCCCATCGGAAGCAGCACGAGCAGCGCGGCGAGCGGCCCGTAGGGGCTGCGCCACAGCACCGCCATCATCAGACCGGCGAGCCCGTGCACCGCGACCGGCGCGAACGACCGCAGGAAGAGCCCCCGCCACGCGGTCCGCACCGGCACCCGTTCCGCGGTGGCGAGAATGCCGCCGTCCAGGACGGTCAGTACGACGGAGAAGGCGAGGACGGCGGCTCCCGCGGGCGCGAGCGCGTACGGAAAATCGGCCGCGACCACCGCGGCGGGACCACCGCACGCCCCGTACACCAGGGCCGACGCCCAGGCGGCCAGGGCGAGTTGGGCGGCGCGCCAGACCCTGCGCACCCACCGGGGGCGTCGCTCCACGCGGGCGAGGAGCGCTCCCGGCAGCGCGACGAGCGCCGCGGCGGCGGGCGGCAGCAGGAACACGGCGGCGAGCAGTACCGGGAAGAACGTGCCGAGGCCGTTCGGCGCGCGGCGGCCGATGACCCGGCACCGCGTGACCTGCTCACATCCGGCGTAGAGCGCGGCGAGCAGCGCCCCGGCGGCCCACGGCGTGCGCGCGCTCAGCGCGGGCGCGACACAGGCCGCGGCGCCCAGGGCGACGCACAGGATGTAGGCGCGGGCCCACGGAGCGATGGACCGCATGGCACTGTCTCCTCCCCCGTGATCCTCCATGACCGACATGGCCACGTTCCGAGGATCCGGAGAGTAGAACGGCTACCCCCCACTCCGAGCCCCGCGTGCGGAAATTGGCACGTACGAGTGACAGTGGACAGAAAGAAGGCAGGCCGTGACGCGTTTCCGTCACGGCCTGCCAACGCTCAACTACGGGAAGTTCAGGCTTCCGTCACATCGTGCTCCGGCACGGCCTCGCCCGAGCGGATCAGATCGATCCGCCCCATGACCTTGGCCCGCAGGTCGACGGGCACGTCGTCGTGACCGCAGCAGCGCTTCACCAGCTTCTTGACGGCCTGTTCGAGGCCGTACTTCTCCAGGCACGGAGAGCACTCCTCGAAGTGCGTCTCGAACTTGGTGCAGTCGCTGTCCGGCATCTCCCGGTCCAGGAACTCGTACAAATGGTCCAGGACTTCACTGCAATCCGTCTCGTGCGGCTCTCCGCAGCTCATGAGCCTGAGCCTTTCGCTTCGTTCGACGACTCTGACGCGGCGCCGGCGGGGACGAGGCCGCGGTCGCGGGCGTAGTCCTCGAGCATGCCGCGCAGTTGGCGACGGCCGCGGTGCAACCGGGACATCACCGTACCGATGGGTGTCCCCATAATGTCCGCGATCTCCTTGTACGCAAAGCCCTCTACGTCGGCCAGATAGACGGCGATGCGGAATTCCTCGGGGATCGCCTGCAGGGCGGACTTCACGTCCGAGTCCGGCAGGTGGTCCAGCGCCTGCGACTCGGCCGAGCGCAGACCGGTGGACATGTGCGACTCGGCGCGTGCGAGCTGCCAGTCCTCGATCTCCTCGGCGGCGCTGCGCTGGGGCTCGCGCTGCTTCTTGCGGTACGAGTTGATGAACGTGTTGGTGAGGATGCGGTACAGCCAGGCCTTGAGGTTGGTGCCCTCACGGAACTGGTGGAACGACGCGTACGCCTTCGCGTAGGTCTCCTGCACCAGATCCTCGGCGTCCGCCGGGTTGCGCGTCATGCGCAGCGCCGCCGAGTACATCTGGTCGAGGAAGCCAAGGGCGTCCCGCTCGAAGCGGGCCGTGCGCTCCGCGGGCGTCTCAGCGTTTCCCTCGGGTCGCTCCGCCTGGCCGTGCTCGGCACCTGCGTCGGTCCCAGTGACCGGACCCACCTCCTCCGAAGACGTGGTGAGACCGAAAGCAGCCCCACTCGAATCGGAGGATAGACGACGATCCGGTCCCGCCGCCGCTCGAATAGGAGCGGTCTTGGGCGCGCTCAGCACCGTCCACTCCAGGTCAGAGGCACTGGTGCGGGAAAAAGAAGATGCCGGGCTCTGCCCGTCCGCAGAAGGGCGGTGGCGGGAGACGGGCGGGCAGATGGTCGAACCCATGCGGCGGACTTCCTCTCGTACGAACAGCGTTTAACGTCTGTTCCGCACAACAGAGGTCACGCACCCAACATTCCCGCCCACCGTGTGACGCCATCCGTGAGGATCGTCATGGCCTCGGCCTCGTCGATCGGGGCGCGCTTGGGGATCGCGAATCCGTGATCGCCGAAGGGCACTTCCATCAGTTCGTACGTTCCCTCGGGGAACTCGGCGGGCTTCCCGAAGGGGTCGTTGCCGCCCTGGACGACGAGCGTGGGCACACCGGCCCCCAGCAGTTCGTCGGCCCGTGACTTCTCCGGCTTGCCCGGCGGGTGCAGGGGGAAGCTGAGGGCGAGCACGGCGACGGCGCCCAGTTCGGTGGCGGTGCGGCAGGCGACGCGGGCCCCCGCGCTGCGGCCGCCCGCGATCACCGGGAGGCCGGGCTTGGCGAGCGCGGGCCACAGGCCCCGCCATCCCACGTCCAGCGTCTTCGGCGCGGGCGCCACCTTCTTGCCCGCGACGCGCCAGGGCTGCTCGACGAGGGCGACACTCACGCCGTGTGCGGGCAGGGCGGCGGCGATGGCCCGGAGGTCGCGCGCCTCGATGCCGCCGCCCGCGCCGTGGCTGAGGGCCAGCACCAGGCGGGCCTTGCTCTTGGGCGCGGGGTGCCAGGTGATGCGCGCCTCACCGGCGTCCGTCGATGCGATCTCACTCTTGGTCACACCTTTGGTCACACTCTTGGTCACACTCTTGGTCACACTCTTGGTCACATCAGAAGAGTGTGCCTTCTTCGGGCCCCTCCAGCTCCTTCAGCAGCTCCGGGCCGTTGTTGCGTACGTTGCTGACCGCCGTCGACACCGGGTAGGCCCGCATCAGGCCGTGCGGCGGCGGCTCCAGGAGCGGACGCAGGTCGTCGACGTCCGTGCGGGACGGGTCGAGCCAGGCGTCCCAGCGGTCCGGCGTCAGCATCAGCGGCATCCGGGGGTGGATGTCGGCCAGCGAGCGCGGCCCCTCCTTCGGCGCGACCGCCAGGGGCGAGGCCTCCGCCTCCGTGGTGATCACCGTGCAGGTCACCCACCAGGCCAGGGGGTGCTCGTCGGGCAGCGTCCTGTCGCGCCAGAATTCGTAGAGCCCCGCCATGGCGAAGACCGAGCCGTCGGCCGGCGTCACGAAGTACGGCTGCTTGCGCGGCCGCTTCTTCTTGCCCTCGACCTCCAGCTCCCGCTCATCGGCGGCGGTGACCCACTCGTAGTAGCCGTCCGCCGGAATGACGCAGCGGCGGGCGGCGAAGGCCCGGCGGTAGGAGGGCTTCTCGTACACGGTCTCGGCACGCGCGTTGATCATCCGGGCGCCGCCCTCGGGCGTCTTGGCCCAGGACGGGACGAGGCCCCACTTGAGGGTGCGCAGCTGGCGAACCGGGCGACGGTCGTCGGCGTCTTTCAGTGGACGGTCCAGGACCGCGTAGACCTCTTTGGTGGGGGCCACGTTGAAATCGGGGGCGAGCGCCTCCTCGGGCTCCCACTTCTCGATCTCAAAGACTCCTGCGAGATCCTCGGGCCTACGACTCGATGCATACCGTCCGCACATACGTGCCAGACTGCCAGACCCCGTACAGCAGAAGGAGCCGGTCCGAGCAATGCAGAGCACCGCGAACGCCAGCCTGGCCGACCTCTGGGACCGGGTCTTCGGTACGCAGGCCGCGCCCGACGAGTGGCTGGTGATCGTCACCGGCGTCGTCGCCCTCGCCGTCGTCCTCCCGCACGGCGTCTGGCGGGTCGCCCGCAACGCGATCACCATCGCTCACGAGGGCGGCCACGGCCTGATCGCCCTGCTGACCGGGCGCCGCCTCGACGGCATCCGGCTGCACTCCGACACCAGCGGCCTCACCGTCAGCCGCGGCAAGCCCACCGGCATCGGCATGATCCTCACCGCAGCCGCGGGCTACACCGCGCCGCCGCTGCTCGGCCTCGGCGGCGCCGCGCTCCTCGCCGCGGACCGCATCACGGCCTTCCTGTGGATCGCCACGGCGCTGCTCCTCGTGATGCTGGTGATGATCCGCAACGCGTACGGCGCCCTCACCATGGTCATCACCGGCGGCACGTTCCTGCTCGTCTCCTGGCTGACCAGCTCGCAGGTGCAGGCGGCGTTCGCGTACGTGGTGGTGTGGTTCCTGCTCCTCGGCGGTGTGCGTCCCGCGTTCGAGCTGCAGTCCAAGCGCAGGCGCGGGGGCGCGGGCGACTCGGACGCGGACCAGCTGTCGCGGCTCACGCACGTCCCGGCGGGGATGTGGCTCTTCCTCTTCCATGCCGTCTCACTGTGCTCACTGATAGGCGGAGGGCGCTGGCTGCTCGGCCTCTGAGCAGCGACGACGCCCCCCAGTTAACTGCCACTAAAGTGGGGGGCATGACCGTGAACCCAGCGCACAGCACCCTCTGGCCAGCCCCGCACGCGAGCGGAGCCGTCGCCGCGACGGTCCATGTGCCCGGGTCCAAATCGGTCACGAACCGCGCCCTCGTCCTCGCCGCCCTGGCCGCCGAGCCCGGCTGGCTGCGCCGCCCCCTGCGTTCGCGCGACACGCTCCTGATGGCGGGCGCCCTGCGCGCCATGGGCGTCGGCATCGAGGAAGGCGTGGGGCCCGACGGCTCCGGCGAGGCCTGGCGGGTGATCCCCTCCGGCCTGCACGGCCCGGCCACGGTCGACGTCGGCAACGCGGGCACGGTCATGCGCTTCCTGCCCCCGGTCGCGGCCCTGGCCGACGGCCCGATCCGCTTCGACGGCGACCCCCGTTCCTACGAACGGCCGCTGAACGGCGTGATCGACGCCCTGCGCGCCCTCGGCGCCCGTATCGACGACGACAGTCGCGGCGCGCTCCCGCTGACCGTGCACGGCGGCGGCGCCCTGGACGGCGGCCCGGTCGAGATCGACGCCTCGTCCTCCTCCCAGTTCGTGAGCGCCCTGCTGCTCTCGGGCCCGCGCTTCAACCAGGGCGTCGAGGTCCGGCACACCGGCTCCGCGCTGCCCTCCATGCCGCACATCCGGATGACCGTCGACATGCTCCGCGCGGTCGGCGCGCAGGTCGACACCCCGGAGTCGGGCGGCGAGCCGAACGTGTGGCGGGTCACCCCCGGCGCGCTGCTCGGCCGCGACCTGACCGTCGAGCCGGACCTCTCCAACGCCCAGCCGTTCCTGGCCGCGGCCCTGGTCACCGGCGGCACGGTCACGATCCCCGACTGGCCCGCGCACACCACGCAGCCCGGCGACGCGCTGCGCCGGATCTTCACGGAGATGGGCGGCTCCTGCGAACTGACCGAGCAGGGCCTGGTGTTCACCGGCTCCGGCTCGATCCACGGCATCGACGTGGACCTGAGCGAGGTCGGCGAGCTCACCCCCGGCATCGCGGCCGTCGCGGCCCTTGCCGACTCCCCCTCGACCCTGCGCGGCGTCGCCCACCTGCGCCTCCACGAGACGGACCGCCTGGCCGCGCTCACCAAGGAGATCAACGAACTGGGCGGTGACGTCACCGAGACCGCCGACGGCCTGCGCATCCGCCCGCGCCGCCTGCACGGCGGGATCTTCCATACGTACGACGACCACCGCATGGCCACCGCCGGCGCCATCATCGGCCTCGCGGTGGAGGGCGTACAGATCGAGAATGTCGCGACGACGGCGAAGACGCTGCCCGACTTCCCCGACCTCTGGACCGGAATGCTCGGGAACTGACGGGCTGATCCAGACATGCGCCGCTACGGAAAGAACCCCGACGAGGACGACATCCGCGTCCGCCCCAACCGCAAGGGCAACCGCCCCCGCACCCACATCAGGCCCAAGCACGAGGACGCGGCCGAGGGCATGGTCCTCACCGTCGACCGGGGGCGTCTGACCGTCCTGGTCGACGACCGGATCGTGATGGCGATGAAGGCCCGTGAACTGGGGCGCAAGGCCGCCGTGGTGGGCGACCGGGTCGCGGTCGTCGGGGATCTGTCCGGCAAGAAGGACACCCTCGCGCGCATCGTGCGCATCGAGGCGCGTACGTCGGTGCTCCGGCGCACGGCGGACGACGACGACCCCTACGAGCGGGTGGTCGTCGCCAACGCCGACCAGCTGGCCATCGTCACCGCGCTCGCCGACCCGGAGCCGCGCCCGCGCCTGATCGACCGGTGCATCGTGGCGGCGTACGACGGCGGTCTCGAGCCGATCCTCGTGCTGACCAAGTCCGACCTGGCGTCCGCCGACAAGATCCTGGAGACGTACTCCACGCTCGACGTGCCCTATGTCGTCACCAGCCGCGAGGAGTTCACCGACGGCGCGGAGCTGGCCCGGGTGCACGAGCTGCTCGACGGGAAGATCACCGCGTTCGTCGGCCACTCCGGAGTGGGCAAGACGACGCTGGTGAACGCGCTGGTCCCGGAGGGCCGCCGACGCACGACGGGGCACGTCAACGCCGTCACGGGCCGCGGCAGGCACACCACCACGTCCGCCCTCGCGCTCCCCCTCGAGGGCTCCGAAAGCTGGGTGATCGACACTCCGGGCGTACGGTCCTTCGGCCTCCACCACGTCGACCCGTCCCGCGTCATCCACGCCTTCCCCGACCTGGAGGCGGGCACGGAGGGCTGCCCGCGCGCGTGCAGCCACGACGAGCCGGACTGCGCCCTGGACCAGTGGGTGGCGGACGGACACGCGGATCCCGCGCGTCTTTACTCACTGCGCAGGCTGCTCGCAACGCGGGAGCGACGCGACGGCGACTGACCTCACCGTTGTTTGCGCCCCGCGCCCAGCGGCAAGTGCATAATCGCACCAAGACTGATCCAAGCCAGGCGAAGCAGTCACGGAACGTACAGGTGCGGGAGGCAGATACATGGCGTGGCTGCTGGTCATCGTCGCGGGGTTCCTGGAGACCGGTTTCGCGGTCTGCCTGAAGCTCTCGCACGGCTTCACCCGGCTCTGGCCCACGATCAACTTCGCCGCCTTCGCACTCGGCAGCTTCGGCCTGCTCACCCTCGCCCTGCGCAAGCTCGACGTGGGTCCGGCGTACGCGGTCTGGACGGGCATCGGCGCCGCGGGCACCGCGATCTACGGAATGATCTTCCTCGGCGACGTGGTCTCCACCCTCAAGCTTGTCTCCATCTCGCTGGTCATCGTCGGCGTCATCGGCCTCCAGCTCTCGGGCTCCGCGCACTGACACCGGACGCCGGTCACGGATTGCTCCACAATCCGAGGACCCCGCGCACCAGCTCCACCGGGTCCTCGCCCTTCGGCGAGGGCGCGATGACGTACGACAGCGCCATCCGCACGGCGCTCTCGCAGGCCATGGCCAGCGCGTCGTCTTTTTGGGGTTCCCTCGGGCGAGCCCTGCCGTGCAGCGCGTGCACCGACTTGTCCCTTACGAGACCGAGGAGTTCGGCGGGCGTCGGCACTCCCGCGTCCGCGCGCCGCTGGGCCGGCACGGGCGACGAGGAGATTCCGGGGCGGCTCGGCGCGGGCAGCCGTTCGCCCCAGCAGCCGGTGAGCATGGCCCGCACCAGGGCGTTCCCGCGCGCGGCACTGATCGTCCAGGAGGTCACGGCGGCCAGCCGGTCCACGGGGCCGCCCTCCATGGCGAGCGCGCGCTCCACTCCGTGCAGATACTGGTCGGTCTCGCGCCGGAGCAGGGCGCGTGCGAGGCCGTCCTTGCTGCCGAACTCGTTGTAGAGGGTCTGCCGGGAGACCCCGGCGACCGCCGCGACGTCCACCATGCGCACCCCTGGCCACGGGCGGCGGGCGAGCGCCGTATAGGCCGCGTCCAGTAAGGATTCCCGAGCTGCAGGCATCGTCGCCTCCATGGGCCGAGCGGCTCTGCGGCCAGAGTTGACGCGCTCGGGAGCACTGTCAATAGCTCCGGCGCGACCCCGCACGGTATGCGTCATGTCCCGGAATGGCCCGGACATACGGCGCTGTGGCTCAGGCAGAACGAGATCGATACTGTTCACCCATGCCCGACTACCACGATGATCTGCGTCTTGCCCACGTCCTCGCGGACGCCGCCGACGCCGCGACGATGGACCGGTTCAAGGCTCTCGACCTGAAGGTCGAGACCAAGCCGGACATGACGCCGGTGAGCGAGGCCGACAAAGCGGCCGAGGAGCTGATCCGCTCCTCGCTGCAGCGCGCCCGGCCGCGCGACGCGATCCTCGGCGAGGAGTACGGCATCGAGGGCACGGGCCCGCGCCGCTGGGTGATCGACCCGATCGACGGCACCAAGAACTACGTACGCGGCGTCCCGGTCTGGGCCACGCTGATCTCCCTGATGGAGGCCGGCGAGGGTGGCTACCAGCCGGTGGTGGGTGTCGTCTCGGCGCCCGCGCTCGGCCGGCGCTGGTGGGCGGCGAAGGGCGGCGGCGCGTACACCGGGCGCAGCCTGACCTCCGCTTCGCGGCTCAAGGTCTCCAAGGTCTCGCGGATGCGGGACGCGTCCTTCGCGTACTCGTCCCTCACGGGCTGGGAGGAGCAGGGCCGCCTCGACGGGTTCATGGACCTCACGCGCGCGGTCTGGCGCACCCGCGGCTACGGCGACTTCTGGCCGTACATGATGGTCGCCGAGGGCTCGGTCGACATCTGCGCGGAGCCGGAGCTCTCGCTCTGGGACATGGCGGCGACCGCGATCGTCGTCTCCGAGGCGGGCGGCACCTTCACCGGCCTCGACGGCACTCCGGGCCCGCACAGCGGCAACGCGGCCGCGTCCAACGGCCTGCTCCACGACGAGCTGCTCGGATACCTCAACCAGCGCTACTGACGGCGTACGCCACGCGGGTGTACGCCCTGAACCGGCAGCGCGCGCCCCCTTGTTGACGACCCGCATGGCTGCGACTCTGAGAGTCCCCCCACTTGTGAACTTGTGAATCGCTTCTCGTAGCGATTCACTCAGGAGGTGGCTCAAGCCCATGCTCGTCCGCGACGCCATGAGCACGATGGTTCTGACCATCGGCCCCGCCCACACCCTGCGCCAAGCGGCCCATCTGATGTCGAAGCGCAGCGTCGGCGCCGCTGTCGTCCTCGACCCCGACACCTGCGGCCTGGGAATCCTGACCGAGCGCGACGTCCTCAACTCGCTGGGCGCGGGGCAGAACCCCGACGCCGAGACCGCGGGCACCCACACCACGACCGACGTCGTCTTCGCCACCCCGGCGTGGACCCTGGAGGAGGCCGCGGACGCCATGTCGCACGGCGGCTTCCGGCACCTGATCGTCATGGACGGCAACGAACCGATCGGCATCGTCTCCGTCCGCGACATCATCCGCTGCTGGGCGCCGAACCACAGGCGTACACCGACCCTCACGGGCTGAACAGCGACCCTCACGGGCCGAACACGGCGAACGGGCCTGATCCCGAAGGATCAGGCCCGTCTCTCACCTACGACAAGCGGTGTCAGCCACGAAGGGCCTGGACCGCGGCCTCGAGCCGCTTGCCGAAGTCACCGTCCGCCTGGCGGAAGTTGCTGATCGCGCGCTCGGCGATGTCGTCGCGCGAGACGCCCGCGATGTTGCCCGCGAGGTTCTCGATCAGCCGCGCCTTCTCGTCCTCGGACATCAGCCGGTAGAGGTTGCCCGCCTGCACGAAGTCGCTGTCCTCGGAGTGCGAGGGAGCGGCGTGGTCGCCGGTCCCGCCGGTGACGGCGCTGGACACCCACAGCGGCCGGTCCGTCTGGAACGGGCCGCCGAAGGAGTTCGGCTCGTAGTTCTTCGCACCCTTGTGGCGGCCGTCGTACAGAAAACCGTCGCGCGAGTTGGTGCGCGCCTCGGTGGCGTGCGGGCGGTTCACCGGCAGGTGGTCGGCGTTGATGCCGACGCGGTAGCGGTGCGCGTCGCCGTACGCGAAGAGACGGCCCTGGAGCATCTTGTCGGGGGAAGGACCGATGCCCGGCACGAAGTGCGCGGGGCTGAAGATGGCCTGCTCGACCTCGGCGAAGATGTTCTCCGGGTTGCGGTTGAGCTCCAGCTTGCCGATCTCGATCGGCGGGTAGTCCTCGTGCGGCCACACCTTGGTGAGGTCGAACGGGTTGAAGCGGTAGTTCGCCGCGTCGGCCGCCGGCATGATCTGCACCTGCACGGTCCAGGACGGGAACTCGCCGCGCTCGATGGCCTCGCGCAGGTCGCGCTGGTGGGAGTCGGGGTCCTCACCGGCGAGCTTCGCGGCCTCGGCCGCCGTCAGGTTCTCGATGCCCTGGTCGGTCTTGAAGTGGTACTTGACCCAGAAGACCTCGCCGGCCTCGTTGTTCCACTGGAACGTGTGCGAGCCGTAGCCGTTCATGTGGCGGTACGAGGCGGGGATGCCGCGGTCGCCGAACAGCCAGGTCACCTGGTGCGTGCTCTCCGGGCTGAGCCCCCAGAAGTCCCAGACGTTGTCCGCCTCCTGCGAGCCCGTGTACGGGTCGCGCTTCTGGGTGTGGATGAAGTCAGGGAACTTGATGGCGTCCTGTATGAAGAAGACCGGGGTGTTGTTGCCGACGAGGTCGTAATTGCCCTCCTCGGTGTAGAACTTCAGCGCCCAGCCCCGCGGGTCACGCACGGCGTCGGCCGCGCCGAGGTTACCGGCGACCGTCGAGAACCGGAGGAAGGTCTCGGTCTCCTTGCCGACCTCGGAGAGGAACTTCGCCCGCGTCCACTGCGAGACGTCGCGGGTCAGCGTGAACGTGCCGTACGCACCGGCGCCGCGCGCGTGCACGATGCGCTCCGGGATGCGCTCGCGGTTGAAGTGCGCGAGCTTCTCGAGCAGCAGCTGGTCCTGGACCAGTACCGGACCGCCGACGCCCGCGGTCTCGCTGTTCTGGTTGTCGGCGACCGGCGCGCCGGCCTCCGTGGTGAGCGGTCCCTGCGTCACGTGCGCCTCCTGCGAATTTCCTGCGAGTCCTGTCCCTTGGCGTTTGCCGTACTCGATCCTACGATGGACTTTGTCTAAGTCAAGTAAGCATCCAAAGTCACACCCGTTCGGGACCTGGTCCCCCTCCCTGTTAGGCTGACCCTTATGAGTGACCTCTTGGAGCGACTGCGCGGACGCGGATGGCGCATGACCGCACAGCGGCGCGTCGTGGCCGAGGTCCTCGACGGCGAGCACGTCCACCTCACGGCCGACGAGGTGCACTCCCGCGCCGTGGACAAGCTGCCCGAGATCTCCCGGGCGACCGTCTACAACACCCTGGGCGAGCTGGTGACCCTCGGCGAGGTCCTCGAGGTCTCCACGGACCGCAGGGCCAAGCGGTACGACCCGAACGCGCACCGCCCCCACCAGCACCTGGTCTGCGCCCAGTGCGGCGCGATCCGGGACGTCCACCCCACAGGCAACCCCCTGACCAGCCTCCCCGACTCAGAACGCTTCGGCTTCACGGTCGAGGGAGTAGAGGTCACGTACAGGGGCACGTGCCCGAGCTGCGCGGCGGCGTAGCACTTCTTCACCATACGAGCACGAAGCCCCCGGCACCTGATGGCGCCGGGGGCTTCGTGGTTTGCGGGCCGGCTTGTCGGTTTGTGGGCAGGCGTTCCGCACGGCGGAACGGGTGGGCACAAACCGACCACGGTCTGCAGAAAGCAGCGAATCTCAGCCAGGACGGACCCCTTCCCGAATCTGACGCCCCGTCATATCGTGACGGCGCCCAACATCCGCCTGCCCTCCGCAAGGAGACCCCGTGGGAGATCCGCACCCCAAACTAGAAGCCCACGCAGTAACAAGAACCTTCGGCCGAGGCACCAAGGCCGTGGACGCACTGGGCCCCGTGGACCTGAAAATCGCCCCCGGCGAGTTCACCTGCATAGTCGGCCCCTCCGGCTGCGGGAAATCAACACTCCTCCGCATAGCCGCAGGCCTGCTCCGGCCCAGCAAGGGCCAGCTCAAGATCCGCACCGCGGACCCGCGCCCCGCGGCGATGATCTTCCAGGACTACGGCATCTACGACTGGAAAACCGTCCAGGCAAACGTCAGATTCGGCCTGGACATCCAGAAGACCCCCCGCCGCGAGGCGAACGCCCGCGCCACGGCCTTGCTGACCCGCCTCGGCCTCGCCGACTTCGCGGACGCCTACCCCGCCACCCTCTCCGGCGGCATGCGCCAACGCGTGGCCATCGCCCGCGCCCTGGCCGTGGAGCCCGAGATCCTCCTGATGGACGAGCCGTTCGCGGCCCTGGACGCCCAGCTCCGCACCATCCTCCAGGACGAACTCCTCGACCTCACCCAGACCACCCGCACCACCACCCTCTTCCTGTCTCTTATACACATCTGACGCTGCCGACGAATAGCC
>NZ_SRIC01000240.1 GCF_004684775.1 Streptomyces sp. MZ04
GATCGAAATCATTTAAGTGTTACAGTAAATTATTTTTTTGTTCGAGCAGAAGACGTCATACGAGTTTCATGAGCGTCTCGTGGGCTCGGAGATGTGTATAAGAAACAGCCCGCGACCTGCTGACGGACCTCGGCCTCAAGGAACTCCCATGAGCCCCACCCCTCTCCTCGTCCTGGACGTCGTCGGCCTCACCCCACGTCTCCTCGACCACATGCCGCACCTCAAAGCCCTGGGCACATCCGGCTCGCAGGCCACCCTCGGCACCGTCCTGCCCGCCGTGACCTGCGCGGCCCAGTCCACCTTCCTCACCGGCACCACCCCCGCCGAACACGGCATCGTCGGCAACGGCTGGTACTTCCGCGAGCTCGGCGACGTACTCCTGTGGCGCCAGCACAACGGCCTCGTCGCCGGCGACAAGCTCTGGGACGCCGCCCGCCGCGCGCACCCCGGCTACACCGTCGCCAACATCTGCTGGTGGTACGCCATGGGCGCCGACACAGACATCACCATCACCCCCCGTCCCGTCTACTACGCCGACGGCCGCAAGGAACCCGACTGCTACACCCGCCCCCCGGCCCTGCACGACGAACTCACGGAGAAACTCGGCACGTTCCCCCTCTTCCACTTCTGGGGTCCCGGCGCGGACATCGTCTCCAGCCGCTGGATCGTGGACGCGACCCGCCACGTCATCGACACCCGCCACCCCGACCTGGCCCTCGCCTACCTCCCTCACCTCGACTACGACCTGCAGCGCTTCGGCCCCGACGACCCCCGCTCCCACCAGGCCGCCGCCGATCTGGACGCGACCATCGCCCCCCTCCTCGACGACGCCAAGGCCGAAGGCCGCACCGTCGTCGCGCTGTCCGAGTACGGCATCACCCGCGTCGACCGCCCCGTCGACATCAACCGCGCCCTGCGCCGCGCGGGCCTGCTCGAAGTGCACACCCAGGACGGCATGGAGTACCTCGACCCGATGGCATCGCGCGCTTTCGCCGTCGCCGACCACCAGATCGCCCACATCTACGTCCGCAGGCCCGAAGACCTCGAAGCCACCCGCGAGGCACTCGCCGGCCTGCCCGGTGTCGAGCAACTCCTGGACGACGAGGGCAAGAAGGTCAACCACCTGGACCACCCGCGCTCCGGCGAGCTCGTCGCCGTCGCGGAGCCGGACGCCTGGTTCACGTACTACTACTGGCTCGACGACGCCCGCGCGCCCGACTTCGCGCAGCTCGTCGAGATCCACCGCAAACCCGGCTACGACCCCGTCGAGCTGTTCATGGACCCTCAGGACCCCTACGTCCGTGTGAAGGCCGCGGGCGCCCTGGCCCGCAAGAAGCTCGGCATGCGCTACCGCATGGCGGTCGTGCCCCTTGACCCGTCACCTATTCGCGGCAGCCATGGCCGCCTCCCCACGAGCGAGGACCTCGATTCAGGACCGCTCATTCTGTGCTCCACCCCCCGCGCCGTAAACGGCCGCGTCGCGGCCACCGATGTGAAATCGCTGCTGCTGGACCTCGCAGGACTGCACTGAGCCGTGCCCCGCGCCGCCGAGTTCAGCTTGATCTCCACTGAACCAGACGGCTCGGTCCGTGCCATCAGGGTCCGACCCTGATCGTCCCCTGAGCCGCTATTCGAACCCATCCCTGACTCGATCCCGGGAGAACCTCATGAGCCGCAAGCACACCCCCGCCGACCCCGAACTCGCCCACAGACTCAGCAGACGCGGCATGCTCGGCGTGGCCGCGGGCGCCACCGCCGCGGCCCTGATCGGCACCGCCGCCACCACCACGCCCGCCACCGCGGCGGAGCAGGGCCGCGGCCGGCCCGTCCTGCCCCCCGGCCGCCTCGGCATCCAGCTCTACAGCCTGCGCGACAAGGTCTCCACCGTCGGATTCGCCCCCGTCTTCGCCGAGTTGGAGAAGTACGGATACGACGAGGTCGAGTTCGCCGGATACACCCAGGGCGCGGCAGGCGCCATCACCCTGGCCCAGCTGAAGCAGCTGGCACGCGATCACGGCCTGCACCCCATCGGCAGCCACGTCGGCTACTACGACGACAACAACCCGGGCGCGTACACCTTCGCGCAGAACCTCACCAAGGTCCTCGACGACGCCGAGGCGCTGGGCCTCAAGCACATCGGGACCGCCTCGGGACCCTTCCGCTACGGCTCGACCGTCGACGGGTGGAAGCGTGCCGCCGAGGACTTCAACACGTACGGAGAAGCGGCCCGCAAGCGCGGCATGAAGTTCTACCAGCACAACCACGCCGAGGAGTTCTCCTTCGCCACCGACAAGCCGAACGTGCGCCTCTACGACGTACTGCTCGCCGAGACCGACCCCGACTTCGTCTATCTGGAGATGGACATCTACTGGGCGTTCGCGGCCCAGTTCCGCTTCGGCAAGCGGCCGGACGGCACGCCGGCGCCCTTCGAGCCGCTCGACTACGTCCTCAAGCAACCGCACCGCTACCCGCTGTTCCACGTCAAGGACGGCATACGGGACGAGACCGCCCGCGACGGCTACCGCATGGTGGACGTCGGGGACGGCGACATCGACTACAAGAAGTTCCTCTCCAAGGTGACCGCGCGGAGCCATGACGGCCGCCGCTACCACCACTGGCAGACCGAGCACGACAACCCGGTCGAGTCCTACGCCTTCGCCCGCAAGTCCAGCGAGCACCTGCACTCGCTGCGCTGCGGCGACTGACCCCGGACACGACGGCGGCCGGCCCGTGCACCAGGTGCACGGGCCGGCCGCTGAGCCGTGCGACGCGTATTCGACCGTCGCCACGCGTCCCGGGGCTAGACCGTCGCCACGCGCGCGTGCTCGGGCTGTCGCAGCAACAGCGAGAGCCCCGCAGCGATCAGGGAGACCACACCGGCCGTCGTATAGGCGCCGATGTATCCCCACGAGGCCACGACCATCGCGCCCAGCCCGCCGCCGAAGAGACCGCTGACCAGCTTGGCGCTGTAGACCATGCCGTAGTTGGAGGCGTTGTTGTTCTCTCCGAAGTAGTCCGGCACGAGGGCCGCGAACAGCGGATAGAAGGCGCCGCCCGCGAAGCCGGAAAGGAACGCGAAGACCAGGAACAGCGGCTGGTTGCGCAGCTCGCCCGCCCACAACACCCCGAACTGCGCCACCGCGAGCACCAGGCAGACGTAGGTCAGGGTGGGCTGCCGTCCGAGCCGGTCCGAGAGCCAGCCCACGACGCCCCGCCCCGTGCCGTTGATCACCGACATCACGCCCATGGACGACGCGGCGATGAGTGGACCGAAGCCCATCTCCTTCGCGAACGGCACCTGGAAGGAGATCCCGAAGATCGAGACGCCCGCGCAGCACAGCATGCAGACCCACATCAGTGGGACGACGCCGGTCCGCAGGGCCTCTCCAGGAGTGAACTGCCGTACCGCGGGCGGGTTCTTGGCCAGCGCGAGCGCCGTACGCGCGTCGCCGTCCCGCCGCAGCGGGTCGACGTCCGAGGGCCACCAGTTCTTCGGCGGGTCCTTGAAGAAGAGCCCCGCCACCAGGGTCACGGCCAGTACGTAGAAGCCGACCAGGTCGAGGACGGTCCGGTAGTTCGACGTGTCGAAGCCGTAGGAGAACAGGAAGATGAACGGCACGGCTCCGTAGGCGAATCCGCCGTTGACGAAGCCCGTCTTGCCGCCGCGCCGCTCCGGATACCACTTGCCGACCATGTTCACGCAGGTCGAGTAGATCAACCCGGAGCCGACGCCGCCCAGGAGGCCGAAGCCCGCCATCGCCGTCGCCACGTTCGGTGCGTGGCTCAGGCTGACGAAGCCGAGGAGGGAGAGGACCGAACCGGTCAGCATCGCCGCCCTGCTGGTCAGGATGCCCTTCTCGCGCAGTTTCCCGGCTGGGAAGGAGACGGCCGCCTGGAAGAAGATCCAGACGCTGAGCACCCAGAAGGTGTTCGACGAGGTCCAGTGGTGGGCCGCGGAGAGGGTGTCCTCCGCTGCCCCGTAGGCGTACTCGAAGACGCTGATGGCGAGCATGGCCACCCAGGGGAGCACCACCATCGTCCAGCGGGGGCGGCCGAGGATCTCCCGGTCGCTCTCGCCGACGCGGTACACGCGCCCGCGTTCGTCCGTGACTTCTTGGTACGACGCGTCAGTGCTGCCCGTGCTGCCCGGCGCGTTCTTCGCGGCGATGGGCTCCGCCGTCATATCAGGCCATCTCCTCACCGAGAGGTTGCGGATTGGGATCGATCTTCTTGGACCGGGGCCTGCCCGGCTGGGACAGGAAGAGCGCGATGAAGCCGGCGAACAGGGAGATGGAGCCGGCAAGGGTGAACGCCCCCGCGTGCCCCCAGTTGCTCACCACCAGGGAGCCCATGCCGGAGCCGAGGAGCCCGGAGACCAGCTTGGAGCTGTAGACGAGGCCGTAGTTGGAGGCGTTGTTGTTCTCTCCGAAGTAGTCCGCCGTCATGGCCGCGAACATCGGGAAGATGGCGCCTCCGCCGAATCCGGAGATGCTCGAGAAGATCAGGAACAAAGGGAGGCTCTTGATGTCGGCGGCCCACAAGATGCCGTACTGCGACAGGCCGAGGACGATGCAGACGAAGATCAGGCAGCGCTTGCGTCCGTAGCGGTCCGAGAGCCAGCCGATGACTCCTCGGCCGGTGCCGTTCACGATGGCCTTCAGGGACATGGCCGTGGCGACGATCCCGCCGGCGAATCCGGCCTCTTCGCCGATGTCCACCTGGAACGCGATGCCGAAGATGTTCACGCCCGATGTGCAGAGCAGACAGAACCACATCAGCGCGACGCGGCCGGTCTGCCAGGCCTCCTTGGGCGTGTACTGCCGCACGGCGGGCGGGTTCATCTTCATGGCGCGGCGGGCCCGTGGGTCGTCCGGCGGGCGTAGCGGGTCCACGTCCGCGGGCCACCAGTTCTTCGGCGGGTCCTGGAAGAAGTAGCCCGCCACGGCGACCATCGCCGCCAGGAAGAGGCCGACGGACACCAGCACCCAGCGGAAGTTCGTCAGGTCCATGTAGCCGGTGAAGATGAAGACGAACGGCACCGAGCCGTAGGCGAATCCGCCGTTGACGAAGCCGGTCTTGCCTCCCTTGCGCTCCGGATACCACTTGCCGACCATGTTCACGCAGGTCGCGTACACCATGCCGGCGCCCATACCGCTGAACATGCCGAAGCCGATGTAGGCCACGACCACGTGCGGCGCGAACGCCAGGGACAGATAGCCGAGCAGTGTGCCGAGCGCGCCGAACATCATCGCCCAGCGGGCCGGCAGCTTCCCGCTCTCGCGGAGTTTGCCCGCCGGGAAGGCCACCGCGGCCTGGAAGAAGACCCAGACGCCCAGCATCCAGAAGATGTGCAGACTGCTCCAGGAATGCGCGGTGTGCAGGGTGTCCTCGGCTGAGGCGAACGCGTATTCGGCCGAGCTGATGCCCATCATGCCCACCCACGGCAGGATGACCATCCACTTGCGTTTGCGGCCCATGATGTCGACGTCGGTCTCGCCGAGCCGGTACATGCGGCCGTTGGCGTCCGTCACCTCCCGGTAGGGGACGGGTGTCTGGATATCGGTTGTTGTCATGTCGCCTTAGCACCCCTTGCGTCGAAAAGATCCTGGCCAGCGCCCCCTGTCCAATTCCTTTCGTGCGCGCGCGGGTTCCGGGGCGGCCGGCGCGCGCCGCCGGCCGCCCTCCACTCACGCCCTCATCGACCACCTCCGAGCAGCCCGGCGGCCCGCGCCCAGCGGTACTTCGCACCGAGCGCGGCCACCGGCTTCTCGGTCGTGTACGGGTACGCCACGACGCCCCGCTCGAAGAGGTACTGGCAGGCCTCCTCCACCTCGACATCGCCCGCCAGAGACGCCACGACGGGTTTCTCGATGCCGCGCTCGCGGAACTCCGCGACCACCCGGGCCGTCAGCTCGGCGAAGACCATGGGAGGCGTGACGATGGTGTGCCAGTAGCCGAGGACGAGCGCGTGGATGCGCGGGTCCTCGAGACCGAGCCTGATCGTCGCCTCGTACGTCGACGGGGGCTCGCCGCCGGTGATGTCCACGGGGTTGCCGGCCGCCCCGAAGGGCGGGATGAACGCCTTGAAGGCCGCGTCCAGGTCATCCGGGATCTCCATCAGTCGCAGGTCGTTGTCGGTCACCGCGTCGGAGAGCAGCACACCCGAGCCGCCCGCACCCGTGATGATCACGATGTTGTCGCCCTGCGGGGTGGGAAGCACCGGCAACGCGCGCGCGTACTCCAGCATTTCGTTGAGACCGGGGGCGCGGATGACGCCCGCCTGCCTGAGGATGTCGTCGTACACGGCGTCGTCGCCCGCGAGTGCTCCCGTGTGCGATCCGGCGGCCTTCGCCCCGGCGGCCGTGCGGCCGGCCTTCAGGACCACCACCGGCTTCTTGGGAACGGTCGCCCGTGCGGCCTCCACGAAGGCGCGGCCGTCCTTGAGGTCCTCCAGGTGCATGGCGATGCACTGGGTGTTGGGGTCCTCGCCGAACCAGGTGAGCAGGTCGTCCTCGTCCAGGTCCGACTTGTTGCCGAGCCCGACGATCGCCGAAACGCCTGTCTTCGTAGTGCGCGCGAAGCCGAGAATCGCCATCCCGATGCCGCCCGACTGGCTCGTCAGGGCGACGCCGCCCTTGACGTCGTAGGGCGTGCAGAACGTGGCGCACAGGTCCTGCCACGTCGAGTAGTAGCCGTAGATGTTCGGGCCGAGCAGCCGCACGCCGTGCCGCTCGCCGATCGCCACGATCTCTTCCTGGAGGGCGTGTTCGCCGGTCTCGGCGAACCCGGAGGGGATCAGGACCGCGTTGGGGATGCCCTTGCGGCCCACCTCCTCCAAGGCTGCCGCCACGAACTTGGCGGGGATCGCGAAGACCGCCACATCCACCTCACCGGGAACGTCCGTGACACTCTTGTACGCCTTGCGGCCCAAGATGTCATCGGCCTTGGGGTTCACCGGATGGATCTCTCCGGAGAAGCCGCCGTCGATGAGGTTGCGCATCACCGAATTGCCGATCTTGCCCTGCTCGTTGGAGGCGCCGATCACGGCGACCGAGCGCGGCTGCATCAGCCGCCGCATCGACGTGAGCATCTGCGCGCGCGTGTAGGTGCGCCGCGCCTTTGGCACCCCCTCGGAGAGGATGACGCGGATGTCCGCGGCGATCGCGCTCTCCGGGGTGGCGATCACCGGGTTGAGGTCCACCTCGGCGATCTCCGGGAAGTCGGCGACCAGTTGGGAGACCCGGCAGATCTGCTCGGCGAGCGCCCACCGGTCCACGGCGGGCGCGCCCCGCACGCCGCGCAGGATCTCGGCGGCCCTGATCGAGTCGAGCATCGAGGCCGCCTCGTCCGCGTCGACCGGAGCGAGGCGGAACGTGACGTCCTTGAGGACCTCGACCAGTACGCCGCCGAGTCCGAAGGCCACGACCTTCCCGAACGTCGGATCGGTCACCGCCCCGACGATCACTTCCTGGCCGGAGGGCAGCAGTTCCTGCACCTGTACGCCCTCGATGCGTGCCTGCGGGGCGTACGCACGCGCGTTCTCGACGATCTCGCAGAAGGCGGCCCGCACGTCGGCGGCGCCCTCCACGCCGACGACGACGGCGCCCGCGTCGGTCTTGTGCAGGATGTCGGGGGAGACGATCTTCATGACGACGGGACCTTCGAAGCGGGCCGCGTGCGCCACCGCCTCGTCCACGTCCGTCGCCAGCTCCTCGCCCGGAACGGCGATCCCGTACGCGTCCGCGAGGATCTTGCCCTCCGGCGCCGTCAGCGACGTACGGCCCTCGGCGCGCACCGAGTCGAGCAGCGCCCGCACCGCCAGTGCGCGGTCTTGGGCCATCAAGTCTTCGGCCATCAATCAGATCACTCCGTTCGACTTGAGCAGGCGCAGTTCCTCGTCGCCGAGGCCGAGTTCCCCGACGAACACCTCCGCGTTGTGCTCGCCGAGAAGCGGCGAACTGACCACGTCCACGGGGGAGTCGGACAGCTTCAGCGGGGAGCCGACGGTGGTGAACGAGCCCCGCTGCGGATGCGCGACCTCGACGACCATCTCGTTCGCGGCCAGTGAGGCGTCCTCGATGATCTCCTTGGTGGAGAGGATCGGGCCGCACGGGATGTTGTGGGCGTTGAGCCGCTCCAGGACCTCCCACTTGGGGAGCGTCGACGACCACTCCTCGATCAGCTGGAACATCTTGCCGAGCTTGGGAAGCCGTGCCTCCGGAGAGGCCCACTCGGGGTCGTCCGCGAGTTCCGGACGTCCTATGAGCTCGGTGAGCGGCTGCCAGCCGACGGGCTGCACGATCACGTACACGTAGTCGTTGGGGCCTCCCGGCGCGCACTTGACGGCCCACCCGGGCTGCCCGCCGCCGCTCGCGTTGCCGGAGCGCGGCACCTCGTCCCCGAAGTCCTCGTTCGGGTACTCGGCGAGCGGCCCGTGCGCCAGACGCTGCTGATCGCGCAGCTTCACCCGGCACAGGTTGAGCACGGCGTGCTGCATGGCCACGTTCACGCGTTGCCCGCGACCGGTGTTCTCCCTCTGGAAGAGGGCGGCGAGAATGCCGGCGACGGCATGGATGCCGGTCCCGGAGTCACCGATCTGGGCGCCCGTGGCGAGCGGCGGCCCGTCCTCGAAGCCGGTGGTCGACATGGAGCCGCCCATGGCCTGGGCGACCACTTCGTAGGCCTTGAAGTTGGTGTAGGGGCCGTCTCCGAAGCCCTTGATCGAGGCGTAGACGATGCGCGGGTTGATCTCCTGGATGCGCTCCCATGTGAAGCCCATCCGGTCCACGGCGCCAGGCCCGAAGTTCTCGACCATCACGTCGGAGCGCCGGATCAGCTCCGTCAGGAGCTCCTTGCCGCGCTCGGTCTTGGTGTTGAGGGTGATGCTCCGCTTGTTGCAGTTGAGCATCGTGAAGTATAGCGAGTCGACGTCCGGGAGATCGCGCAACTGCTTGCGCGTGATGTCCCCGGAGGGCGCCTCCAGCTTCACCACGTCCGCGCCGAGCCAGGCGAGCAACTGCGTCGCGGAGGGCCCGGACTGGACATGCGTCATGTCGAGGACGCGTACGCCCTCAAGAGCCTTGGTCGTCATCGCGCGGGCTCCTCACTTGTACATGGTCTGGTTCATGGTTCCGGGGGCGTACACGTCCGGATCGACCCATACGTTGATCAGCGAGGGCTTGCCGGACTCGCGCGCCCGCCGCAGCGCGGGGCCGATGTCGGCCGGGTCGCGGACCTCTTCGCCGTAACCGCCCAGCATCTGGGCGAACTTGTCGTAGTGGACGTCTCCGAGGGTGTTGCCGATCCGCTCGCGCTCCTGGCCGTACTTGGCCTTCTGGCCGTAGCGGATCTGGTTCATCGAGGAGTTGTTGCCGACGATGCCGACGAAGGGCAGGTTGTAGCGGACGAGCGTCTCGAAGTCCCACCCGGTCAGCGAGAAGGCGCCGTCTCCGAAGAGGGCGACCACTTCCTTGTCGGGCCGCGCCTGCTTGGCCGCGAGCACGAAGGGGATGCCGACGCCGAGCGTGCCGAGCGGTCCGGGGTCCATCCAGTGGCCCGGCGACTTGGGCTGTACGACCTGCCCGGAGAAGGTGACGATGTCGCCGCCGTCGCCGATGTAGATCGAGTCTTCGGTAAGGAAGTCGTTGATCTCACTGACGAGGCGGTACGGGTGGATGGGCGAGGCGTCGGAGCGGAGGTTCGGCAGCCGCTTCTCGATCGCCGTCTGTTCGGCGGCCCGCAGCTCGTCGATCCACTCCTTGCGCTTGGACGCGCCTCCGTTGACGCGGCCGGACGCGGCCTCCGTGACCGACTTCAGGATCAGTCCGGCGTCGCCCACGATGCCGAGGTCGATGTCCCTGTTCTTGCCGACGGTGCGGTAGTCGAGGTCGATCTGTACGACGGTCGCGTCCGGCGAGAGCCGCTTGCCGTAGCCCATGCGGAAGTCGAAGGGCGTTCCCACGATGACGATGAGGTCGGCGTTGGAGAAGGCGTACCGCCGCGAGAGCTGGAAGTGGTGCGGGTCGCCGGGCGGCAGCGTGCCGCGCCCCGCGCCGTTCATGTAGGCGGGCACATTCAGGGTGCGTACGAGCTCGATGGCCGACTCCGTGCCGCGGGTCGTCCACACCTGGCTGCCGAGCAGGATCGCGGGCTTCTCGGCGTGCACGAGCAGGTCGGCGAGCTTCTCGACGGCTTCGGGGTCGCCGGCCGATCGGGTCGACGCGCGGTACTGCCCGGCCTGCGGGACCCGGGCCTTGTCCACCGGCACCTTGGCGTCGAGCACATCGCGCGGTATCTCCAGGAAGGACGGTCCCGGAGCGCCGTGGTAGCACTCGCGGAACGCCATGGACACCATGTCGGCGGCGCGCGCCGTGTCCGGCACGGTCGCGGCGAACTTGGTGATCGGCGTCATCATGTCGACGTGCGGAAGGTCCTGGAGGGACCCCATCTTGTGCTGGGTGTGTGCCCCTTGGCCGCCGATCAGCAGCATCGGGGACTCCGCACGGAAGGCGTTCGCGACGCCCGTGACGGCGTCCGTCGTGCCCGGTCCGGCGGTCACCACGGCACATCCTGGTTTGCCCGTGAGGCGTGCGTACCCGTCGGCCGCGTGGGCGGCGACCTGTTCGTGGCGTACGTCGACGACGTCGATGCCCTCGTCGACGCAGCCGTCGTAGATGTCGATGATGTGGCCGCCGCAGAGGGTGTAGATGACCTCCACACCCTCTGCTTTGAGTGCCTTGGCGACCAGGTGCCCACCGGAGATCTGGGGGGCCTGGTTGGTGTCGCTGCTGCCGTCGGGCATGGCGAAGTCCTGTCCCTTCGTAGGGAAGTTGGAGCGCTCACAGGCTGCTCGTAGGTGCTCTCGCGGTAGATTGCATACAGTCGACGAATACTGTATGAAGCTTGTTATCTCGCATCCGGTGGGTGGTGTCCAGGGGGCGTGCGGCACTTTTAGGTCAGGAGCCGGAATGGACCTGTTCGAGCACCAGGCAAGGGAACTCTTCGAGGAATACGGCATCTTGGTGCCGCAAGCAGAGGTCGCCGACACGGCGAAGGAGGCACGCGCGGGAGCCGAACGACTGGGTGGCCGCGTCGTCGTCAAGGCCCAGGTGAAGACCGGAGGACGAGGCAAGGCGGGTGGCGTCAAAGTCGCCGCCGACCCGGCCGCCGCCGAGATCACGGCACGCCAGATTCTCGGCATGGACATCAAGGGCCACACCGTGCACAAGGTGATGGTGGCCCAACCCGTCCAGATCGACAGCGAGTTCTACGTCTCGTACGTACTGGACCGCGCCGCGGGCCGCTTCCTCGCCATCGCGTCGGCCGAGGGCGGCATGGAGATCGAGGAGGTGGCCGCCGGCAGGCCGGAGGCCGTCGCGCGCGTGGAGATCGACCCGGCACAAGGCGTGGACGAGGCGAAGGCGGCCGACATCGCCGCCGCGGCCGGACTCCCCGCCGCGGCAGCCGGCGTACTCGTGAAGCTGTGGCAGGTACTCATCC
Organism: Streptomyces sp. MZ04; assembly: GCF_004684775.1. Taxonomy (GTDB): domain Bacteria; phylum Actinomycetota; class Actinomycetes; order Streptomycetales; family Streptomycetaceae; genus Streptomyces. Next base: position 11,500 of record NZ_SRIC01000240.1, read on the forward strand.
GTGAGGACGCGCTCCTCGTAGAGGTGAACCCCCTCGTGCGCACCGCCCAAGGGGAGATCGTCGCCCTCGACGGCAAGGTCACCCTGGACGACAACGCACGCTTCCGCCAGGCACGCTGGGGGACGGACGACTCCGTACACGACGACCCCTTGGAGTCGGCGGCCGCGGCCAAGGGCCTCAACTACGTGAAGCTCGACGGCGAGGTCGGCATCATCGGCAACGGCGCGGGCCTGGTCATGTCCACCCTCGATGTGGTCGCGGGCTGTGGCGCGCGCCCCGCGAACTTCCTGGACATCGGAGGCGGCGCCTCCGCCCAGATCATGGCCGACGGACTTTCCGTCATCCTGTCCGACCCCGCGGTCAAGTCCGTCTTCGTCAATGTCTTCGGCGGCATCACGGCGTGCGACGCGGTCGCCGACGGCATCGTCCAGGCACTGGAATCGGTGCAGTTGACCAAGCCGCTCGTGGTGCGCCTCGACGGCAACAGCGCCGCACGCGGCCGCGCCATTCTCGACGAGCGCGCCCACCCCCTGGTCCAGCAGGCCACCACCATGGACGGCGCCGCACGCCGCGCCGCCGACCTCGCAACCCGAGCCGACGCAGCCTGAGGAGACGGGACATGGCGATCTACCTCACCAAGGAGAGCAAGGTCCTCGTCCAGGGCATGACCGGCGCCGAGGGCATGAAGCACACCCGGCGCATGCTCGCCGCCGGCACGGACGTCGTGGGCGGCGTTAACCCCCGCAAGGCAGGCCGCACCGTCGACTTCGACGACCGCGCGGTCCCCGTCTTCGGCTCCGTCCGCGACGGCATCGAGGCCACCGGCGCCGACGTCACCGTCGTCTTCGTGCCGCCCGCCTTCTCCAAGGCCGCGGTCACCGAGGCCGCCGACGCCGGCATCGGCCTCGCCGTCGTCATCACCGAAGGCATCCCCGTACACGACTCGGTCGCCTTCCACGCGTACGCGAAGGAGCGCGGCACCCGCGTCATCGGCCCCAACTGCCCCGGCCTCATCACCCCGGGGCAGGCCAACGCGGGCATCATCCCCGCCGACATCACCAAACCCGGACGCGTCGGCCTGGTGTCGAAATCCGGCACACTCACCTACCAACTCATGTACGAGCTGCGCGACATCGGCTTCTCGACCTGCGTGGGCATCGGCGGTGACCCCGTCGTCGGCACCACGCACATCGACTGCCTCGCCGCCTTCCAAGACGATCCCGACACCGAACTGATCGTCCTCATCGGCGAGATCGGCGGCGACGCCGAGGAACGCGCGGCCGCCTACATCCGGCGCGCCGTCACCAAACCCGTCGTCGCCTACATCGCCGGCTTCACCGCCCCCGAAGGCAAGACCATGGGGCACGCGGGAGCGATCGTCTCGGGCTCTTCGGGCACCGCGAAGGCGAAACAGGAGGCACTCGAGGCCGCCGGTGTACGGGTCGGTGCCACGCCGACGGAGACCGCCCGCCTCGTTCTCGACCGACTCGGGGCGTGACGTCACTCATAGGTGACCGGCCCTCACTGCACTACCGTCCCCCAACAAACACAACAGGACCGCCAACTGAGCGGCCTCGTACGAGCCATGCACCCCCCCGCCCCGACTTGTGCACCGTGAGCGGAGAACCCGAATGGCACCCACC
>NZ_SRIC01000241.1 GCF_004684775.1 Streptomyces sp. MZ04
ACCCTCAACCCATGACCACCACCGCATACACCGCCCTCCCCATCGACCCCGGAGCCCTCAAACAGCTCCGCGACACCGACGACGCAGGCCGCCCCTGCGCCCCGTACACGGACCGCACCGGCGGCGACCCCCTCCGCTGCTGCCTGCGCCCCATCGCCCCCGGCGAACACGTCGCCCTCGTCTCGTACGCACCGCTACGGCGCTGGGCGGCCGACACCGGCGCCACCCCCGGCGCCTACGACGAGCAGGGGCCCGTCTTCATCCACGCGGATGAATGCCAGGGACCCGCCCCGGACGGGGAGGGGGAGGAGGGCTACCCCTTCGCCCGGCCGGGAACACTCCGCACCCTGCGCCGCTACAACGCCGAAGGCCACATCGCCGGCGGCCGCCTCTTCGAGATCCCCGACGACGCAACGGCAGGCTTCGACGCGGCCCTCGCGGAGGCCTTCGAAGACCCCGAGGTCGTCCTCGTCCACGTCAGGGCCGTCGAGTACGGCTGCTTCCACTTCGAGGTGCGGCGCCCCTGAGAGGGGGAGCTAGGACACCGACGCGACCGCCCGCGCGAACGCCCGCACCCGCTCCGTCTCCGCGTCCCGGTGCCACACCATCCCGAGCACCGAGTCCGGCAGCCCCTCCACCGGCACGAACGTGACGTCACGACGGCCGTGGTAATCCGCAGTGGGGCTGCACAGCAGCATCCCGCCCCGCCCGGCCGCCACCAGCGTCAGACCCTCCTGCAGGGTGCGTACCTCCGGCGCGGGAACGGCCGAAGGGGCGTGCGCCTCGCGCCAGTAGGCGGGCGCCGGAGCCGACGCCGAGATCAGCGGAGTCTCCGTCAGCTCGGCGGCCTTCAGCGACGCCCGGCCCGCGAAGGGATGGCGTACCGACACGGCGACGTTCTGCGGCTGGCGGGAGAAGAGCGGACCGAGGACGAGGTCCGGCTCCGCGACCGGCAGCAGCACGATCGCGGTGTCCACCGCACCGTGCCGCACCGCCCCGAAGGGGTCCGAGAAGGGGATCTCCACGATCTCCGTCACGCACGCCGGATGCTGTTCCTGGAACTCCGTGATCGCCTCCATGAGCCGCGCGTCCGCCGTCCCCTGGAACCCGATTCGCAGCCGCCCCGACACTCCACGCGCCGCCTCCCGCGCCGAGTCCACCGTGGCGCTCAACGCCTCGTACGCCGGGCGCAGTTCGGCAAGGAATCGCTCGCCCGACGGGGTCAGCCGCACCCGGCGGCTCGACCGCTCCACGAGCCGCGCGCCGATCCGCCGCTCGAGCGCCCGAAGGAGCTGGCTGACGCGGCTCTGCGAGACGTACAGACGCTCGCCCGCACGGCCGAAGTGCAGCTCGTCGGCGAGCGCGATGAAGCACTCGAGCTCCCGTATCTCAAGCCCGCTCACCGGGTCCGCCTCTCATCCACTCATCCACTCATCCACTCATCCACGAGCCTCGCCTCATCGATGAGCCTCGCTCATTCAAGGATGAGATCTTCGGCGTTGTTCCCGGCGGGCGCCCCACGAAGGCTGGACCCATGAACACCACCACCACCACCGCCACCACCCGAGAACGCGCCCTGCCCCTCTCCGTCCTCGCCGTCGCCGCCACCACCTTCTCCGTCGTCACCACGGAGATGCTGCCCGTCGGACTCCTCACCTCCCTCTCCTCCGGACTCGGCGTCTCCGACGGCACCGCGGGCCTGACCGTCACGCTGCCCGGCATGGTCGCGGCGCTCGCCGCCCTGCTGCTGCCCGTCGCCGTGCGCAGCGCCGACCGGCGGACGGTCCTCTGCACGCTCACCGGGCTCCTCGCCGCCGCGAATCTGCTCTCCGCGCTCGCGCCCTCCTTCGGCGTGCTGCTCGCCGCGCGGGTCCTGGTGGGCGTCTGCATCGGGGGCGTGTGGGCGATCGCGGCCGGTATCGGCATACGTCTCGTGCGCGAGGAGGCGGCAGGGCGGGCCACCACGGTGATCTTCAGCGGGATCGCGGTGGCGTCCGTGCTCGGCGTCCCCGCCGGTACGTTCCTGGGCGAACTGGCGGGCTGGCGCTGGGCGTTCGTGGCCATGGGCGTGTTCGCGCTCGCTGCCGCGGGGCTGCTCGCCGCCGTCCTGCCGAAGCTTCCCTCGTCCGAGGCCGTGCGGCTCGGCGCGTTCCCGGGGCTGCTGCGGGGAGCGCCGCTGCGGGCCGCGCTCCTGGTGGTGCTGCTCCTGGTGACCGGCCACTTCGCCGCGTACACCTACGTACGCCCGGTCCTGGAGCGGGTGCCCGACCTCGGCGCCGGGCTGATCAGCGGGCTGCTCCTCGCGTACGGGGTCGCGGGCATCGCGGGGAACTTCGTGGGCGGCGCCTTCGCGGCCCGCGACCCGCGCCGGGTGCTGCTCGCGATCAGCGCGAGCCTTGCCGCCGTGGTGCTCCTCATGGGGCCCGCGGGCGGTTCGCTGCTCGCGTCGGTGGTGCTGCTCGTCGCCTGGGGGCTGACGTACGGCGGGGTCTCGGTCTCCGCCCAGCAGTGGGTGATGGCCGCGGCGCCGGAGGCCCGCGAGGCGGCGTCGGCGCTCTTCGCCGGGGTGTTCAACGCGGCGATCGCCCTGGGCGCGCTGACCGGCGGCCTGGTCGCGGACGGCCGCGGGGTGAGCGACGTGCTGTGGCTCGGGGGCGGCCTCGCGGGGCTCGCGCTGCTCGTCGTGGCGGGCGCGGGCGCGGGCACGCGGAAGGGGCGGTCACCACACAGCGGTGCCCGCCCCCATCGGCGTACGGAGAAGCGTCCGGAGAACCGTACGGAGAACCGTCCGGAGAAGCAGGACGTCGTCAGCCCTTGAGCTCGGCCGCCACCAGCTCCGCGATCTGCACGGCGTTCAGCGCCGCGCCCTTGCGGAGGTTGTCGTCGGAGATGAAGAAGGCCAGGCCGTTCTCCACCGTCTCGTCGTTGCGAATACGGCCCACGAAGGCGTCGTCCTTGCCCGCCGCGACCAGCGGGGTCGGCACGTCGGTGAGGACGACGCCCTCGGCCGAGGCGAGGATCTCGGTGGCGCGCTCGGCGCTCAGCGGACGCTCGAAGCGGGCGTTGACCTGGAGCGAGTGCCCCGTGAAGACGGGCACGCGCACGCAGGTGCCGGAGACCTTCAGACCCGGGATCTCCAGGATCTTCCGCGACTCGTGGCGGAGCTTCTGCTCCTCGTCGGTCTCGTTCAGGCCGTCGTCGACGATGGAGCCGGCGAGCGGAAGCACGTTGTACGCGATCGGCGCGACGTACTTGTCCGGCTCGGGGAACTCGGCGGCCGAGCCGTCGTGCGTGAGCTTCGGCGCGTCCTCGCCGACCTTCTTGACCTGCTCGAAGAGCTCCTCGACACCGGCGAGACCGGAACCGGACACGGCCTGGTACGTCGCCACGACCAGCGCGGTGAGCCCGGCCTCCTGGTGCAGCGGCTTCAGGACCGGCATCGCGGCCATCGTCGTGCAGTTCGGGTTGGCGATGATGCCCTTGGGGCGGTCCGCGATCGCGTGCGGGTTCACCTCGGAGACGACCAGCGGTACGTCGGGGTCGCGGCGCCAGGCCGAGGAGTTGTCGATCACTACGGCGCCCTGCGATGCGACCTTCTCGGCGAGGGCCTTCGACGTGGAGCCGCCCGCCGAGAACAGGACGATGTCAAGACCCGTGTAGTCGGCCGTGGAGGCGTCCTCCACGGTCACGCCGTCCAGGACCGTCCCGGCGCTGCGGGCCGAGGCGAACAGGCGCAGCTCGTCCAGCGGGAACTTCCGCTCGGCGAGGATCTTGCGCATGACCGTGCCGACCTGACCGGTGGCTCCGACGATTCCGACCTTCACAGGGAGTTCCTCCGTATGTGCATGCGCGTGGCCCGCTGACCTGGCGCTCGGGGTGCGTTCCATGATGCGTCTGTCCACCGTCGCCTTGTCCAATCCATTGTCCGAAGTACGGGATGTCACATCCCCGAGTACGGGATGTCACATCGCGGCGACCGTCGGCGAACGTTTCGGCCCGCCCCGGCGTCCTAGGGGAAACGCGGGGATGGGAGGGGTGCCTTGCTGCGGAGAAAAACGCGACGGGCCGCCGAGAGGCAGGAGAAGGCGGATCCGCTCGACGCGGCACAGCAGGACCGGGTGCGGGCGGTGCTCGCACTCGGTGGGGTGCCGCAGGCCGATCTGCCCGACGGCGTCCAGCAGGTCAGGCTCAAACTTCTGGAGCGGGCGGCGGACGGGCGCGAGGCGCCGCGTGACGTGTCCGCGTGGGCGGCGGTGGTCGCGTCGAACCTCGCCATGGACTGGCACCGGGCGCGCCGCAGGCAGGAGCGGCTCGGGGAGCGTCTCGCCGTGCTGTGGCGGGAGACCACCGACGAGGACGGCGCGGAGGCGCGGGCGCTGTCCCTCGCCGTCACGCAGGGGCTCGGCGAGCTGCCGGACGCCCAGCGGCAGGTCGTGGTCCTGCGGTTCTACGCGGACCTGCCGGTCCGGGCCATCGCCGATGAGCTGGGCATCCCGGAGGGCACGGTCAAGAGCAGGCTGCACTCCGCGGTACGGGTGCTGCGGACGCGGCTGCACGAGGGCGAGGTGGTGTGACGGTGCCTGGGGAGTACGAGGAGTACGACAAGGATTACGAGGAGTACGACAAGGATTACGAGGAGTACGACAAGGATGACGACGCGCTGCTGCTGGCGGTCGCGGGCGACCCCGTGCCGGACGATGTGCGCGATGATCCCGAGTTTCTCGCCGAGCACGCGGCGGCCGTGGCGGATGTCGCGCTGCTGAGGGAGCGGCTCGGCGCGGCGGGCGACGTGTTCGCCGCTCCGGGGCCGGCACCGGGGCCCGCGGTCGCCGTGCGCCCCGCCGGGGTCCGGCGCCGCCGCATGCCGGCGCTCGCCCTGGCCGCCGCCACGGCGGCCGCCGCGCTGATCGGCGGGCTCGGCTGGCTCGCGGTGGACAGCGGTGGCGGCATCACCCAGAGCGACGCCGACGCGGCTAAGGGAGCGGCTCCGGGGGACGGCAGGGCGGACGACGGCAGGGCGGACGACGGCAAGGCGGACGACGGGGCTGCCGAGGACCTCACGGACGAGGGGTACGTGGCGTGCGCGCGGCTCATCGTGGAGGGGACGGTGCGCCGCGTCGAGGCGATTCCCGGTGCCGAGCAGGACCGGATCGTCCTGGACGTCTCCCGCTACTACAAGCCGGACAGCGGCAAGAAGCGGATCACGTTCGTGATGAACGTGGACGTGGACCCGCGGCTGCGCCCCGGCGACCGGACGTTGATCGGCATCCCGCGGGGCGGGGCGTCACCCGACATCTGGTCCACGGGCGAGGAGGCCATCGCCAAGGACCGGGTGTGGATCGAGCGGGCCCTGCCCCGGGCGGAGGGCCTCAGGTGTTAGGCGCTGCCCGGAGCTGCCCGCAGGGCTTGGGGACTGCCCGGCACGGGCTACGTGTGTAAGGGGCGCATGGCGTCTATGGTTGCTACATGATGAGCCAAGTGCCCCTGCCTGAACCCGACTTCACCCCGCTGGACGATGTCTTCGTCAGGAAGCACCTGGGCGTGCCGGACATCGACGTCGCCGACTGGACCCTGACCGTGGAGGGCCTGGTCGAGCGTCCCCTGCGGCTGGACATGGCCGCCGTTCTCGCGCTCGGGGCCGAGCGGCTCCCCGCCTTCCACGAGTGCTTCGGGAGTCCGTTCGCGCCGGACGTGCCGACGCGGGCGGTGGCGCAGGTGGAGTGGGCGGGGGTGCCGCTGGCCGTGCTCCTGGACCGGGCGGTGCCTCGCGCGGCGGCCCGGCACGTCTGGTTCGAGGGCGCGGACACGGGGTCTTTCCACGGGGAGGACGGCCTGACGTACGTGAAGGACCTGCCCCTGGAAGTGGCCCGCCGTGACGTCTTCCTCGCCCACCGGATGAACGGCGAGCCCCTGCGCGCCGAGCACGGACACCCGCTGAGGGCGGTGGTGCCCCGGATGTTCGGCACGAACTCGGTGAAGTGGCTGACCCGGATCGTGCTGGCCGACCGCAGGGCGGACAACATGTTCACCACGCGCTTCTACAACCGCGTCCTGCCGGGTGACACGGAGCCGACCCCGGTGCGCGAAGTGGACGTCAGCAGCAAGCTGTTCGCGCCACGGGACGGCGCGCGTGTCGCGGCCGGCGGCGTCGAGTTGTCGGGGCGGGCCTGGAGCACCACGGAGATCGTGGCGGTCGGCATCTCGGTCGACGGGGGCCCCTGGGAGTCCGCGGCGGTGGACGCGCCGGGGGCCGGGCCCACCTGGCAACGCTTCGCTCTGATCCGGGAGTTGGCGCCGGGGGCGCACCGTATCCGCTGCCGTGCGACGGACCGGGTGGGCCGGGTGCAGCCGTTGGAAGGGGCGCGCAACGCGGTGCACGAGGTGACGGTCGAGGCGGCCGGGGGTGCTGCCGGGTAGCCGGCGGAACAAGACGCCGGCCGGACTGGAGCGATCCAGCCCGGCCGGAATCGGGGGAATGGCGGCCTCAAGGAGAGGCCTCAAGGAGAGGCCTCAAGAAAGGCCTCAAGGAAAGGCCGCTACGGGGTGACCTTCTCGATCAGCACGCTGCCGGTCCCGGTGACCGTGCCCCGCCCGTTCAGCAGGGACACCTCACCGAACAGCTGACGCCCCTCGGCCGCCGGCGCCTTCGCCACGACCTCCGCGGCGACCTGGGCCGACGCGCCGTTGGCCAGCTGCACCGGCGCCGACTCGTCCACGGTGACCGTGCCGAGCGCCGCCGAGAAGAACACGTCCCGGTAGTCGTACTCGGTGGTCCCGGCGGGAATCGAGTACCCGGCGACCTTGATCTCGTACGTACCGGCGGCGGGCTTGGTCAGGCTGACCGACTCCTCCGAGTCGCCGTCCGCCGACGACCCGACGACGGCGCCGTCCTTCAGGACCGACAGATCGAGGTCCGCCGCGGAGTCCGACGTCGAGCCGATCGCGACGTCCAGACGCCCGGCGCCCTCCGGCACGACCACGGTCGTGGTCTGCGTCTCGCCCTGCTTGATCGAGGGCCGCGCGGCCTTCGCCGACCCCAGCGGGCCGCCCTTCAGCTTGCCGTCGACCGCGGCGAAGTTGTTCGTCACCTTCCAGGAGACCGGCGCCGGCGTGCCGACCTTGGCCTCGGGAAGCTTCTGCACGGCGGGGTCGAAGGCGACGCCCAGTGCGGCGACGTCCAGCTTGTACGGGTTGTCGAGCAGCGGCGACGTCCTGCGCGACTCGATCTCGATCTCCCAGACGCCCGGCTGCGGGTCCGCGTACGAACGCAGGTCGGGGCGGCAGGTGTTGGCCGGGTTCTCGTAGTTCGGGTAGCAGACGAGCGACGAGGTGCTCTCGGCCGGGACGCCGTACGGGTGCACCGAGATGAACCGCGTCTGGCTCTTGTCCTTCAGGCCGCCGAGGGCCACCTCAAGGGTCTTGGCGCCCTTCGGCACGGTCACGAAGTACGACTTGGTGCTGTTGCGCTGCACCGAGTCGGATGCCGAGAAGGTGTACGAAGGCTTCGCGAGCGGCGCCGAGACGACGACCGTCGACATGATCTGCTGGTCGACGCCCTCGGTGCGCTCGTCGTCGACGGTGAGGACCGCGCTGTGCAGTCCGGTGGACCCGGCCTTCGCCTGGACCTTGACCGTCACCGGCTTGTTCAGCGGCAGCGAGATCTCGTCGTCGCCGAGCAGCCGGAACGTACCGCCGTGGTTGTTCTCGAAGTCCAGCTCGTGGCGCACGGCGCGGTCCGGACCCGACGTCCGCGTGATGGTGACGTCGTACGTCCGCTTCTGGCCGACCTTCAGGCCGCCCTCACGGTCGTAGATGCCGGTGCCGGGCTTCTTCAGCTCCTGCTCCAGGGCGGTGTCCACCGGCGCCTTCACTGTGTAACTGTGGGCGCTCGCACCGGACTTGATGGCACCCCAGGCGCCCACGATGTCGATCAGGCCGGTGCCCTGCGCGTACGCCTGCTCGCCGCGGATGTGGTCCGCGGTCGACGTGAGCGCGGTGCGCAGCTTGGCCGGGGTGAGGTCGATCTTCTTCTGCTCGGCGGCGCTCAGGAGCAGCGCGGACGCGCCCGCGGCCTGCGGGGACGCCATCGACGTACCCTGCAACATCGAGTATCCGGCGGGGAGTTCGTAGCCCGCCTCGGCGACCGGGGAGCCCGGCAGCCAGGTCTGCGTGGTGTTGATGGCCGAGCCCGGCGCGGAGATGACCGGCTGGAAGCCGCCGTCCTCACGCGGGCCGCGCGAGGAGAAGTTCATCATCGCGTACGACTTCTCCACGGCGGAGCCGTAGTTGGCGGCCCAGGTCTCCTTGGAGATGGACGCGCCGACGGAGATGACCTTGTCGGCGAGACCGGGGTCGCCGATGGTGTTGGCGCCGGGGCCGGAGTTGCCGGCCGAGATGACCAACTGCACGCCGTACTCGTCGATGAGCCGCTTGTAGAGCTCGGCGCGCGCGTTGTTGCCGTCGTTGAGGGCCGGGAGGCCGCCGATCGACATGTTGACGATGTCGACGCCGCGCTTGGTGACGAGGTCGATCATGCCCTCGGTGAGCGCGACGTTCGTGCAGCCGCCGGACCAGGTGCAGGCGCGGGACGAGACGAGCTTGGCGCCGGGCGCCGCGCCGTTCATCTTGCCGCCGAACAGGCCGTTGGCCGCGGTGATGCCCGCTACGTGCGTACCGTGCTCGGACTCGATGAGGCCGATGTTGACGAAGTCGGCCTTCTTGCCGACCCAGTCGCCGCCGTACGGGTCGGTCGGCACGTCCTTGCGGATCTCGACGACGAACGGGACGCGCTCGGCGACGTCGGTCGCCGGGTCGTCCTTGCCGAAGTAGGCGACCTGGTGGCCGTCCTTGTACGGCTTCATCGTGTCGTCGTCGGTGAAGTCCTTGTTGTCGTTCAGATCGACGCGGACGGTCCCGGCGGCCGGGTCGTAGAGCACGCCCCAGGTGTCGGTGGTGTCGCCGTCGCGGTTCAGGTCGCCCTTGGCGTCGCCGCCGGTGGTGGCCTTCTCGCTGAACCGGCTGATCTGGTACGCGCCCGCCGGGGCCTTCCAGGTCTGGCCGTCCCAGGTGAAGACGGGCCCGGTGACGGGGTTGGTCATCCGCCGCCAGGTCGCGTCGCCGTCCACGATCGGGTCGGTGGCGGTCACCCAGTCGGTGATCTTCCGCTCGCCGGTGGTGGTCTTCTGGAGCGCGGGGTGACCCAGGTCGATGCCGGAGTCGAGGATGCCGATGGTGGTGCCGCGGCCGTCCGCCTTCGGGTTCTGCTTCACGAAGTCGACGGCGCCGGTCTCGAAGGAGGGGTTGTACGGGTTCTTCGCGGGGGTGTTCTCGCCGGGACCCGCGTACGTCCCCTCGGCTGCGGTCTTCGCCCCCTTCGCCCGGTCGGCGGCGGGCGTCGGATCGTCCAGCTCGATCTCGTGCCGCAGGTCGATGCCGTGCACGGAGGACAGCTTTCCGGCGGCCTCGATCGCGGCGTCGGCCTGCGCGGTGGGTACGGAGGCGCGGACGTAGCCGAGCTTGTCGTTGATCCGTCCGACGGAGCCGCCCTTGACGGCGTCGAGCCGTCCCGCGACCTGCTCGGTGGCGCCGGGCGCGGTGGCGACCATCATCGTGACGGTCTTCTCACCGTCCGCCTTCGCCTCCGCGAGCAGGTCGGCGTCGGCCGAACCGAGCTTGCTGTCGGCGGACTTGGGGGCGGGGGCGCCGGGGTCGTCGTCGGCGGCGAGGGCCATGGGTATGGGCCCGGCGGCGGAGAGCGCGGCGGTGAGGCCGACGGCTATCGCGAGCCGAGCCGTGCGTCTCGCCCGCGATCTGGGTGTGGAGGGTGTGGCTTCGGGGGTCATCAGCATCCCTGTACGTAAGGTCGAAAGGGTCCGGAATTCGGTACCGGATGACCGCTTAGCTTCACGTAAGAGACTGCTGTTTGGGGAGAGTTGTCCGGGGCGGATCCGGGCGTGGCGTAATTCCGCCATGTGCCACCGGCGGCATTGCGGACTATTCGCCCCCGGGGTGAGGGGTGCCGTTGATCACCGGCTCCGCCGAGTTCGTCCTCAAGCGCCGGACGGGCTAGATCTTCAGCCCTCGCGGGACCTGGCGTAATGGCGGGACGCCTTCGCCCTGTTGCCGCACGCGGCCATCGAGCACCACCGCCGCGTCCCGTTCCGCGACGTATCGAAGAAGTGCAGGATGCACGCCTCGTGGGCGCACCGCCGGATCCGATCCGGCGCCGCGGCCAGCAGCCCCAGGTAATCCCGCGCCGCCAGCCACGCCGCCCCCCAGCTCGCGTCCTTGAACTCGGGCTCCTCGCCCGGCCCTTGCTCGCTCAGCGTCGCCCGGATCCGCCCGTGCCCGAGGATCTTGTTCACGCGGGCGACCCCCGCGGCCTCGCCCGGCGCGTCCACCACCGAGGCGATCGCGTCGCGGGCCAGCAGGACGTGCTCCAGCGTCCGCCCATCCGCCTCGAAGCGGTCCGCGATGCCGTTGGCCGTGAGCCAGATACCGAGGCCCTCGGTGTCGGTCAGCAGGTCCTGGCGTACGCCGTCCAGCATCCACCGCGTATTGAGCAGGTCGAGGGAGAGCGGCTCGCCCACGAGAGGGCGAGGGTCGCGAGCGGCGTCGGCGGACATGGGGGCTCCCTTCACGGCTAACCAGTAAAGAGTACGTGACCGGTTGACGCTCGCCAGATCTAACCTCTAACATCAATATCACCGGTTAGTCCGCGTCGAGCGGGCGGCCACCGCCGACAAGGGGAGAGTCATGACCGCGACCAGCACGCCGAGCACACTCCGCACCGGCCACATCGGCCTGAACGTCACGGACATCGAGCGCTCGCTCGCCTTCTACCGCGACGTCATCGGCTACGGCGTGATCGGCGAGGGCAAGGAGGAAGGCCGCAGGTTCGCCTTCCTGGGCGAGGGCACCAGGCCCGTCCTCACGCTCTGGCAGCAGGCCGACGCCGCGTACGCCGCCACAAACGCCGGCCTGCACCACCTGGCGATCGAGGTCGACACCATCGAGCAGGTCCGCGCGTACGAAAGCGCCCTGCGCGCATACGGCGTGGAGTTCGCCTACGACGGCGTGGTCCCGCACGGCGAGGGCGCCGCATCCGGAGGCATCTTCTTCCACGACCCGGACGGCACGCGCCTGGAGATCTATTCTCCGACCGGGGCCGACACCGCCACCGCGCCGGTGGAAGCGGCACCCACCTGCGGCTTCTTCTAACCCCGGTATCCCCGGAAGGACGCGACGAACCCCATGACCGCGCACGCATCCGAAGGGCCCTACCGCCAGGGCTCCCGCACCGTCCAGGAGCGAGTCGGCGTACGCGACCTCGCCGATCACGCGGGCCGGTCGATCGGCGACGGCATCCGCCCCGTCGCCGCGGCCTTCCTCGAGCTCCAGCCCATGCTCGTGCTCGGCGGCGCGGACACCGAGGGAGCCGTCTGGGCCTCGCTGCTCACCGGCGCCCCCGGATTCGTGCGGGCCACGGGGCCGCACCAGATATCGATCGCGGGCGGCCTCCCCAAGGCCGACCCCCTCGCGACGGCCCTCGCCCGCGAAGGCACCCCCGTCGGCACCATCGCCCTCGACCCCCGCACCCGGCGCCGTATGCGGCTGAACGGCAGGGCGCGCCCCACCCCGCGCGGCCTGGTGATCGAGGCGGACCAGGTCTTCGCGAACTGCCCCAAGTACCTCCAGAAGCGGGACCTCCTGGAGGGGAAGGCGCCGGGCCGCCCCTCCGCGCCCCGCCAGGGAGTGAGACTCACCGGCGACCAGCGCGCGTTCATCGCCGCCGCCGACACCTTCTTCCTCGCCACGGTCCACGAGCACGGGGCCGACGCAAGCCACCGGGGCGGCAATCCGGGGTTCGTCGAGGTGCCGTCCCCCTATGAGCTGGTCTGGCGGGACTACCCGGGCAACTCCATGTTCCTGACCCTCGGCAACCTCGCCACCGACCCCCGCGCCGGGCTCCTCTTCCTCGACTGGGCGACCGGCACCACCCTCCAGGTCTCCGGCACGGCCCGCACGGAGTACGCGGAAGACGGCTCCCGCACGGTCCGCTTCACCGTCACCAGGACCGCCGAAACCCTGGGCGCGAGCCCCTACGCGTGGTCGCAGCCGGAATACTCACCGGCGAACCCGCACTGGACCCCGCAGGAGGAACCCGCACCAGGAACCCGCACCAGGAACCCGCAATAGGAGGACCGTATAAGGGCCTATTAGGTCTAGCGTCAGCCTGTGCACAAAGAGCTCCGGGTGGCGGCCTACGCCGTATGCGTACGCGACGGGCAGGTGTTGCTGGCCCGCTGGGTGGCGGGCGACGGCAGCAAACGCTGGACGCTGCCCGGCGGCGGCATGGACCACGGCGAGGACCCGTACGACACGGTGATCCGTGAGGCGGACGAGGAGACGGGCTACGTCATCGAGCCCGTCACGCTGCTCGGCCTGGACTCCCTGCGCCGCCGCTACCCCCGCAAGCTCGGCGCCGTCGCCGACTTCCACGGCCTGCGCATCATCTACGAGGCGCGGCTCACCGGCGGCGAGCTGCGCCACGAGACCGACGGCTCGACCGACCTCGCGGCCTGGCACCCGCTGGAGGCCGTCGCCGACCTCGACCGGGTCGGGCTCGTCGACATCGGCATCGGCCTCTGGCGCGAGCGGCCGGCCGACGGCCACCTGGTGCCCTGAGGCCTCGGTGCCCCTTCCCTTCCCCGAAAGGTGAACATGGAGTGACGGCCTCCTCTCCGTCCGGAGAGGGGTTCATGGCCGCGCAGGGTGCCCGCTGATCCACGTACGGTGATCGGCGCTGCCCGTTGCGGTCTCGTTAACGTGCAGGTCATCCCGGATGCCAACGATCCAGTACGAGCGGGAAGTTCGGGCACCGCAGTACGCCGGACTCCCCGCGACCACTGCCGACGCGTCCGCAATCGGGGAGACCGCGCCATGCCGCGCATACGCTCTGTCGCCACCGCCGCCCAGACCGCCACCCACTCAGTCACCGCCGCCGCATCGGCCGTCGACCGCCGGGCCTTCCTCGCGGCCACCGGAGCGGTCTCCCTCTCCGCGGGCGTCGGCTACGCGCTCCGTCCTGGCAGCAGCCACGCCGCCGCGGGCGGCCCCGCCCCCGTCGCGCTCTCC
>NZ_SRIC01000242.1 GCF_004684775.1 Streptomyces sp. MZ04
TGAGCGTCTCGTGGGCTCGGAGATGTGTATAAGCGACAGCATCCGGGGCGGGTGCCTCACCGGGCGCGGGTGCCTCGTCGGCGGGTGGCGCCGCCTCCGAGACGGGCGCCTCACCGGGGGCGGGCGCCTCATCGGTGGGTGGCTCCGGCTCCGGGGTCCATGTCAGGCGCCGGAGGACGATTGCCAGGCGGGAGCCGCTCGTGCCCAGGCCGTGGATCAAGTTGTGCAGGGCCGGGAGCAGGGCCTGGGTGACGTAGGCGATGGCTCCCACCAGGGCGCCCGGTGTCACTCCGCGGTTCAGTAGCCAGGGGGCCGTGACGAGGAGCAGGACGAGCGGGAGCTGGCCGCCGGTCGCGAGGGCCGCCGTGCGCAGGACGCCCCAGCGGGCGAGGGCGCGGGCCGCCGCGTACTCCGTGGCGACGCCCCGGTCCAGGTCCTCGGCCACGTCCCGTTCCGCGCCCGCCGCCACCACGTCCCGCAACCCCGGCGCGACCGCGCCCAGTTGGGCCGCGATGCCCTCGTCCGCGACGAGGAACGCCTCCTGGCGCCGGGCCAGCGGACGCAGGCTCGCCGCGAACAGGGCGACACCGGCGAGCAGCGGCGGCGCGACCACCAGGAGGAGGAGCGGGGCCAGCGAGAACAGGCCGATCAGCGCGCCGGCCGCCGTGAAGGCGAAGGAGCGGGAGACCAGGACCAGGCCCGCGAACGTGTCCCTGGCGATCTCCACCTGCTGGGTGAGCCGGGACACGGCTGCACCGTCCGCTTCCCGCAGCCCACGGGCGACGACCTGCCGCACCAGGGTGTCCCGCAGCGGCTCCACCAGGTCGGCGACCGCGCGGTACACCCGCCCCGTCCCGTACGCGGCGGCCACGATACCCAGCGCCGCCGCACCGAGCCACCCGAGGCCGACCGTCTCGTCCCCCGCGAGAAACCCGTCGTCCAGGGCGCGCGCGAGGGCGTACCCGGTGAGGAAGGTCTGCCCGGTCTCCAGTACGGACCACAGGGCGAGCCGCAGCATCACCGTCCACCTGCGCCACAGGAAGCGGACGCCTCGGCGGTAGGGGCCTTGCGGGGCCGCCGAGGACGACGACTTCACATGCCTCGCGCGCCTCACGCGCCTCACGCGCCGAACACCTCCCGGTACTCGGGCCGTTTCCACAGTTCCGCGTGGGTACCGACCGCCCGGATCCGGCCGTCGT
Source organism: Streptomyces sp. MZ04 (assembly GCF_004684775.1). Taxonomy (GTDB): domain Bacteria; phylum Actinomycetota; class Actinomycetes; order Streptomycetales; family Streptomycetaceae; genus Streptomyces. Next base: position 1,200 of record NZ_SRIC01000242.1, read on the forward strand.
GCAGCCAGGCCACCGCGTCCGCGCGGGCCGCCGTCGTGGCGCGGTGGGCGATGATCAGGCGGCTGCGGTGCGGGGCGCGGTCGAGCAGGGCCTCGGCTATGTGATGTTCCGTCACGGTGTCCAGGCTCGACATCGCGTCGTCCAGGATGAGCAGCCGGCCGCCGCGCGCGAACGCCCTTGCCAGGCCGAGGCGTTGGGCCTCGCCACCAGAGAGGGGCGCCTGCGCGCAAGGCGTCGCGTAGCCGTCGGGGAGGCGGGTGATGAAGGGGTCGGCGTGGGCGGCGCGGGCCGCCTCGCGGATGCGGGGCGGGGCCGGCCGCGGGGCGCCGAAGCCGATCGTGTCCTCCAGCGTCGCGCCGAGCAGCGCGGGCCGCTCGAAGGCGTAGCCGATCTCGCTCCGCAGCTCCTCGCGGCTGAGCGAACGCAGGGGGACGCCGTCGAGCCGTACGTCGCCTGCGTCGGGGTCGGCAAGCCTGCCGGCCAGCGAGGCCAGCAGCGACTTGCCGGCACCGGAGCGGCCCACCACGGCGAGCGTGCCGCCGGCGGGAACCGTCAGATCGACGCCGTCGAGCACGGTACGCCCGCCACGGACCATCGTGACCCCGCGCACCTCCAGCAGCCCGCCCCCCGGGGGGAGTTCGGCATCCCCGTAAGGGGTCGTGGGCTCCTCGAGCACTTCCCCCAGCCGCCGCGCCGCGGCCCTCGCCCGTACGAGTGCCCCCAACTGCCCGACGAGCATCCCGATCCCGGTGGCGAGCACCGCGTACCGCGATGCGGCAAGCAACTCACCAACACTGATGCGATGTTGGACGACCAGATGCCCCGCGACCGCGACAACCGCGATCTGCAGGAGAGGCGCGACCGCGACGGCCTGCGCCTGGGAACGCCCCTGGACCCGCCACATCCGGTGCCCCTGGCGGGAGAGTTCGGGCAGCGCCCCGAGAACGCGCCCCGCCTCCTTCTCCTCGGTGCGCGCGGCCGCGATGGTCCGGGCCCCGCCGATCGCCTCGCCGAGGCGCCCCGCGATGTCCCCCTGGACCCGCTGATAGCGCGCCACGCAGTCGGAGGAAACCCGCACGAACGCCCGCAGGAGCAGGACGAGGACGGGCGCCCCGACGACGAACACCACGGCGAGCCGACCGTCGATCAGGGCAAGGGCCACCACCGCGCCGACGGGCGCGACCAGGGCGGCGAGCAGCGCGGCGAGCGTGGCGGGCGCGACGCCCGCGTGTGCCGCGTTGTCGATGAGGCGGGCCACCAGGTCGCCGGGTGCGAAACGCGCGGTGGCGCGTGGCCCGACGGCCAGCACATGGCGCCCGACGCGCCCGCGCAGCCAGGCCGTGGTGCGGGCGTTGGTGGTTCCGGTGAGGACGCCGTCACAGGCGTCGAGGAGCGCGCTCACGCCGATGAGCGTCGCGCAGACGAGGATCCAGCGGGTGGCATCGGCCCCGACATGACCGGCCGCGTACCCCACGAGGACGCCGTCCAGGGCACGCCCGATCGCGAACGGCAGAAAGAGACTCGCACCCGCGCCCGCGACACTGCACAGCGCGAGAGCCGTGCAGCGGGCGGCGCTGTAACGGGTCGCGGCCTTCAACAGGCCCGTGTCGTAGTCGGGTTGATGAGGACGGGTGGTGGTGATCGCCATGCGGTCCGGGTCCTCGCAGTCCTCGTGTCCGTGGCGGATCCGCCATGCTGGGGCGGCGGTGACGGGGCAACTGCCAGGGGACGCCAGTAGCAGCACGCCCGTGGCGCCTCCCACGCCAGAAGCCCCCCGTGCCGGGAGGCACCCCGCATCGACGGATCCGGGCGGGCCTCTGGAGTGAGGCCCGCCCGGGCCGTCGTCAACCGTGCCGGTCAGGCACGGGGCCGCATCACAGACAGAGCAGCACGCTCGCGGCACTCCAGCACAGAAGCAGGCTCACCTGGCTGCCGCCACCGCCGCCACCGCCACCGGTCATCTCGTCGGACTCCATGCTCTGCAGGTCGAGAAGCGCCATGATCTTCCCTCTCACTTGGAATGGGTGGTGTCACGACCCCGCGGCATGGCGGGACCGGCTCTGGGGCCGCCTCGGCGGCGGCAGGAAGGGGACGTGGGCGCCGCCGTCCCCCAGGGCGGCGGCGAGGGCGAGGAGACAGCCCGCCGTTCCGGTGTGCAGGTCCATCGAGAGACGCAGCATCTGGTTTCCGGGGAAGGCGAGTTGGCCCGCGTACGGCATGGCGAACCAGCCGAGTCCCTGGATCTGCGCGGCGACGTCCTCGGGGGTGATGCCGGGCGCGGTGCTGCGGTTGAGGTGAAGGAGCAGTCCGGCACGCCCCTGGAACAGGCCCGGTTGCACGCAGAAGCGTGAGCGCGCGGTGGCCAGGATGCCCGGCCGTGCCGCCTCGAACCCGGCGTCGTCCCGGTGCGCGAGGTAGTCGTCGATGACCATCCCGATGCCGACGCTGCCGTCGCCGAGGTACGGCATGGTGCGCCAGCCCTCGTCCACCCCGAGGCCGCCGTCCGGCCGCGCCACGCACCGCTCGAGGTCCGCCCGCAGGGCCCGCGCCGCCAGGTCGAGGAGCGCGGGGTCGCCGTTCCTCTCGTAGAGCCGCAGAAAGAGGAGTGCGGGGCCCGTGGCACCGTGCAGCAGACCGGCCCGTGGCCGCACCTTGGGCGAGCTCTCAGCAGCAGTCAGCCGTTCACCGATCAACTCCGCAGCGAGTAGGGCGTGTTGGGCCAGCCCCTCCTCGCCGGTGCTCTCCGCCAGGGCGTCGAGGGCCAGGCCAAGCCCGGCAAGGCCGCCGTGCAGATCGGAGGGGAGCCGCTGCCAGTTCTCCTGGAGGACGAGCTCCATCAGGTCAAGGGCGCGGGTGCGGTGGCCGAGGCGCTCGAGTACGTGCGCGATGCCCGCGAGGCCGTCGTCGAGTCCCAGCGGTGTGCCGGGCGGGGCGGGCTCCGTGTGCTTCAGGAGCCAGCGCTCGCCCTCCTCGTAGCGTTCGCCGCCGCTCTCGGCCAGGGCGAGCAGCACTCCGGCCGCGCCGTGCGCGAGGCCAAGACCGCCGCCGTCGCCGAACTGCGCGATGTCGCCCGGGAAGAGCCGGTCGTCGCGCTCCGGGGTGGCCGAGGCGAGGATGGCCTTGATCATGGAGTCCCGGCTGTACGGCCAGTCGGCGACGTCGGCGACGTCGCCGAGCGGTCCGGCCCCCCGCGCGGTCGGCCTGGCAGCGTCCCCGCCCCGCTCGATCTCCGCCACCGCTTCCGCAAGGAACTCCCCCGGCACATCAGGGAATTCGGCCGCGATCACCTTGGCCAGATGCGCGGCCTTTCCCCGGTCGACCGCGAGCAGCGTCGTGATCGGCAGGAAGAGGGCGAGCCGCAGACAGGCGAGGGCGTAGCGGTCGACGTCCACGCCCTTGCGGTCCGCCGGTGCGATGAATCCGGGGTGGGCCACGACCTGCCTGCCGTCGTCGCCGACCCGCGTCGCCGCCTCGAAGTCGAGGAGGGAGACGGACTGTTCGTCGGGCGCGACCATGATGTTGAACATGTGGAGGTCGTTGAAGACGACGCCCCGCTCGTGCACGGCCGCGACGGCCTCCTCGACGGCACGGTGGATCCGCAGCGCCCACGCGGTGTACGCGGTGACCACGTCGGCGTCCGGCTCGCTGACCAGCAGCGGATGCCGTTCCGCGAAGAAGGAGTTGAGGGTGCGGCCCTCGAGGAAGTCCATGACGAGGAAGCGGTGGCCGCCGAGTTCGAACCAGTCGCGCACCTCGGGCGCGACGCCGAGGCCCGCCAGCTTCTCGAGCGCGTCCCGCTCACGCTCCAGGCGGGCCACGGCGTCGGCCCCGTCCGACGCCAGGCCGGCGTGCGGCCGGCCCTCCTTCAGGACGACCTTGCCGCCGTCCCGGGTATCGGTGCCCACGTACACCCCGCCGCCGTTGGAGAAGTGCAGCGCCTTCTCCATGCGGTACGGCAGGTCGGTGACGGTCGTGCCGTTGCGCGCCGCCAGCTGGGATTCGAGGAACGGCGGCAGCGTCACCCACTCGGGGACCCGGAAGGCCGGGTCGCGCGAGTCGGGGACGAGACGGCCCTGGCCGTCCTCGACGGCGAGCACGAGACCGCCGCGCTCGTCGACGCACATGCGGCGGGTGAAGGCGCCGTACCTGACGTACAGCGGTCCTTCCCGCCAGCGCAGGTCGGTGAGGATGTAGGGGCCCTCGCACCCTTCGAGTATCTGGCCCAACTCGGTGAGAATCGCGTGCAGTTGATGCTCGTCGGCCGGATAGATCGTCACGAACTTGCCGCTGCCGTCGCGGCCCGCGTACTTGCTGTTGCGCAGGTGGAGCAGGTGCCGTCCCGCGATGAACTTGAAGGGGACGGCGCGCGGCACACAGTGGTCCCGGACCGCCGCGGCGATCCGGTCGGCGTTCTCCAGCGTGGCGGACACATGGATCTTCCAGCCCTGCTGGGGAGCGGGCCGCGCGTGCCCGTCTTCGCCGACGGGGGCGAATGTCAGCCAGTCGCCCTCGCGCGCCGACCGCCATCCCCGCGGGACCGGACGCCCCGCCGTCGCGAACTCGGGGGCGCTGCCGCCCACGGACAAGCGGTCCGGAGTCTCGTAGAAGACCTTGTCGGCCAGACAGTAGACCTCGTACCGCTTGTCCACGGTTTCCCCTCCCCATGCGGCGTCGCAAGGAGAGTTGCAGACCGCAAAGGGGGCGGACAGTCACAGATGTCATCGGCTGGGCATGCGGAACGCATACGTTAAGTAGCGTTCGCACCTGTTCGAGAGCACGCGATGCGCGCGGCGCACGGAGCGGACTGGACGCGCGCATCACGGAAGTGAAGATCTCTACAGAAACGAAATCCCTCAGTCCTCTGGCGGAAACACGACCTCCCCATTCCCCGTCAGAGTGATCGTGATCGCCTCGACCGGGCAGCCCTCCGCCGCCTCGAGGACCTTCTCGTTGGCGTCGGTGTCCGCGGCGACGGGGTGCGACTGCCGGGCGGAGTCGAGTTCGAAGCCACCCGGCGCGGTCAGCACACACATCCCCGAGCCGATGCAGACCGACCGGTCCACCTCGACGTGCCAGCGGTCCCCCATCAGGCACCGGTCCCTTCATGGCCGGACGGCAGATGGATCATCTTGTGCTCGAAGTACTCGCCGTACCCCTCGGGCCCGAACTCCCGCCCCACACCGGAGTTCTTGTAGCCGCCGAACGGTCCGAGCATGTCGAGGCTGAAGGTGTTCACGGAGTACGTCCCGGTCCGCACCCGGCGCGCGATGTCGATGCCGCGCTCCACGTCCGCCGTCCAGACGCTGCCGCTGAGTCCGTAGTCCGAGTCGTTGGCGATCTTCACGGCCTCGCTCTCGTCGCCGTACGGAAGAAGGCAGATGACCGGACCGAAGATCTCCTCGCGGGCGATGCGCATGGAGTTGTCGACGCCGCCGAAGAGCGTCGGCTCGACGTACCAGCCCTCGTCGAGTCCCGCCGGACGGCCGCCGCCCGTGAGGATCTTGGCGCCTTCCTCCTGGCCGATGCGGATGTAGTCGAGGGAGCGCTGCTGCTGGCGCTTGGCGACCAGCGGGCCGAGTTCGGTGGCCGGGTCGAGCGGGTCGCCGACCTTGAGCGCGCCGGCCGCGGCGGCGAAGGCCTCGGCGAACTCGTCGTAGCGGGAGTGCGGCACCAGGATGCGGGTCTGGGCCACGCACGCCTGGCCGTTGATCATCCAGGCGAAGGGCACGATGCCCGCGACGGCGCTCGCCGCGTCGGCATCCGGCAGGATCACCGCGGCCGATTTTCCGCCCAACTCCAGGGTCACGCGGGTGAGATTGCGGGCGGCGACCTCCATGACGCGCTTGCCCGCGCCGACGGAACCGGTGAAGGACACCTTGTCGACGCCGGGATGCCCGACGAGGTACTCGCTGACCTCGCGGTCCGCCGAGATGATGGAGAGCACGCCCTTGGGCAGCCCGGCCTCGGTGGCGATCTCGGCGAGTATGTACGCGTCGAGCGGCGCTTCCGGCGAGGTCTTGAGGATGACCGGGCACCCGGCGAGCAGCGCGGGCGCGAGCTTGGCGGCGGCGGTGAACTGCGGGACGTTCCAAGGGACCACGGCCGCCACGACGCCGACCGGCTCGCGCCGGACGAGGATCTTGCCGAGGGCTCCGTCGCGTGCTTCCTCGTACGTGAAGTCCCGCGCGACCGTGAGCGCCGCGTCCCACACCATCATCGCGGCGAGGGCCTGCACCATCACGCTGGAGGTGTACGGGGTGCCGTTCTCGGAGCTGATGACGCGGGCGATCTCCTCGTGCCGTACGGCGATCGCGTCCTTGATCTTCGTGATCACCTCGATCCGCTCGTCGAGGGTCATCCGGGGCCAGGGGCCCTCGTCGAACGCCTTGCGCGCGGTGGCGACGGCCCGGTCGACATCGGCGGGCGCGGCGTGCGGGACGCGGGCGAAGACCCGGCCCGTGTGCGGCGAGACCACCTCGATGACGTCCTTGCCGAGGGGGTCCACCAGCTCCCCGCCGATGAACAGCTGTCCGTGTTCCACGAGCTCGGTCATGGCTGACTGCCTCCTGCGGGATTCCGCCCTGCGCGGCACGCTTTCCGACACTTTCTGACACTGCCTCAGAACGCTTTGGCAGAACTGATACCAGTTCTAGTTCCAGGAGTCCACGGGGATGCCGCCCCGGCGTCAGATCCCCCGGTGGGCGAGCCCGGTGACCAGGGCCCCGGCGGCCAACACCCAGTAAGTGAGCGGATACTGGAGCCTGTACTCCCGTGCGCGCAGATGAAAGAAGACGGCGCCGCTGAAGAAGAGGACGAGTCCGACCGCCGCCGCCACACCGATGAGCGGCACGGCGAAACCGGCCAACAGGCCCAGCGCACCCGCCAGTTTGAGATGGGCGAGCGGGTACAGCCACGACCGCGGCACTCCCGCCCCGTCCATGTTCGCAAGCACCGCGGGAGATCGGGTGTAGTCGACGGCAGCGATGCAGACGTTGGCGGCGACCGCCAGGAGGGTGAGGGTGACGTAGGCGACGAACATGGTGAACTCCGTTCCAATGGCGGGCACTTCAGGCGAGGTGGGCGAGCTTGTCGGGGTTCATGACGTTGTAGACGCCGCGCACCCGCTCACCGTCCGGCGAGTGTGACCGGCGCCTCACTTCCAAGTCTCCTGACGAAACAGTCGACTTGGGCGATCATTGGAACTAGTTCTAGTTATGGTCGTGAGGGCTGAGGTCGCGTGAGGGCTGAGGTCATGGCCGTGCAGCCGACGAGAGACGAGGGCGCCCGATGACGCAGGTGGCCGATCCGCAGGTGACCGAGCACGGCGGGGGCGTATGGAGCATCAAGGTCCCCATCCCCGACAACCCCCTCGGCTTCACCCTCGTCCATCTCCTGGACACCGACAGCGGTCCCGTCCTGATCGACACGGGCTGGGACGACCCCACGTCCTGGGACACCCTGGCGGCGGGGCTCGGCGCCTGCGGCACGTCCGTCGACGCGGTGCACGGTGTCGTCATCACCCACCACCACCCCGACCACCACGGCCTGTCCGCCAAGGTCCGCGAGGCGTCGGGGGCCTGGATCGCGATGCACGAGGCGGACGCGTCGGTGGTGCGGCGCACCCGCTCCAACCCGCCGGGGCGCTGGTTCGACTACATGGTCCAGAAGCTGACGGCCGCCGGCGCCCCCGCCGAGCATGTCGCACCGCTGATCGCCGCCCGCGACGCGGGCCGCACGCCGAAGCTGCCGGGCCTGGCCCCCGCGCTGCCCGACCGGGACATCACGCCGGGCGAGCTGCTCGACCTTGCGGGGCGCAGGCTGCGCGCGATCTGGACGCCGGGTCACACCCCCGGCCACGTGTGCCTGCACCTGGAGGAGGAGCACCCGGCACGGCTGCCGGGCCACGGCCGCCTGTTCTCCGGCGACCATCTGCTCCCCGGGATCACCCCGCACATCGGCCTGTACGAGGACCCCGACGACGAGACGGTGACCGATCCCCTCGGCGACTACCTCGACTCCCTCGAGCGCGTCGGCCGCCTGGGTCCCGCCGAGGTGCTGCCCGCCCACCAGCACGCGTTCACCGACGCACCGGCCCGCGTGCGGGAGATCCTCGCCCACCACGAGGAGCGCCTGAACGACCTCCTGGCCCTGCTCGCCGCACCCCTCACCCCCTGGCAGCTCGCCGAGCGCATGGAGTGGAACCGCCCCTGGGCCGAGATCCGCTACGGCTCACGGAGCATCGCCGTGTCGGAGGCCGAGGCGCATGTGCGGCGCCTGGTGAAACTGGGGCGCGCGGAGGCGGCGGGGAGCGATCCGGTGCGGTACGTCGCGGTCTGAGCGCGGCGGGGCGGGCGCCCCGGGCTCCCCTGCTACGGGCCGGTAGAGTGACCCCCGTCGTCATCATGCCCGTACGGGGGAAAGCCGGTGCGAATCCGGCGCTGACCCGCAGCCGTATCCGCAGCCAACGCTCGCGGTAAGCCGGATTGCCCCGCCCGGAGCGTGACCGGCTCGCCTCATCGGAACCTCCGATGAACGGCACCGTCGAGGTATACGGAGCCGGAGCCGCCCGGTGCCGTGCCCGTCGCGTGCCCGTGCTGCCCCGCTCCCCGCAGGGAGAGGCACCCGCCGCATCATGAACGTTCGCCGCAGCGCAGCGGTCCTGGCCGCCGTCGCCGTGTTCGGTTCGGCCGCCGCCCCGGCCGCCTTCGCGGACACCGCGAAGCCGTCGCCCTCCGCCAAGCTCCCCTCCGGTCTGTACGGCGACAAGGACCCCAAGTTCGACGGGGTCTTCCGGCAGTCGTACGCCCTGCTCGCCCAGGACTCCGCCGGTGTGAAGCCCGCCGCGAAGTCCGTCGACTGGCTCACCGGACAGCAGTGCGCGAGCGGCGGTTTCGCCGCGTACCGCGCCGACGCGGGCGAGCCCTGCGACTCCAAGACGATGGTCGACAGCAACGCCACCGCGGCCGCCGTGCAGGCGCTCGCCGCGCTCGGCGGGCAGGACAAGACGGTCAAGAAGAGCGTCGACTGGCTGAAGTCGGTGCAGAACACGGACGGCGGCTGGAGCTACAGCCCCGGCATGGACTCCGACGCCAACTCGACCGGCATCGTGATCGGCGCGCTCGCCGCGGCCGACGAGAACCCGCGGTCGGTGAAGTCGCAGGACGGCAAGTCCGCGTTCGACGCGCTGCCCAAGCTCGCGATGGACTGCGGCAAGGACGGCGGCGCCTTCGGCCTCGCCGACATGAAGACCGGCAAGCTCTCGCCGAACGCGGACGCGACGGCGGCCGGTGTCCTCGGCGCCCAGGGGGCGGGCCTGGTCGTGCACCCGGCCGAGAAGGAGGCCGCCCCGAAGTGCGCGAAGGCGGACAGCGCCGAGCAGGCCGGGGCGAACGGCACGGGCTACCTCCTGAAGACCCTCGCCGAGGGCGACGACCACCTGATGTCGTCGCTGCCCGGCGCCAAGAACATGCCCGACCCGGGCAACACCGCGGACTCCGTGGTCGCCCTCGCCGCGGCAGGACAGCCGGAGCAGGCGAAGAAGTCGGCCCAGTGGCTGGCGAAGAACTCCGCGGCCTGGGCGAAGACGTCCGGGCCCGCCGCCTACGCCCAGCTGATCTTCGCCGCCCACGCCACGGGCCTCGACCCGCGCGACTTCGGCGGCGCCGACCTGGTCAAGCAGCTCAACGCCCAGGGCCCCGCACCGCAGGCCACCGAGCAGGCCGCCGACGAGAAGAAGGACGGCGACGGCGGCGTCAGCGTGTGGTGGATCATCGGCGTCGGCCTGGTCTTCGGCGCGGGCATCGGCTTCCTCCTGAGCAGCCGCAACAAGAAGTCGCAGCTGTGACCCGGGTCCGCTCCGGCCGCCCCGCACGGTTCGTGGCCGGGGCGGTCCTCGCCGCGCTCTTCGCCTCGCTGTTCGCGGTCCTGGCCGCCGCTCCCGCCCAGGCCGCCGGCTACCGCTACTGGTCCTTCTGGGACCGGGACGGCGCCAAGTGGGCCTACGCGACCCAGGGCCCGAGCACCGCACGCCCCGACGACGGGGCCGTCCAGGGCTTCCGGTTCTCCGTGTCCGAGGACTCGCAGGACTCCGCGAAGCCGCGCGGCCCCGCGGACTTCGGCACGATCTGCGCCAAGACCCCTGCCGAGGACGGCAAGAAGCGCGTCGCCCTCGTCATCGACTTCGGCACGGCGCAGGACGCCCCCGACGGGGAGACCCCGCCGAAGCCGCGTACCGCGTGCGCGCGGGTCGCCGACGACGCGACGAGCGCGGACGCCCTGGCCGCCGTGGCCAAGCCGCTGCGCTACGACAGCAACGCGCTGCTTTGCGCCATCGCGGACTACCCCAAGTCGGGCTGCGGCGAGCAGGTCTCGGGCAACGGACAGTCGGAGAAGAAGCCGACCACGGGCGAGTCGGCTCAGGGGAAGAAGGACGCATCCGACGGCGGCCCCTCCGTCGGCCTGATCGCGGGCGTGGCGGCCATCGCCGTACTCGGCGCGTCAGCCGTCTGGCAGGCCCGCCGCCGCCGCGGCTGATCCGCGCGATGAACGGTCCTGCCCATCGGTTCCGCGCCGCCCCGAAAGGGGCGCGGGGCTGTGACATGAGCGGCTCCGCCGCGTGGCCGCGCCCAGCCACATCCGACCCGCGGACTCAGTACCTCGCCCCCACCGCACACCGGAGCAACGCCCTGCACCCGGGCGCCTGGTGGGTGTGGGCGCTTGGCCTCGGCACGGCCGCGTCCCGCACCACCAACCCCCTGCTGCTCGGGATGCTCATCGGCGTCGCGGGCTATGTCGTCGCCGCCCGCCGGACGTCCGCCCCGTGGGCGCGGTCGTACGGCGCGTTCGTGAAGCTCGGGCTCGTCGTGATCGCGATCCGCCTGCTCTTCGCCATCATCCTCGGCTCACCGATCCCCGGTACGCACGTCCTGGTGACGCTCCCCGAAGTCCCGCTGCCCGACTGGGCGAAGGGGGTGCGGATCGGCGGCCGGGTGACGGCAGAGGGTCTGCTCTTCGCCCTCTACGACGGGATCCGCCTCGCCGGACTCCTGATCTGTGTGGGCGCGGCCAACGCGCTCGCCAGCCCGTCCCGGCTGCTCAAGTCGCTGCCGGGCGCGCTGTACGAGGTGGGGGTGGCCGTCGTCGTGGCGATGACGTTCGCGCCGAACCTGATCACCGACGTACAGCGGCTGCGGGCCGCGCGGCGTCTGCGCGGGCGGCCCGACAACGGCGTACGGGGACTGCTCCAGGTCGGGCTTCCGGTCCTGGAGGGCGCGCTGGAACGCTCGGTGGCGCTGGCCGCCGCGATGGACGCGCGCGGCTTCGGGCGCACCGCCGACGTCCCGGCCCGGGTACGCAGGACGACGGCCGCCCTGACGCTGGGTGGCCTGATGGGCGTCTGCGCGGGGACGTACGGCCTGCTCTCATCGGAAGGCGCGGGCTACGGCCTGCCCGTCCTCGCCGTGGGCCTGCTCGCCGCCCTGGCCGGACTCCGCATCGGCGGCCGCCGCTCGGTGCGCACCCGCTACCGTCCCGACCCCTGGGGCGTACGCGCCTGGCTCGTCGCCGGGTCGGGGATCGCGGTGGCGGGCCTGATGATCTGGGCATCGGCGTACGACATGGCCGCCCTGCACCCCGGAGTCGTCCCCCTGACCGCACCGACACTGCCGCTGTGGCCGGCGGCGGCGGTGCTGATCGGACTGCTGCCGGCTTTTGTGGCGCCGGTGCCGACAGAGGATTCGGCGCCCGTGCGCGCGGGGGAAGCGACCTCCGCGCCCTCCAACACGGAGCGGGCCGCGCCCGTCCCCCTGACAAAGCCCTCGCCCGCCGCCTGGCGAACAGCCTCGTCCTCCCCCGCCC
>NZ_SRIC01000243.1 GCF_004684775.1 Streptomyces sp. MZ04
TGAGCGTCTCGTGGGCTCGGAGATGTGTATAAGACACAGACGTCCAACTCCCGCCACCGCACCTGCGTATAGGGCCCGAGGACGGCGTCGAGCCGCAGCCCCTCCCCCACCGCGTCCCGCACGGGAGCGGTGGCGAGGACCTCGATGCCGTCGGCCGCTTCCCGGAAGCGGGCGATGCCAAGGGTGTGGTCGAGTTCGGCGTCGGTGAGCACGACACCGGCGACGGGGGTCTGCCGGGCTCCGGGGCCGGGACGCAGATCCGGGCAGTCCTCGATCTGCTCGCCGATGTCGGGGGTGGCGTTGACGACGTACCAGCTCCCCTCCTCCGCGCGCACGGCGAGCGAGGCATGCCGGCGGCGGCGCTCCGGGTGGGCGCGTGCCCCGGTGCACCCGGGGCACGCGCAGTTCCACTGGGGCAGCCCGCCGCCCGCCGCGGTGCCGAGCACCTGCAGCAGCATGGCGGCGCGGTTACCGGTCGGCGCGGCGGTACGCGGTCACTTCGAGCGCTGTCTCCACGACCTCGTACTCGGGGGTCTGCCATGCGGTGACGGCTTCGGCCTGCGGGAGTGCCGTGGGGGTCTCGTGGTCATTCATGCGTGGTCGCTGCCTTCCTGAAGAAGTGGGGGTTCAGGGTGGGGGGTGTCAGGAGCGAAGGAGCACCGAGTTCACCAGGCGTTCACATGAGTGTTCTGCGTTCAGTGATGTGCAATAGAGTCGCGGCATGGCGGAACGCGGTCAATGGTGCGGACCAAAAATCGCCCCTGCTTCACCCGGGAGTGGTCAAGGAATGCAGCACCGCACTTGATCGTCGACCATGGGAGTACCACCCGACGACTTAAGGATCGAGAGCTCGTGAGCAAGGTCCCCCCGATCATCCTGAACAATGGCGTCGAGATGCCGCAGCTCGGCTTCGGCGTCTGGCAGGTACCGGACGACGAGGCCGAGGCGGCCGTCACGACGGCACTGGAGGCCGGGTACCGCAGCATCGACACGGCGGCCATCTACGGCAACGAGGCGGGCACCGGCAAGGCCATCGCCACTTCCGGCATCGCCCGCGAAGAGCTCTTCATCACCACGAAGCTCTGGAATTCGGACCAGGGCTACGACTCCGCCCTCCGCGCCTTCGACGCGTCGTTGGAGAAGCTGGGCCTCGACCATGTGGACCTGTACCTGATCCACTGGCCGCTGCCCTCCAAGAATCTCTACGTGGACACGTACAAGGCGCTCGAGAAGATCCAGGCCGACGGGCGCGCCAGGTCCATCGGCGTCTCGAACTTCGAGCCCGACCACCTGGAGCGGCTGCTCGGCGAGACGTCGATCATCCCGGCGGTCGACCAGATCGAGCTCCACCCCCACCTCCAGCAGCGCGCCGCCCGCGAGTACCACGCGGAGCAGGGCATCACCACGGAGGCCTGGTCCCCCCTCGGCCAGGGCAGGGGCCTCCTGGAGGTCCCCGCCATCATCGCGATCTCCCAGAAGCACGGCCGTACGCCCGCACAGATCGTCCTGCGCTGGCACATCCAGCTGGGCAACGTGGTGATCCCCAAGTCCGTGACACCGTCGCGGATCAAGGAGAACATCGACGTCTTCAGCTTCGAGCTCGACCCCGAGGACATGGCGGCGATCAGCGCACTGAACGAGGACCGGCGGCTGGGTCCGGATCCGGCGACGTTCGACGCGGCCTGAACTCTCCGGGCCCTTCAACTGTCCGCGGGGGCCTAGCCCCTGACCCCCACATGCACCGTCTGCACCGAAAGCAGGAACACATCGGGGCGGTGGTGCAGGCTCTGCTCGTCGTTCTCGTCCAGGAGGCGGTCGACCGTGGCGAGGTCGTCGGTGTCGAGCGTGTCCGCGTGCATCTCGCGGCGGCGGATGAGTTCGCCGATGAGGTGGGCGCGGGCGTCGGCGGGCAGGGGGGCCGGGAGGTCCAGGAGGAAGGAGCGGGTGCCCGCGTGGCGCAGGCCGGCCTCGGTCAGGAGTGCGGGCCAGTCCTCCGTGACCGACTTCGCGCCCGGCAGGTCCGCGCGCATCCCCGTGAACCACTTCTCGTCGGCCAGGTCGAAGCGGGCCTGCAGGCCGGGGCGGCCGAAGCCGATGTCGCGGGGCAGGCTGCGGGGATTGAGGCCGCCTTCGAGGAGGGCCAGTGCACCGCCCGGCGCCAGGCGGTCCGCGAGTGCGGCGAGGGCCGCCTGCTGGTCGCCCACGTGGTGCAGGGCCCGGCCGATCCAGAGGAGGTCGGCGGGCGGCAGTTCGCCGATGCCCTCGGGCAGTTCCGCCCTGCGGGTGCTGACACGGTCCGTCAGGCCATCGCGGGCGGCGCGCGCCCTGGCTCGCTCCAGGAGCGGCTCCGCCGGGTCCACGGTGATCACATCGGCCTTGGGGAAGGCCTCCGCGAGCAGGAAGGAGACGCTGCCCGAACCGCCGCCGACGTCCGCGATCAGGGACGGCTCCGGCTGCCACTCGCGCAGCCACGCGGCGATCTCGCGGTACTGCGGCGCGGCGAGCTCCGCCTGCCGCTCCAGCATCGGGCCCATGGCCGCCCAGTCGATGTCGTCGTGGTGGTGACTGTGGCTGTGGCTGTGGCTGTGGCTGTGGCTGTGGTCGTGGCCGTGTGCATGGCCCTTCCCGTGGTCGTCGCCGTGCTTGTCGTCGTGGGGGTGAGCCATCTTCTCTGCCGCCATCTTCTCTGCCGCCATCTTCTGTGCCGCCGCCTTCAGTGTGCTCAGGGGTGGTTGGGAATGGCTCCCAGCCTGCGCTTCGGGGCGTCACCCGCCAAGCGGCCTTGCCGTTTCGGCAAACCGCGGTGCGGAATCACGGGGCGGCGGCCGCCGGCTGCTTCCTGAACGACAGGAGCGTGAACTCCGGGTCGGGGCGCGGGACTTCCTGGTCCGGCAGCAGAGCGAGGCGGGCCGCGAACCGTGCGGCCAGGGGCGAGTCCGGGGCCAGCAGGGTGAACCAGCCCCGGTGGAGGTCATCGACGGTGCCGCGCGGCGAGCGGCCCTGGCCGTGCCCGCGGAACCTGGCCCGCCCCTCCCCCGTCAGGCCGTGCGCCGCCGCGTGCGAGCGCACCGCGTCCGCGCGGTCGGGGGCGGTGCGCACCGGGCGTCCGGCGAGTGCGGCGTCGATGTCGCTGCCCACGTCGTGCGAGGCGGCCTTGTCGACGGTCGTGACGAAGACACCGCCGGGCCGCAGCACACGCGCGCACTCGCCGACGACCGCCGCCGTCTCTTCGGCACCGGGCAGCAGATGCAGCAGCCAGACCGTGGTCACGGCGTCGAACGAGTCGTCAGGGAAGGGCAGTTGACGGCTGTCCCCGAGCACCACGGAACCCGGGACCCGCCCTGCCGCCATCCGTGTCATGCCGTCCGCCGCGTCCACGCCGGTCACCCGCAGGTCCGGCCGGGAAAGCCGCCGGGTGACCAGGCCCGTGCCGCAGGCCACGTCGAGCAGGGTGCGGGCGTCGGGGGGCACCAGGCCGAGGACCGCGGCGGCAGCGGCCGCGGCCCGTGGCTCGCCGCCGCGGGACGCGTCATAGCGGTCGGCTTCCTTGCCGTAGTCCAGCATCGGCGTTCAGACCGCCCCGTGCCCCGGAGCCAACTCCTCGACCCTGCGGGCGAGTTCGAAGTCGAGGGTGGTGATCGCGCCGCCCACGCTGTGCGTGTTCACGGAGAGGGCGACGGTGTTGTAGCCGAGCGTCAGGTCGGAGTGGTGACCGAGCTCCTCCTGGACCTGCGCGATGTGCACGACCATCGCGGTGGCCGCGAAGTGCGAGCCGAGGCGGTAGGAGCGGGCGATCCGGTCGCCGTCGAGGGACCAGCCGGGCAGCTCGGCCAGCCGTTCCTCGATCTCCTTCTGTGACAGCGGTTCGAGAGACATGGCCGCGCTCCTTCCCGGGCGTGGGCGTGAGACATGAGCCGTACGGATGTGCGTACGTTTCTCACCCTGCCACATCGTAAGCCGGGAGGGATGACAGTTTTTCTTGTCACACTGCCATCTCGACAGGTAAACTTGTCGCATGAATGATGCCGTGGTGATCCCCACCCCCGACAAGAACGACGAGAATTTCTGGACCACCGTCATGGCGCAGGTGGAGCCCGCCTGGAGCGAGCCCACCGAGGACGACGCGTTCACCATGGACGACGAAGTGCTCGACGCGGTCCGCGCACTGGCCCGACGGATCTCGACACGCGCGCTGGCCTATCGCACCGCGGACAAGCCCTTCGATCCCGCGCTCATGGCCGCGCCCGACGTGCAACTGGCGCTGCTGCGGGCGCTGTACGAGGCCAAGCAGTCCGTCGACCGCCTGGCGGAGAGCGCCGCCACCGTCGCCGGCCGCGGTGGAGCCAGCTACGCCCAACTGGGTGCCGCCTGGGGCGGCATGAAGCGTCAGTCCGCTCGCCTCAAGTGGCCCCACGCCGTGGTCAAGAGGTCCGCCGGCGAGTCCATCCCGCTTCGCTACGCCGGCGGCACCGCCGTCATGCACCACGATCCGGACGCCGACGCCTGGTGGTACACCGCGACCGGGGCCGACGGGCAGGAGGAGGAGTCCGCGGCTGTCTGCGAGACCTCCGCCGAGGCCACCGCACGGGCGACCGAGTTCCTCTTGGCGCACGCCAAGACCACCCGGCAGGCCTCCGCCTGACCCTGGCCGACTCGTCACGATCGATTACCGTTCGAGTATGACAACTGCCCCGCCCACCAAGGAAACCACCAAGGAAACCACCGGAGTCGGCCCCCTCCTGCGGAACTGGCGCGAGCGGCGCAAGGTCAGCCAGCTGGAGCTCGCCCTGCGCGCGGGCTCGTCGGCGCGGCACATCAGCTTCATCGAGACGGGCAGGTCACGGCCGAGCGAGGAGATCGTGCTCCGGCTCGCCGACCACCTCGACGTGCCGGTGCGGGAGCGCAACTCCCTTCTCCTCGCGGCCGGTTACGCGCCGCGCTTCAGGGAGACCCCGCTCGACGATCCGTCGATGGGGCCGCTGCGCGAGGGCCTCGACCGGCTCCTGACGGGCTACGAGCCCTATCCGGCCCTGGTCGTCGACGCGACGTACGACGTGATCACGGCGAACAGCAGTCTGGCGATGCTGCTCGACGGCATCCCCGAGCACCTCCTCGCACCACCCGTGAACGCCATGCGGCTCACCCTGCACCCGCAGGGCCTCGCGCCGCGGATCCGCAATCTGCGGGAGTGGCGGGGACACCTGCTGCACCAGATGGAGCGGCAGATCGCGCTGGAGCGTTCGGACGCGCTGCGTGCGGTGTACGAGGAGGTGGCGGCGTATCCGGTGGAGGATCCGGGCGTGGACACCTTCGAGGACGGGCCCGACGGCGGCGCACTGCCCTACTTCGCGCTGCCCCTGCGGATCGAGCACGACGGGCACGTCCTCTCCTTCATCTCGTCGATCTCCACGTTCAACACCCCGATGGACGTGACCGTCGCCGAGCTGGCCGTCGAGACGCTGCTCCCGGCCGACCCGGCGACGGTCAAGTACCTCCAGACGCGGATGTCCTAGCCGCAGGACAGGCAGGACAGGCAGGACAGGTCCTAGGTCCTGGTCGCCCGCAGCGCCGCGTACTGCACCACCGCGAAGGCGCCCACGATCACGGCCTGCAGCGGGATCCACACCGCTCCCGCCGCACTGGGCGAGAGCCAGGCGGCCAGGGCAACGACGCTGAGCACCGCCCAGGCGGCGTTCGCCTCGACCACCGCCTGGACGGCCGGCGCCGGCGGACTCTTGCGGGAGGCGAGGAAGCCGACGCCCGCCGCATAGAGGGTGAGGGCCACGCCGAGCCAGAGCAGCAGCCCGGAGTCGACGCCGAGGAGGCGTCCGATCGGCCCCGAAACGGCGGCGTACGCGATGCCGTTCGCGCCGGTCACGACCGCGTCCAGGGCGAGGAAGCGGCGCAGCATCGTCTTCGGGTCGGTCGTGCGGGCGAGGGTGGTGAGGGCGTACGTGGACATGGCGGGTCGGCCTCCAAGCGGGGGAGAGCGGTTCAGGGTCCGGGTCCGGGTCCGGTCCGGAGTGCGCCGGACCGGACCCGGTGACACCACTCTGGCGGGGCTACGCCGACCGGTCGATTACGTCCCAGGTAATGCCGCCCGGCGTCGGACAGCCCGTGCGCCGGACAGCCGTGCGCCGGACAACCCGTGCGCCGGACAACCCGTACGCCGGACAACCCGTACGGCGGCGGCAGACAGGTGCCCCCTACCACCCGCACCTAGGTTCGTTGAAAGGCAGATCTAGGGAGCTCCAGGGTGACTGAGACGACCGAGCCCGCCGCGGCGCTGCTGCGCGCGGGAAAGTTCTTCCGCCGCGGCACCGCCTCCCCCGACCTGCACAGCGTGGCGCTGACCGGCGGCAGGGACGGGGACGCCTTCTACCGCGACCGGTGGAGCCACGACAAGGTCGTGAACTCGACGCACGGCGTGAACTGCACCGGCTCCTGCCGCTGGAAGGTGTACGTCAAGGACGGCATCATCACCTGGGAGACGCAAGCGACCGACTACCCGTCGGTCGGCCCCGACCGCCCCGAGTACGAGCCGCGCGGCTGCCCCCGCGGCGCGGCCTTCTCCTGGTACACGTACTCCCCCACCCGCGTCCGCTACCCGTATCTGCGCGGCGTCCTCCTGGAGATGTACCGCGAGGCCAAGTCCCGGCTGAAGGATCCGGTCGTTGCGTGGGCGGACATCCAGGACGATCCGGAGCGCCGCCGCACCTATCAACAGGCGCGCGGCAAGGGCGGGTTGGTGCGGGCCACGTGGGACGAGGCCGTCGAGATCATCGCGGCCGCGCACGTCCACACCATCAAGAAGTACGGCCCCGACCGCGTCGCGGGCTTCTCCCCCATCCCCGCGATGTCGATGGTGTCGCACGCGGCGGGCGCCCGCTTCATGTCGCTGATCGGCGCGCCCATGCTCTCCTTCTACGACTGGTACGCGGACCTTCCCGTGGCGTCGCCGCAGGTCTTCGGGGACCAGACCGACGTACCGGAGTCGGGCGACTGGTGGGACGCCGCGTATCTGATGATGTGGGGCTCGAACGTCCCCGTCACGCGCACTCCCGACGCGCACTGGATGGCCGAGGCGCGCTACCGGGGCCAGAAGGTCGTGGTCGTCGCGCCGGACTACGCCGACAACGCCAAGTTCGCCGACGAGTGGCTGCACCCGCACCCCGGCACGGACGGCGCCCTCGCCATCGCGATGGGGCATGTGATCCTCAAGGAGTTCTTCGTCGACCGGCGGACGGACTTCTTCACCGACTACGTCCGCAAGTTCACCGACCTGCCGTTCCTGGTGACGCTGACCGAGCGCGACGGGGCGTTCGTCCCGTCGAAGTTCCTGCGCGCCACGGACCTCGGCGAGAGCGGTGAGGGCGGCGACTGGAAGACGGCCGTCCTGGACGAGAACACCGGGCAGCCCGCCGTCCCCAACGGCTCGCTCGGCTTCCGCTGGACCGAGTCCGGCAAGGGCAGGTGGAACCTGGAGCTCGGCTCCATCAAGCCGCAGCTCTCCCTGCACGGCTCGGACGTCGCGGCGGGCGTCGAGGTGCTCCTGCCGCGCTTCGACACCGAGGGCGGCACGCACGGCCAGGGCAGGGGTGAGATCGTCCGCCGCGGGGTGCCCGCCACGCGGCTCGGCGGGCAGGACGGGCCGCTGGTCACGACGGTCTTCGACCTGCTGCTCGCGCAGTACGGCGTGGGGCGCGAGGGTCTTCCGGGTGAGTGGCCTTCGTCGTACGAGGATGCCGACGCGCCCGGCACCCCGGCCTGGCAGGAGGCGCACACCTCGGTGCCGGCCGCGAAGGCGGTGAAGATCGCCCGGGAGTTCGCGAAGACCGCCGAGCAGTCGCGCGGCCGCTGCATGATCCTGATGGGGGCGGGGACCAACCACTGGTTCGACTCCGAGACGATCTACCGCTCCTTCCTCGCGCTGCTCCAGCTGACCGGCTGCCAGGGCCGCAACGGCGGCGGCTGGGCGCACTACGTGGGCCAGGAGAAGTGCCGTCCGGCGACCGGCTGGGCGACGCTGGCCAGTGCCAACGACTGGAGCAGACCGCCGCGGCAGATGATCGGCGCCGCGTACTGGTTCCTCAACACCGACCAGTGGCGCTACGACAGGTTCGCGGCGGACGTGCTCGCATCGCCACTGGGCGAGGGCCGGTTCGCGGGGATGACGGGCGCGGACTGTCTGGCGCTCTCGGCGCGCACGGGCTGGATGCCGTCGTACCCGACGTTCGACCGCAACTCCCTCGAGCTGGGCGGGACTTCGGACGATCCCGTGGCCAACGTGGTCGACGAGCTCAAGGCGGGCTCGCTGAAATTCGCCTGCGAGGACCCCGACGCCCCGGAGAACTGGCCGCGCGTCCTGACCCTGTGGCGCGCCAATCTGCTCGGTTCGTCGGCGAAGGGCGCCGAGTACTTCACCAAGCATCTGCTCGGTACGCACTCCTCGCTGCGGGCGGCAGAGGCCGCCCCGAACGAGCGTCCCTCGACCGTCACTTGGCGCGACGAGGCCCCCGAGGGGAAGCTCGACCTGCTCGTCTCGCTCGACTTCCGGCAGACGTCGTCGACGCTGCTCTCGGACGTGGTCCTGCCCGCGGCCACCTGGTACGAGAAGCACGATCTGTCGACGACCGACATGCACCCGTACGTGCACTCCTTCACCCCGGCCGTCGACCCGCCCTGGCAGGCCCGCACCGACTTCGACGCCTTCCGGGCGATCGCGGACCGGCTGAGCGATCTTTCCGTGGACCATCTCGGCGTACGCAAGGACGTCGTCGCCACCGCGCTCCAGCACGACACGCCCGGCGAGACGGCCCAGCCCGGCGGTGTCGTCCTGGACTGGCGCAAGGGCGAGTGCGAGCCGGTGCCCGGCAAGACGATGCCGAACCTGGCGGTCGTGGAGCGTGACTACACCGCGATCGGCGCGAAGTTCGCCTCGCTCGGTCCACTGGTGGAGAAGCTGGGCCTTCCGGTCAAGGGCATCGTGTTCCAACCCGACCAGGAGGTCGAGGAGTTGAAGGAACGCAACGGCGTCGTGCGCGGCGGACCCGCCGACGGCCGCCCCGCCCTGGACACGGCGATCAAGGCGGCCAACACGATCCTCGCCCTGTCCGGCACGACCAACGGGCGCCTGGCCACCCAGGGCTTCCACACCCTTCAGGCGCGCACGGGCCAGGAGATGGCGCACCTCGCCGCCGAGCACGAGGGCAAGCGCATCACGTACGCCGACACACAGGCGGCACCGGTGCCGGTGATCACGTCGCCGGAGTGGAGCGGCAGCGAGTCCGGCGGCCGCCGGTACACGGCCTTCACGCTCAACACCGAACACCTCAAGCCCTGGCACACCCTCACCGGCCGCCAGCACTTCTTCATCGACCACGACTGGATGCACGAACTCGGCGAGGCGATGCCCGTCTACCGGCCGCCCCTGGACATGAACCGCCTCTTCGGCGAGCCACGCCTCGGCCCGGACGGCGAGAAGGAGGTGACGGTCCGCTACCTCACCCCGCACAACAAGTGGTCGATCCACTCCGAGTACCAGGACAACCTCTTCATGCTGTCGCTCTCGCGCGGCGGCCAGTCCATCTGGATGGCCCCGCAGGACGCGGACGCGATCGGCGTCAAGGACAACGACTGGATCGAGGCGGTCAACCGGAACGGTGTGGTGGTGGCGCGCGCGATCGTCTCGCACCGCATGCCGGCCGGCACGGTCTATATGCACCACGCGCAGGAGCGCACGGTGAACGTCCCCAAGACGGAGACCACCGGCAGGCGCGGCGGCATCCACAACTCCCTGACCCGCCTCATCCTCAAGCCGTCCCATCTCATCGGCGGATACGCGCAGTTGTCGTGGGCGTTCAACTACCTCGGCCCGACGGGCAACCAGCGCGACGAGGTGACGGTGATCCGCCGTCGCAACCAGGAGGTCACCTACTGATGCCCCGTGGCGGAGTCACAAATAGACGCGTTATGGCTCAGATCGCGATGGTGATGAACCTCGACAAGTGCATCGGGTGCCACACCTGCTCGGTCACCTGCAAGCAGGCGTGGACCAACCGCGACGGCATGGAGTACGTCTGGTTCAACAACGTCGAGACCCGTCCTGGCCAGGGCTATCCCCGCCGCTACGAGGACCAGGACAAGTGGCGCGGCGGCTGGGAGCTGAACAAGCGGGGCGCCCTGAAGCTGAAGAACGGCGGCCGCATCAAGTCCCTCCTGGAGATTTTCTCCAACCCCAAGCTGCCGGAGATCAAGGACTACTACGAGCCCTGGACGTACGAGTACAAGAACCTCACCGACGCCCCGCTCGGCGACGACTACCCGGTCGCCGAGCCGCGCTCCCTGATCAGCGGCAAACCCATGAAGATCGAGTGGTCGTCGAACTGGGACGACAACCTCGGCGGCGCGACGCAGTACGGCGACCTCGACCCGATGGTGGAGAAGACCCGTCAACAGGCCGCCGACAAGGTGAAGTTCGCCTTCGAGCAGACCTTCATGTTCTATCTGCCGCGCATCTGCGAGCACTGCCTCAACCCGGCGTGCGTGGCGTCCTGCCCCTCGGGCGCGATGTACAAGCGCGAGGAGGACGGCATCGTCCTCGTCGACCAGGACAGCTGCCGGGGCTGGCGCAAGTGCGTGACCGGCTGCCCGTACAAGAAGGTGTACTTCAATCACCGCACCGGCAAGGCCGAGAAGTGCACGCTGTGCTATCCGCGCCTCGAGGTGGGACTGCCCACCGTCTGCTCGGAGACCTGCGTGGGCCGGCTCCGCTACCTCGGCGTGATTCTGTACGACGCGGACAAGGTGACGGCGGCGGCCACCGAGCCCGACGAACACAAGCTGTACGAGGCTCAGTTGGACGTCTTCCTCAACCCCGAGGACCCGGACGTGCGGCGCGACGCCGAGCGGGCCGGGATCTCGTACGACTGGATCGAGGCGGCGCGGCGCTCCCCCGTGCACGCGCTGATCAGCAAGTACAAGGTGGCGCTTCCGCTGCATCCGGAGTACCGGACGATGCCGATGGTCTGGTACATTCCGCCGCTCTCGCCGGTGGTGGACGCGCTCAGCGAGACCGGCCACGACGGCGAGGACCTGGACAATCTCTTCGGCGCGATCGACACCCTGCGCATCCCGCTCGCATACCTGGCGGAGATCTTCACGGCCGGTGACGTCGGCCCGGTGCGGGCCTCCCTTGAGAAGCTCGCGGCGATGCGGGCGCACATGCGGGCCATCAACCTCGGGGAACGGCCGGAGAGTTCGGTCGCACAGGCGGTGGGCATGAAGGGCCCGGAGATCGAGGAGATGTACCGGCTGCTCGCCATCGCCAAGTACGAGGACCGCTATGTCATCCCGACCGCGGCCGTCGCGGACGCGCAGCGCCTGGAGGAGTCGGCGCTCCCGGACTCCTGCAGCCTCGACTACGAGGAAGGGCCCGGCATGGGCGGCGAAGGACCGTTCGGCCAGGACTCGGGCCGTAAGCAGTTGCCGCTGGTCACCATCGAGAACTTCCACGCGCTGCGCGAACGGCAGACCGCCGACGAACAGCCCACCGCCGCCCGGGAGGACGAGCTGTGAGGACCGACCACGCCGTGCTCTACCAAGCCGCGGCGCACTGCCTCGCCTATCCGGACGCCGAGTTCCACGAGCGGCTGCCCCTGCTCACGACGGCCGCGCCCCCGGCGCTCGGCGGGTTCCTTGCCCACGCGGCCGCCACGGACCCGCGCGAGCTGGCCGCGCACTACGTCCAGGTCTTCGACTTCAAGAACCGGCACAGCCTGTACCTGAGCTGGTGGCGCGACGGCGACACCCGGCGGCGCGGCATGTCCCTGGTGCGCTTCAAGGAGGTCTACCGCGCGCACGGCATGGAGTTCACCGGCGAGGAACTGCCGGACTTCCTGCCCGCCGTCCTGGAGTTCTCCGCGCACGCGGGCCCGCTGCTCCTCGAGGACCACCGCAGCGGCCTCGAGCTGCTGCGGCTCGCGCTGAGCGACTTCGGCACGCCGTACGCGGAGGTCGTCGACGCGGTGTGCTCGACGCTGCCGGGGCCCTCGCCCAAGGACCGCGCAGAGGCGCTGGCGCTCGCCCGCTCCGGGCCGCCCCGCGAGGACGTCGGCCTGGAACCCTTCGCACTCATCGGGGAGCGACCCTCATGAGGACCCTGCTGTGGGGCGTGCTCCCCTACGTCGCCTTCGTCCTGCTCGTCGCGGGGATCGTCTGGCGCTACCGCTACGACAAGTTCGGCTGGACGACGCGTTCTTCACAGGTGTACGAGTCGAAGCTCCTGAACGTCGCCTCGCCGATGTTCCACTACGGCATCCTCTTCGTGCTGGTGGGCCACCTGGTCGGGCTCTTCGTCCCCGAGTCGTGGACGGAGAAGGCGGGCGTCAAGGAGCACACGTATCACTTGTTCTCGCTGTACGGGGGTACGGCGGCCGGGATCATGCTCGTACTCGGCATCCTGCTGCTGCTCTACCGGCGGCGGACCAACGCTCCGGTGTTCCGGGCGACCACCTCCAACGACAAGCTGATGTATCTGGTGCTGCTCGGGGCGATCGTGCTCGGCATGGTGGCCAAGCTGACGCATGCGTCGGGCGACGGCTACAACTACCGGGAGTCGATCGCGCCTTGGGCGCGCGGTCTCTTTACGCTGCAGCCGGATACGGGACTGATGGCGGGGGTTCCGGTGCTGTACCAGATCCATGCGGTGGTGGGGATGACACTGATCGCGCTCGTGCCGTTCACTCGTCTGATCCATATGTTCAGCGCGCCGGTGCAGTATCTCTTTCGGCCGTATGTGGTGTACCGGAGCAGGGATCCTCGGCGGGGAGTTGGGGCGCGGCCGGAGCGTAGGGGCTGGGAGAAGACGGGGTCCTGATCCCCAACCCCGCTGCTCAGCCGGTGATCAACGG
>NZ_SRIC01000244.1 GCF_004684775.1 Streptomyces sp. MZ04
GCCGGGGACGGCGACGTGGGCGGCGCGGGCGGGGACGGTGCGGGCATCGTCGTCGGCAGCGCGGGGCGGAAGACCGGCGGATCGGGCTCCTGCCCGGCCCCCCAGGCGTATCCCGGGCCGATCGCGAGCGCCGCCGACACGACGATTCCGGTGGCGATGAATACCGGCCGCTTTCTATTGGGGCGGTGTCTTTGCGGGTTCATGGCCGCTCCTCATGATGCTCCTCCATCCACTGACACTCAGTCATATGTATTTCTATTGCGCCAATCGAGCCGTTAACCCTTTGGGCATGGCCGTCGCCCGCACGGGGGATCGAATTGAGCGGATTTGGCGGTGCTGACTCTCGTGGCCGCCGCCGATTCCGGGCGGAGCCCCGTCAGCAGATCCCGCTATCTCCATCAGACCCACCCGCCGCCTCCGCCGGACGCGTCACTCGAGGAGATCTCCGCGGAATTGCGCGTCCCCGACGGGGCGGTGCTGCGCAGCACCGTCCTGGTGCGGTCGGTGGGGGAGGCGCAGGAGCTGTACCGGCGCAGCGCGGAGGCGGCAGCCGGCTGCTGCTCCAGGCCTTCTTGCCGGCCGGTCCCGGCCGCGACTGGTTCGTACACGGATACGTCGACCGGACGGGCGTCGTCGCACGGCGGCGGCTCGGGCCGCAAGCAGCGCTCCTGGCCGCGGGGCGCGGGCCTGGCGTGCAAACGCCCCTGTGGCAGTCGGCCCGCGCCCCGCACACCGGCCTGGGCTGCGGACGGCGCAACTGGTTCTACGCGGAGCTGCCGGGCGGCTTCCGACGGCTCCCGGAGACGACCCGCGCCCGCGTCCGCGCCTCGGCGCTCGGTCCGGCAGGGGCCTTCGGCCCCGCCATGCGGTTCGTGCACGGCGCCTCGTTCACCGCGGACCGGCTCGTACGGGGTGTGCGGCGGCGCGTCGCCGAGCGGTGCGGTCTCCCTCGTACACGTATGCCGGAAGCACCCGTACAGGTGATGCCGTCGGCGAACGGGTGAATCGGTTCTTCGGCGGAGGCGGCCAGATGGTGGACTGTGCCTTCATGGGACGGGCCAGGTTGTCCTCCGCCAGCCGTCGGCGTTCTGCCGTGGGTGGGCAATATCCCTGACCGGGCCGGCCCTCTCCCCTTCTGGCAGGGAAGAGAACTCAGGGCGGCTCTTCCCTGCCGGTCGGCATGCCCGGCCGCACTAGGGCCTGTCCGATGGGTCCTGCCGGGGTCGCGACCCCTGGCACGCTCGGCCCTGGTGAATCGGCACCCGGCGCGAAGGCCGGCCTGACCCATCGGACAGGCCCTAGCGGCGTGCTGCCGAGGCTCCCCGGCGGTACAGGATTCCGCCGCCGATCAGGAGCGTCGCGCTCCCCGCGGCAGCCGCCAGGAGGTTCTCGTCGCTGCCGGTCGCCGCGAGCACGCCGCGGACCTGCGGACCCGGTGCACCGGCGGGCGACAGCTCCGTGACGGCCGGGGACGACGCGTGGCGCATCGCCCGGTCCTGAGCGTGTGTCTGTCCGTGCGTCTGTCCGTGTGTCTGTCCGGGCACGCGGGTGCTCGGCGTCCGGTGCGGCGGGTCCTGCTCCGGGATGGCCGTCGGAGAGGGCGCGTGCGCCTCGTTGGCGCAGCTGTTGCCGATGGCCGGATTGAGGGCGCCGACCACGTCGCCGGTGTTGCCACAGAGGTTGACCGGAACCTCCAGAGGGGCCTGCACGTTGTTGCCGGACAGGATGCCCGGCGAATTCCGGGCCTCGCTCCGGGCCGTGGGGCTCTGGGCCGTGGGGCTCTGGGCCATGGGCCGGGTATCGGCCGGCGGCTCGCTGTCGGGCCGTTCCCGCGGCGCCGTCGAATGCCCGGAGTTCGCACAGGAGTTGCCGGTGGCGGGGTTGGCGGCGCCGACCGCGTCGACGCTGTTGCCACAAGCGTTCACCGGTACGTCCACGGGAGCCTGCACGCTGTTGCCCGACAAGATCCCGGGGGAATCCGACGCCGCGCCGTCCGCGTCCGCGGCGAACGCGCTCGCACCGGACAGGGAGAGGATGCTGGTCGCGGCCGCGGCCGTGAGCATTCCCTTACTAATGGCCTGTCGCACTCTAGTTGTCTTCCTCTGAGCAGTGGAAAGCCGGCCTTGGAGTCGAGGTGACGATCCAAGGCCGGCCATGAAACAGCCTGGTGGCTGCGCTACATCACCTGTTGACGCAGGTGTTGCCGAACGCCGGGTTCAGCAGGGCGATCAGGTTGACGCTGTTGCCGCACACGTTGATCGGGACGTGGACCGGAACCTGGACGAGGTTGCCGGAGAGGACACCCGGGGAGTGGGCGGCGACGCCCTCGGCGCCCGCGTCGGCGAACGCCGGGGCCGCCATGCCCATCGCCATCACGACACCGGCGATGATCGACGCGCTCTTCTTGTGCTTCACGGATCTTCCCTTCTCCGCGGTCATGCCCATATGGCAGTCGAAACCGAGCGGGCACATCATTTACGACCCGCGCCATGACCGGCAGTCTGCAAACGATTTAAAGGAGCGGAAGAAACCGCTGGTTTCCCCCGCCCAGGAAATTCACCCGAATTACCGCAAGGGGAAAAGGGGGTAGGCGGAAACGCGGAGGCCGGAAATGAAGGAGCTCGGGCTCCCCGGCCTGAGCGGGCCGGGCAGCCCGAGCGGTCCTCACGACTGAGGGTCAGCTGCGGGTCAGCCGCAGCTCAGCTGCAGGTCAGCCGTTGAACTCGCCGTTCCCGGAGAGGATCGGGATGTCGTCCAGGATGTGCGACAGCGGCTCGTCGCCCTTGGCCTGGGTGGAGTTCTCGGTGCACTGCTGGTTCTGCGGGGACGACAGGACATTGATGTCCTGGACGGCGATCGGCACGGCACCGACGATCGAGCCGACGTTGCCCTTGACCGGCAGGCCGACACAGGGCTTGTTCAGCGAACCCTGCACGAGGGAGAGCTGCGGGCTCATCTTGCCGTAGGTGGCGGAGTTGCCGAACGCCTGCTCGGCGTCGTTGCCGCTGAGGGACGTGGTGCCGTGGTCGTCGCCGATGGCCAGCGCCGACGGGGCGGCAGCGGCCGACATGCCGACGACGGACACGGCGACGGCCGCTGTGGCCATAGCCTTCTTCATCATTTTGTGTTCCTTTTCTGGCGGACGCATAGGTCACTGCCGCCTGCCCAACCCGTCGGTGCGAGTTTGGGTTTCGGGGCTTCACTCGGTTGGCCGTGACTGGGCCGAACGGGTGAAGTGGAGCAACCATGCGAAGGGCGTGGAGTTAATCAGAGCGCTCCGGCGAACGGGGTTTCTCCAGAAGGGAATTACTTGTGATCAAGAAGGGTATGGCTGCAGCCGCGGTTGCCGTCTCCGTCGTCGGCATGTCGGCTGCCGCGGCTCCCAGTGCGCTCGCCATCGGTGACGACCACGGCACCACGTCCCTGAGCGGCAACGGCGCCTCGCAGGCGTTCGGCAACTCCGCCACCTACGGCAAGATGAGCCCGCAGATGGCGCTCATCCAGGGCTCCCTGAACAAGCCCTGCATCGGCCTGCCGGCCAAGGTCAACGCCGGCTCCATTGTCGGTGCCGTGCCGATCGCCGTGCAGGACGTCAATGTCCTGTCGTCCCCGCAGAACCAGCAGTGCACCGAGAACTCCACCCAGGCCAAGGGCGACGAGCCGCTGTCGCACATCCTGGACGACATCCCGGTCCTGTCCGGCAACGGGGTGGCCAACCACTGATCTCCCCCCCCCAGCATCACCAGCGGGCCGCCGGTTCACCGGCGGCCCGCTGTTCTGTCTGTGTCGGCCCCTCGTGCTCCGTCCGTGTCAGCCGCGTGGCCAGTGGTCGCGCGACATGAGGGCGAGCCACTCCTGGTCGGGGCGCCCCGGCACGGTCCTGCCCTGTCGCTCCCAGGAATCCTGGAGGGATGTGTAGATGGGCTCCGGAACTCGGCGCTCCGGCGAATTCCTGCTCACTGGAATCAGGCCCTGACGTTTCCATCGCCTTGAGAAGTCAGCCATATCCCCTCGCCATCGACGGGCGTGTGTCGAGCAATCTGTTCCAGCTGTTCCAGTTTCGGAAACCAGCGAAACCGGCGAAACCGTGCCGCTTAGGGCGAACGAGTTGTTCTTCGCGCGTGCCGCGGATCGGTAAGCCGCTTGTCGGCGTTGACCGGTGCGGGAGTTCCCCCGCGGCAGAGTTCAGTTTGCGCACTCACCTCAGGGTTGTTCGGAACCGCCGAGGCACCGCACCCTGTCCAACGCATCGATGTTTTCAGCGACATGAGGAATCGTCCGATTGAGGGACGGGGTACGAATATCCTGCTGATGGGGACGGACGGCCGCGACACCATCACGCGGCGGGAGAAGCGCACATTCCCCGCGGGCGGTGTCGCCTGCAACTGCACGGACACGCTGATACGCCGCGGCGGCTCAAGGACCCCACGACGAAGCTCGACCTCGCGCCCGGCAGGCACCGCCTCGGCGGCGGCGAGGCCCTCCAGTACGTCCGCTCCCGGCATGTCGACACGGCCGCCGACTTCGGGCGGATCCAACGCCAACGGCACTTCCTCGTTGCCGCGTTGAGCAGTCTGCGTACGGAGAACGTGCTGGGCGACCCGGCCAGGGCGGCCCAGTTGAGCCGGACCCTGCTCGGGGTGAGCAAGGTCGATCAGGGCTTCAACGGTGAGGAGTTGCTGTCCCTCGCCTCGGAGTTGAGTGAAATCCCCCCTCGGCCATGGAGTTCACGACCGTGCCGATCGACGGCTTCAACCACACGGTGAAGGGGATCGACTCCACCCTTCGGTGGGACCGGGGCAAGGCCGCCGCGCTCTTCGGCAAGTTGAACGACGACCGGCCACTGACGAGAAGGAATTCGCAGGTCAGGCCCGCCGACCCGGCGCGGATCGGCAGTCACGTCACCGTCCGCGGCAACACGCTCGAGTGTCGCTGAGGCGATCGGATCGCTAGGCCAACCGGGTCACAGGCCGAAACCATCGCCGTGTCAGGCAGTTGATCATCACGCGGCTCTGCCAATGGAGCCCGCTCCTGAAGGGAATCAAAATGAACAAGCTGTGGGCATCCGCGGCCATTGCCGCCTCCGTTGCCGGAATCTCCGCGGGCGTGGCCTCCCCGGCCATGGCCATCGGTGACGACTCGGGCACCACGTCCCTGAGCGGCAACGGCGCCAAGCAGGCGTTCGGCAACTCCGCCACGCACGGCGCAATGAGCCCGCAGCTCTCCCTCGTGCAGGGTTCGCTGAACAAGCCCTGCCTCGGCCTGCCCGTCAAGGCGAACGTCGGCTCGATCGTCGGCATCCTCGTGCCGGTCGCCGTCCAGGACATCAATGTCCTGTCGTCCCCGCAGAACCAGCAGTGCACCGAGAACTCCACCCAGGCCAAGGGTGACGAGGCGCTGTCGCACATCCTGTCGGACATTCCGGTCCTCTCCGGCAACGGCGCCGGCAACGGCTGATCTGCCATCGGGGCCGGCCGCCGTCGTGCCGGCCGGCCCCTTCGGTTTCTCTTGAGCCCCGGCCTCCCTGTGGGAGCGACATGCCGGGGTTTTTTGTTCGTTGCCCAGCCTTCGTTGCCCAGCCTTCGTTGCTCAGTCGGTGACGGTCAGTTCGCTCAGCTCCGGTGCCTTGTCGGCCGCCTGGACCGTGAGGCGTAGGTAGCGGATCGGATCCGCTCCCGGCGAGTGCCACGCGCGGCCGTCCGCCGATGTCTCGACCCGGTGGCGGGCCGGCTTGACCGCCCACTTCGGAGTGACCGTGCCGACCTCCGTCCGTCGTCCCAGGTCCACCGTCAGGGACGCCTTGTCCGCGCCGGGCGACCAGGCGGTGACGGGACTGCCGTCCACCGCGGCGGCCGCGTACAACCCGGGGTCTTCGGAGGTCGCCTTCGCGGGGCGGCAGCGTGCCAGATCCGCTGTCGGCGTCAGGTCGGGGCGCCGGGTCTCGAGGAGCGCGGGGGCGTTCTCGGCGACCGTGACGCGGCCCTTCGGGGTGTCGATGGTGAAGGGGCTCCCCGAAGTGAGCCGGACCGTCGTCTTCCGGGGGCCGATGGAGATGTCGTACGTCCGTCCGCGCCAGTGCGTCCCCCGCAGCGTCACACCGCTCTTGAGCTGCGGGGGAAGCGTCGGATCGAGCCTTACGGAGTGCTCGCGCAGGCGCAGTCCCGTCAAGCCGTGCGTGAAGACCTGCAGGAAACCGCCCTTCCCGGTGAGGAAGTCCTGCGCGGGGGCGCCCGCGAGCGCGTCGCCCGCGCCCGCCTTCTCGCCGCGCGACTCCGAGAACAGGGCGAACGGGCCGCGCATGAAGGGGCGTACGGACCGCTGTAGGAAGGTGTACGCCGAGCAGCCCGGCGCACCGATGGCGGCCGCGTCGATGGCGTCCACGGAGTCCGTCATCGCGGGCCCGTCGGGGTCGGTGCGCGCGCTGTAGTAGTCGAGGGTCGCGGCCGCGGCTCCCTTGGGCATCGGCCAGTCCAGCGGGTACGACAGGAGCACGGTGTCGGCCTGCTTGATGGTCGAGCCCTGGTAGCCCGCGTACTGGAGGTAGATCTTGCGCTTCGGGTCGTACGGGATCCGGATGCGGTCCGCGGTCCTGGTCCAGGCGGCCGGGGCTGTCTCGCGCAGCACGCGGGCCGCGCGGGTGGCGGAGCGCAGGGTGGTGGCGGCGACCGCGTTCGTGTAGACGCCGTCCGTCACGCCGTTGCTGTACTCATCGGGACCCGCGATGTTCTGGATTGAATAACTGCCGTCTTCGTCGTGAGTGGCGCGCGACGTCCAGTACTCGGCGATGCCCTTCAGGAGCGGCCAGCCGCGCGAGCGGAGCCAGGCGCGGTCGCCGGTCGCGAGGTAGTACTGCCAGGCGGCCAGGGCGATGTCGCCCTGGAGGTGGTTCTGCTGGACGCAGTGCGGCGGGTACCAGCTCTGGCACTCCGACCACAGGGCGCCGCGGCTCGCGCTCGTCCAGGGATAGAAGAGGCCCTTCACTGCGGTCTTCGCCGCGTTGTCGCGGGCGGCCTCGCTGGTGGCGTTGCGGTACTCGAGGACGGGGCGGGCGAGTTCGGGGCGGATCGCGAGCAGCGCCGGGTACATCCAGGTCTCGGCGTCCCAGAAGATCATGCCCGCGTAGTTGTCGCTGGTCAGACCGGCGGGCGCGATGCTGTCGCGGCTGCCGCGGCGGGTGGACGACAGGAGGCCGTACTGGGCCGAACGCGCCCAGAGTTGGAGATCGGGCCGCCCGGGGATCTCGATGTCGGACGACCACAGATGCCGCCAGGCCGCGGTGTGCGCGGCGAGCAACGCGGGCCAGCCCTGCCCGGCCGCGCGCTGGGACGCGGCGCGGGCGTCGCTGTGCGGGGCGCGCGAGGTGAGGGCGGTGTCGACACCGACGTACTTGGTGACGTCGTACGTGGCGCCGTCGTGGACGGGGAAGGCGGCGGACTGGCTGGCGCTCAACTTCCGTGCCGGGTGCGCCGGGCGGGCCTCTCCAGGGGCCACGAGGGTGGAGGCCACCGCGCCGTCCGTGCGGGTGCCGTCTGTGCGGAAGGTGACGTCCATGGTGCGCTCCCCGCTCGCGCCGCCGCCCGTCTGCGCCATGCGGCGGGCGCCCCGGCCGTCGATGCGGTCGGTGACCTGTGTGTCGCCGGTCCAGTGGGGGGTGAGGCGCAGGCGTACGGCGCCGGTGTGGGCGTGCTCGCGGTCGGCCAGGACGTCGTACGTCAGGTCGGTGCGGCGGCCGTCGGTGGTGGTCCAGGTGAGCGAGGTCCGGACGAAGCCGCAGCGCAGGTGCAAGGTCTGCCGGTAGTCGGACACGCGGCTGCGCGGGCCGTACGTCTCGCCGCCCACGGTGACGTCGAGCGCCGTCCAGGCGGGCAGGGCGGCGATGGCCTCGCGTCCCGCGGTGTTGCGGGGCCCGCGCGCGTAGAGGCCCGCCGCGAAGGTGCCGTCGTACCGGGGTGTGTAGAGGGGCCAGCCGGTCTTCTGGTCCTTGACGGGCGCGGAGTAGCCGGCTCCGGCGGGCGGGACGCGGGTGGCGAGGTAGCCGTTGCCCACGTAGGGGGCGTACGTGTCCTTCGGAGAGGTGCGTTTCGTGGTGGAGGGCGCCCAGCCGGGTGCGGGCGCGCAGTCGGCCGGAGGGCGGGGCTTGTCGGCCGTCGCGGCCGGTGCGGGGGTCGATGTGGCGACGAGGGTGGCGGCCAGGAGGGTGGCGGTGCGGAGGGTCACGGGGCGACGATGCGCGGGCGCGCCGCCGGAACCGGGGTGGCGCGCCCCTGGGTCCCACGGGTGGGTGCCTGGCCGCCGGGCGGGGTTCGCGAGTCCGTCCTGATGTCAAACCGACGCGAGTCCCGAACTCAAACCGAGGCGAGTCCCGATTTCAAACCCGCCCCGCACAGCGGAACCACGGCCGTCCGCTCGCCGAGCGCCCCGTCCCGTACGGCCGCCCAGCACGCCACCCCGGTCGCCTCGACGTACAACCCCCGCCCCGCCAAGTCGAGTTGGGCGGCCTCGATCTGGGCCTCCGTCACCGTCAGGAACGCGCCGCCGGATCCGCGGACCGTCCGCAGGATCTGCCGGGCGCGAGGCGGCCGCGGAATCGCGATGCCCTCGGCGAACGTGGGCACCATCGGGGTGTTGCCCAGGGGCTCGTCGGCGCCCGCGCGCCATGCCTCGGCCAGCGGGGCGACCGCCGCGGCCTGCACGGCGTACAGCGTGGGCGCCTTCGCGATCAGCCCCGCGGAGTGCAGCTCCCGCACCGCGAGCGCGGCCCCCAGGAGCAGTGTGCCGTTGCCCACGGGCACGACCAGGGCGTCCGGCAGCCGGCCGCCCAGGTCCTCCCACAGCTCCAGGACGTACGTCTTGGTGCCGTGCAGGAAGTACGGGTTGTAGACGTGGGAGGCGTAGAACGTGCCGGGTTCGTCGGCGGCCTCGCGGGCCGTCAGCGCCGTTTGCTCGCGATCCCCTTGGACGACTTCGAGCCGCGCCCCGTGCGCGCCGATCTGCTCCAGCTTCTTCGGTGACGTGCCGGCCGGGACGTACACCGTGCAGGGCAGTCCGGCCCGCGCGCAGTACGCGGCGATCGCCGTGCCCGCGTTGCCGCTGCTGTCGGCGATCACCCGGTCCGGGCCGAGCCGCTTCGCGAGCGCGGCGAGCATGACGGCGCCGCGGTCCTTGAAGGAGAGCGTCGGCATCAGGAAGTCGAGCTTGGCCGAGATCCCGCCATCCAGCGGTACGAGCGGCGTGCGGCCCTCGCCGAGCGAGAAATCGGGGGCGGGCAGCGGCAGGGATTCCGCGTACCGCCACAGTGAATTGACCCTTCCGGCAAGGGACTTCAGCGGGCCGGGATTGGGGGAGAAGTCCAGGTCCAGGGGGCCGCGGCAGACGGGGCAGCACCAGGCGAGGGTGCCCGGGGGGACGCGTGTGCCGTCGGTGGGACAGAAATAATCCGGCAATGCTGTCATGTGGCCAGGCTAGTTGTGACAGTTGGGGCCGATGTGTCATGGCGGGTGCGTGGCGGTCGTGTTACGTCCGGTCCTGACCCTTGTGGGATTCCTATGGATCCGCCAATCTTTCGTCCCGACGAAGGCGAGAGCGGGTGCCGTCGGCCCATGGTTTGACATGTTCCTGCCGTATGCCTCCGTGTGTGTGGGCACCACCAGCACCATCCCCCACTAGCGCACCACCTATTGAGGAGGACCCCTCAGATGGCAGTGATGCGTCATACCCGTCGAAGACTGGCCGGGATCAGCGCGACAGCGGTCGCGGCCCTCGCCCTCGGCGTCGTCTCCGCCCTCCCCGCGACCGCGCAGGCGGGCCAGGCGGAAGGCACGATCGAGAACGCCGGCGCGCCCGGCACGATAGCGGGCAGCTACATCGTCAGCCTCGACGAGGACGCCGCGAAGGCGGGCTCCAAGGCGGGCAAGGCACTGGCCAAGGAGTACGGCGCCGACATCAAGCGCACGTACAAGGAGGCCCTCAACGGCTACGCGGTCGAGCTCTCCGCGGCCCAGGCGAAGAAGTTCGCCGCGGACCCGGCGGTCGAATCCGTCGTGCAGAACCGGACGTTCACGGTCGACGGCACCCAGCCCAACCCGCCGTCCTGGGGCCTGGACCGCATCGACCAGAAGACGCTCCCGCTGAACAACTCCTACACCTACCCGGACACCGCCGGAGAGGGCGTCACCGCGTACGTCATCGACACCGGAGTGCGCATCAGCCACAGCGACTTCGGCGGCCGTGCCTCGTACGGCTATGACGCGATCGACAACGACAACACCGCACAGGACGGCCACGGCCACGGCACGCATGTCGCCGGCACGGTCGCGGGCGGTGCCTACGGAGTCGCCAAAAAGGCGAACGTCGTCGGCGTCCGCGTCCTGAACAACCAGGGCTCCGGCACCACCGCGCAGGTCGTCGCCGGCATCGACTGGGTCACCCAGAACGCGGTCAAGCCGGCCGTCGCGAACATGTCGCTGGGCGGCGGCGCCGACAGCGCCCTGGACACGGCCGTACGCAACGCCGTCGCCTCCGGCATCACCTTCGCCGTCGCGGCGGGCAACGAGAGCGTCGACGCCTCGACGCGCTCTCCCGCGCGCGTGGCCGAGGCCATCACGGTCGGCGCCACCACGAACACGGACGCCAAGGCGAGCTACTCCAACTACGGCACCATCCTCGACCTGTTCGCGCCCGGCTCGTCCATCACCTCGGCCTGGAACACCAGCGACACGGCGACGAACACCATCTCCGGTACGTCGATGGCGTCCCCGCACACCGCGGGTGCCGCGGCGCTCTACCTCGCGGACAACCGCACGGCGACCCCGGCGCAGGTGTCCGCGGCGCTGGTCAGCGCGGCCTCCACGGGCGTCGTCACCAGCCCCGGATCGGGCTCGCCGAACCGCCTCCTGAACGTGGGCACCGGCTCGACGAACCCTCCGGGGCCCAAGTTTGAAAACACGACCGACTTCGCGATCAACGACAACTCCACCGTCGAGTCGCCGGTCACCGTGAGCGGTGTGGAAGGCACCGCTCCCGCCGCTCTGAGCGTGCCGGTCGCCATCAAGCACACCTACGTAGGCGACCTCCAGGTGCAGCTGATCGCGCCTGACGGCACCGCGTACACGCTGAAGGGCTACGGCACCGGCGGCAGCTCCGACGACATCAACACCACCTACACGGTGAACGCGTCGTCCGAGACGGCCAACGGCACCTGGAAGCTGCGCGTGAGCGACAACGCGGCGCTGGACGTCGGGAAGATCGACTCTTGGGGGCTGCAGTTCTAGGCCGGAGGCCCTGAACTGACCTGCTCCTGCTGATCCTCGTCCTCGCGGTACGGCTCCGGGTCGGTGACCCGGCCTGCCGCGAGGACGAGGCGCGACGTCAGGCCGTTGGCCGCGTGCGCTATTGCGCTGGATGTCCCCATTTCATCCCTCGTCCGTGTGCCGCATACGATGCGAAGCTCCCGCATCGACCGACCCACCCGAACCAGGAGCATGGCACTCGTGGACATACCCCCGCCGCCCGACCTCGGTGGCCGCCCTCCGCAGCAGTACGGGCAGGGGCCCTACGGGCCGCCTCCGCAGACCCCGTACCCGGGCGGGCCCCAAGTCCCGTACCAGCGGTGGCCGGGCGCGTACTCGCCGTACTCCCGGCCGCCGGTCAACGGTTTCGCGATCGCCTCGCTCGTGCTCGGCATCCTCTGCTTCGTGCCCGCCGTCGGCCTGATCCTCGGCCTGATCGCGCTCGCGCAGATCACGAAGAAGGGCGAGCGCGGCAAGGGGATGGCGATCGCGGGAAGCATCCTCTCCGTAGTCGGCATCGTGCTTCTGGTGCTCGCCGTCGTCACCGGGGGTGCGCGGGACTTCGCCGACGGCTTCAAGGAGGCCGCGCGCGAGTCCCGGAACTCCTCCGCGTTCCCCATCGACAAGGGTGAGTGCTTCAACGTGCCCGACAGCGATCTCCAAGGCGCGCGGTACACCTTCGAGATCGACGAGGTGCCCTGTTCGTCGCGGCACGACGGCGAGGTCCTCGCCTCGGTCCGGGTGAACCACGAGACCTTCCCCGGCGACGCCGCGCTCACCTCGCTCGCCGAGCGGAAGTGCGTCGACCTGGACGCCTCCTACGTACTCGACTCCTGGGTCGACCTCGGGGACGCCGAACTCACGTACTACATGCCCGACCGCGAGACCTGGAGCCAGGGGGACCGCCACATCACCTGCCTCTACGGCGACACGGGGGGCAAGCGCGGCCTGAAGGGCTCGTTCCGGCGTGACGCGACCAACCTCGACGCCGACCAGCTCGCCTACCTCCAGGCGGACAAGGCCCTCTCCGAGGCGTACGAGTCGGAGCCCGTCGAGGACAGCATCGAGGAGGACCTGAAGGGCCACAAGGCGTGGGCGGGCCGCGTCGACAAGGGCCTCGCCGAGCAGGCCCGGCTGCTGCGCGCGCACGACTGGCCCGCGAAGGCGGACGCCGATGTCACCGCCCTCATCGGCGCGATCGAGCGCAACCGCGAGCAGTGGGCGAAGGCGTCCACCGCCAAGGACGCCGACGCCTTCTACGAGTACTACGTACCGGCCCAGAAGCACATCAGCGGCAAGGCGGAGGCCGCGGCCCGCAAGCCTCTGGGGCTTGCCACCACCTCACCCAGGGACGCGAACCCCGGGGGGTGAGGGCGGGGATCACGAGGACGGTGAGGGTGCGGCTGTCTGAGGTTGAGGGTGTGGCTGTATGACGTTGAGGGTGTGGCTGCATGAGGTCAGGGGAGCCTCCGCTACCCGCTCACCTTAAGGGCTTTTTGTCCGCTTCTGTGATAGTTCTTCGGTGTGACGTGCGCCAAGACGCCAACCACCCCGCTCCGCCCCCGGGTTC